>JBBIPG010000086.1:0-3528 GCA_037442925.1 Candidatus Fraserbacteria bacterium | reverse complement strand
ATCGCGGCCGGGGTTTGGTTCGGCGTGCCGATGCCGGTTCAGCCCCTCAAGGCCGCGTCCGCCATCGCCATATCACTCGGCCTGCCCGGTCCCGTGGTATCAGCGACAGCCCTCTGGATGGGCGCTGTGCTCTTTATGCTTGCCGCATCCGGCGCGGCGGCACGGCTGGATATCCTGTTCCCACTTCCGATAGTCCGGGGAGTCCAGCTCGGTGTAGGGCTTCTGCTTGTGAAGAGCGCTTGGGGCATGCTGTCTCCATCCGCCGTGGATATTCTTGTAGCCGGAGGCGCGCTGGCCTTTCTGGCTCTTTTCTCGCGCCGCATGCCGACAGGGCTGGCGCTGGCGGCGGTTGGGTTCGCATGGGCGGGTCTGCACTGCCGAGAGATGGCACCGCGGTGGGAAGTGCCCAGTCTGATGCCCCGCCTGCCGACCGGCGCGGAAATGCTGGCGGCGCTGACAGCGCTGACCATACCCCAGCTTCCGCTGACACTGGGCAACTCGGTGGTGGCGACCTGCGATGCCGCCTCGCGGTACTTCCCGAACGCGGCAGACAGAGTGACGCCGCGGCGGATATGCGCCTCGCTGGCGGTGGCGAACCTGACGGCGGGATGGCTGGGAGGGATGCCGGTATGCCACGGCTCCGGGGGACTGACCGCGCACTACAGGCTGGGCGCGAGGACGTGGCGGGCGAACCCCGTGATTGGTCTGGCCCTTGTTGCTGTGGCTGTGATGCTGGGCCGCGATGCGGTGCCGCTTTTCGCCGCGTTTCCGCGGCCGCTCCTTTCGGCCCTGCTGGCCTACGTGGGGATACAGCCCTCCTTCTCCGCGCGAGGCCTGCCGAGTCGTGCATATGCCGAGACAGCAGGTCTGGTTGGCGTCGTCGGCGCGGTAACCGGCAACCTGCTGATAGGCATGGTTGTGGGCACAGCCGCGCACTGGCTGGGCACAGCATTGGGGCGGCACCGGCCGGGCGCCGGCAAGGCCATCAGCCGCTGACAGTGCCGCAGTGGCCGGATCGGCGCCGGCGGGCCGGTGCCGGCCTGCTCACTGATTTCCGGCAGGACAAGGCACGATGGCCGCTTGGCGTCGTGGAAGACCGTGTTGGTGGCCTTTACAAGCCGGGTCTCGGTCTCGATGGACCGTCCGGTGTTCGGATTGCGGTTGAACCGCGGGAAGTTACTGCTTGATACCTCCAGCCTGATCCTGTGCCCCTTCTGGAAGACCGTGCTGGTCGACCACAGGTCGATGTCCAAAGCATACGCACGTCCCGGCTCGATGAGCGACTGCCTGCGTGGACTGCGCCAGCGGGCCCTGATCAGGCCGTCCGCTACGTTGTAGGCCGTGCCGTCGGGCAGAACGTCCACCAGCTTGGCGGCGAAGTCGGTGTCTCGCGCGGAGGAGGATACGTACAGCCGCACTGTCATCCTGCCTGCGACCTCCACGTCCTCCTCCAGCGGGGCCGTCGTAAAGAGCAGGACGTCCGGGCGCTTTTCAATGTCGCGCTGGTCCCTTACCCCGGACTTGGCGATGAGGTTGTTGCCGCCGTTGGTGGGGACGGGGTCATTCGGATCGTATACGAAGCTGGTCGGCGCTTCGGAGCGGGGCTTGGCCGTTGTCAGCACGCCGGACTTGATGTCGTCGGATGTGTTCGAGAGGTACAGGCGGAGGGGTGCGGTGTTCGACGGTGGCCATTCCCGCCTGTCAACCCACTTGTTGCGGCCCATGGTGAAGGTGCGCAGGGGTGCTTCGTTCTCGATGCCGTTCTGCACGCCGGACAGCCAGCGGTCGTACCAGCGGTTTGCGAGCGAGGCAAGGTCGATGCCGGCGTCCGGACCGAAGTCCCGATCGCCGGGCTTCGCACCGACGCCGTGGGTCCACGCCCCGATGATGAGTCGGTGGTAGGCGCGGGCCTCGGTCGAGCCTCCCTGCTTGCGAAGCAGACGCCACGTGTCCAGATTCTGCTGTTGGAAGATGTCGAACCACCCGCCGACGGCGAGCGAGGGGACCTTGATGCGCGGGTACATCCTGTGCAGGTTGAGCTCGTCCCACTTCTTGTTGCGGACCGGGTTGGCGAGGTATTCGTGCCATGCCATCTCATAGCTCGGGCCGCCCAAGCTGAGGGGGCCGGGGTCGGCCAGAGGCAGATGCCAGAACCAGCGGGATGCATCCCACTCCGGGGGAGTGGGTCTTGGATTCGCCCTTGCATACTTGCTGGATGCGGCCATGCCGATCATCCAGCCTTGGATCAGTTCCTGCCTCAGCGCTCCGCCCTGATAGACCGTGTCGTACATGTCCGCCGGCGGCACTATGGGCATGATGCAGGTCAGGTGAGGGGGCGACTCCGCGGCGGCGAGGTACTGCACGAACCCGACGTATGATCCGCCGAACATCCCGATCTTGCCGTTGCACCACGGCTGTTTCGCGCACCACTCGATCGTGTCGTATCCGTCGCGTGCCTCGGCGGCGAAGGGGATGAACTCGCCTTCGGACTTGTAGCGGCCCCTCACGTCTTGGGCCACAAAGGCGTACCGAGTCTGAGAGGTCCCTATGCCCGCAAGGGCGGATTTGTCGTACGGCGTGCGAGCGAGCAGTACGGCAAACGGTCCCCTGCCGGGCGGCAGGTATATGTCGGTGGCAAGCCTGACGCCGTCGCGCATGGGCACCATGACATCCCTCAGCACGCGCCCGCTGTCGGGTGCCTGCGACCCGCGAGCGGAGCCGTATCCGACGATGACGCCAGCGCAGACAACGCACACGAGGGCGGCGAGAAGCTGTTTCCTTGGCATTCGTCTGATCCTCCCCTCCGCTAGGCGGCTGGCCGGCCGCTGTGCAGTGTTGGTATTTCATTCGTCGCCGTGCTGATGTCTGTCCTGCCGGTCATGAGGTGCCGGCGAGGGGGTACTCGATACGCACGCGGGTGGATACTGGTCTGGGCGCTGGGGCATCACTTCAGCCCAAAGGTGTTTGTAACGAAAATGGTTGGTTTTGAGGGATGAAAGCCGCTTTGGGTAGTGTAGTCGCTCGCAGAGGAGGAGCCTGCCATGTCTGCCGTCGTTCTCCAGCTTCCGGAGGTCTGGGGGAAGGAAGAGACCCGTCCCAGCGAGTGCCCCTACTGCTACAGGGACATCTTCCAGCGCTGGGGGAAGGTTCGAAAGCATGTGCGTGACAACTGCTCCCAGCTTGCGCGAGGACAGGTTTCGCGGGAATGACGGGTAGGTGTCCCCGCTACTGCTCCGCTCGTTCAGCTGCTTGTCTGTCTGGATTCCCGCTTTCGTGGGAATGACGGGTTTGGGCTTTGGTGATAATGACGAGTTCGTACTTTGGAGGGAATGACTGGTTTGTGCTTTCGTGGGAATGACGAGAATGGTGGTCGTGGGGCCCGGATGCAGAATCGTGTCCCTGTGGATTCCCGCTTGCGCGGGAATGACGGGTTGGGTGTTTCGCGGAAATGACGGCAAGCGCGACGAAGTGCGCGTGCTGGTGCATGCCGGTGCAGATGTCGGGGGGGCCCGCTTGCCGCTTGGGCGA
>JBBIPG010000085.1:0-2322 GCA_037442925.1 Candidatus Fraserbacteria bacterium | reverse complement strand
ATCTCACGTAGCCGCACCCGGCTACCGTTCAGCAGGTACTCGTTTTCGCCAGAACGGTAGGCGCGGCGGGTGATGGAGACCTCGGAGAAGTCTAGCGGCAGCCAGCCGGTGCTATTGTCCAGGAGGATGGTGACATGAGCCATACCCTGTCGAGCACGCTGCTGGCTTCCGGCGAAGATCATGTCCTCGGTACGGCGGGCGCGTAGCAGGCTGTACGATTGCTCGCCCAGCACCCAACGGATGGCGTCCGCCAGGTTGGATTTCCCGCTTCCGTTAGGGCCAACGATGGCGGTCACGCCAGAGTTAAAGACGAACTCCGTGCGCAGGGCGAAGGTTTTGAAACCTTGTAATTCCAGACGCTTCAGTTGCATAGAGAATCCGCTACCCGCAAGTAGAGGCGAGGAGAGACAGAGGGACACGGAGACGCGGTGACACAGGGAGTTTCCCCTTCACCGCATCCTCGCGTCACCCGGCCTCCTGGGCCAGCACCATCAGCGCGCCGTACGCAGCCCGCACGCGCTGATCACCATAAAGCAGTCAGCCGTCAGCCTCCAGCCATCAGCTTTCAGCCATCAGCTATCAGCTTTCAGCCAACTGCTGACCGCTGACCGCTGACTGCTGACTGCTGACCGCTGATCGCTAAATCGCTGACTGCTATTGCCAGGCCAGGCAGCATCTGCCGAGCGAGCACGGCCGCGCCCAGGACCACGGCGTCATCGCCCAACTGGGCCCGCATGATTTTGACACCCTCCATGGCGTTGGGCATGGCGTACTTGTGAGCCACCTTGCGCACCCGGTCGAGCCAGGTGTCGTCCAGCGCCTCGATCACACCGCCGCCCAGGATGATCATCTCCGGCCCCAGGAGGTTGACGATGCCTGCAATGCCGATCCCCAGGCTCCTGGTAGCCCGCTTCAATACAGAGATCGTCAACTTATCACCCCGCGCCACCGCCTCCGCCAGCGCGCGGCTGGTGAGGCGATCCAGATCGCCCTTGACCAGCTCTGGCAGCACGCTTTCAGCGCCACCTTCGATAGCGGCCGTCAGGTCACGGACGATGGCCGTGCGGCTGGCCAGCGCCTCCAGGCAGCCGCGCCGTCCGCATCCGCAACGGGGGCCGCCGATCTGGACAACCATGTGGCCAACTTCACCGGCGCTGCCGTTGCGCCCACGATGCAGGCGACCGTTCAGAATCACACCGCCGCCGATGCCGGTGCCAACGAAGATGCCCACTACGTCTTTAACGCCGCGACCGGCTCCCAGTGTGTGCTCGGCCAGCGTGCCCATGTTGACATCGTTCTCCAGATAGACCGGCACGCCGAGATGCTGGTGCAGCGCAGCGGACAGTGGCACATCATTCCAGTGAAGGTTGGGAGCGAAGCGCACCACACCGGCCTCCGCGTCCAGCACACCCGGCGCGGCGATGCCCACTGCCCCGATATTCTGCATCTGCAAGCCGGCCTTTGCCACGGCCGACCGCACCGCGTCGGCAATGCTGGCGATGACTTCTGCCACCGGGCGCTCAGCCTGGGTACGCACCTTAGCCCGGGAGACGATGCCTCCCTCAGGGTCCACCACGGCCTCCAGGATCTTAGTCCCACCCAGGTCCACGCCGACCACAGGGCGGGCTGCCTGGTCAGTACACTCTGGTCTCATCATGAGCCTCCATTGCGCCCTTACGTCACCCCGCGCAGGCGCACCGTCTTCACCTCGAACGCTCGGAAGTCGAGGGTGATCTTGCCCCCCTCGCATGGCAACTCCCTCTGGACATTCTCCAGCATGTCTGTCTGAGCAGCGCTGGCTACGGGCAGAGAGGTCGCCGGTATGCAGCGCGTGGCCGCTCGCTTCGATTCGTACAGACGCACGATGATGTCGTTCGAGCCGTCCTCGGCCGGCTTCACCGTCTCGATGAGTACCATCTGAGTATACCCGTGTAGAAAGAGAAGGTCAAGCGAGCGGCAGCAGAGATTTTCTTTTTTTCTTCATTTTAAGGTAAAATTTGGCCATGCCTATCGCGAGCATTTCTCTCCAGAATCTTCAGGCCCTGCAGCAGATCCATCTCTTCCAGGGTCTTAGCCTTCAGGAGCTGCCCGTCGTCATCCAGGCCGCCCGCTTGCGCCGGGTCGAGGACGGCACCTTTTTCTTCCTGCAGGGTGACCCGGCTACCCTTTTCTACGTGCTCGTCCAGGGACAGGTGAAGCTCACTCAGGTGACGCCTGAGGGAGATCAAGTAATCCTGGGGTTCGTCAACCCCGGGCAGATGTTCGGGGGCATCGCCGCGCTGGGCGTTGAGGAGTACCCTGTCTCCGCCGAGGCAATAGGTG
>JBBIPG010000084.1:0-3979 GCA_037442925.1 Candidatus Fraserbacteria bacterium | reverse complement strand
CTTTGCGCCGACTCAAGGAAGACTTGCGCGATATGAATGGACGCCGCCTCTTCCCCGATCGCCACGTGCAAACCGTTGCTTTTCATTTGAACTTGGAAGAGTTCGGCTTGTACAAATCCGTCACCGCCTACATCAATCAATTCTTGCCGCAGGCGAGCGGACGACAGAAACAGAACATTGCTTTGACGCGCACGGTGTTTCAACGCCGACTTGCGAGTTCGACTCACGCGATTCATGAATCGCTCAAGCGGCGGCTTGAGAAACAAAAGAAATTGGTGGAAGACCTTGAAGCACTTCCCGCAAATCAACGCGCGCGTTACCTCGACCGCTTGCGCGGCAGATTGAGCGATGATGAGGTGGACGAGGACGATCTGGACGATGTGGCACGCGATCGTCTCACGGATGAATTCACTGCGGCAGTCGAACTCGATCAGTTACGCGCCGAAGTCGCCGCGTTGAAGGATTTAGTCGAGCAGGCGCGGCGTGTTCGCGAACATGCCCCAGATAGCAAACTCAATGCCCTGCGCGAATGTTTGCAACGCGCGCAATTTGCGGAACTGCGCGATGGACGCGGCAAACTCTTGATTTTCACAGAGCATTGCGACACATTGAATTATTTGAAAGAACACTTGGCGCGCTGGGGTTATTCGACCACAGAAATCCATGGCGGCATGAATCCCCATGAACGCAAAGCCGCGCAAGATGATTTTCGCTATAACAAGCAAATTTGTGTGGCGACCGAAGCGGCAGGCGAAGGCATCAACTTGCAATTCTGCCATTTGATGATCAACTATGACTTGCCCTGGAATCCGACGCGACTTGAACAGCGCTTGGGACGCATCCATCGCATTGGACAGGAGCGCGATGTCTATGCGTTCAATTTTGTGGCGGACAAGTCGGAGGACGGGCAGCCCGTGATCGAAGGGGCGATCTTGAGACGCCTGCTCGACAAACTGGACGCGATGCGCGACGCGCTCGGTCCGAATCGGATTTTCGATGTGATCGGCGAGGTGCTTTCGATTAACGAAGTCAATCTGTCGGAAATGCTGCGTGACGCAGCATACGATCCACGCCGACTCGACGAGTACCTTGACCAGATTGACCGCATTGATCCCGAGCGCCTGCGCCGCTATGAAGAGGCAACAGGCATCGCGTTGGCGCGTGAGCATATTGACCTCGAATGGTTCACGCAGTTCCAGAACCGCAACTTGGAAATCGAGGAGCGGCGTTTGATGCCCGAATACGTGGCGCGCCAATTCCTCGCCGCGTCGGAACTGGTCGGGCTGAAAGTGGAGGCGCGCGCGGATGGATTCTATCGCGTTGAACATGTGCCGCAGGATTTGCGCTCGGAACGCCTGGACGCAGTGCGGCGGCTAGGCAAACCCGAAACATCCTATCGCAAAATCACTTTTCAGAAACAAGCACTGGAAACAGATCAAGGGCAGGACGCGCATCTCTTGGGCCCAGGGCATCCACTCTACGCGGTCGTGGATGAGAAACTGAACGCCCGCTTGGCAGAGGCGCGCGGGGGCGTGGGCGTGTTTGTAGACCCCCATGCACGGATGCCGTATCGAATCCACTTGATCGAAATGGAAATCAAGGGCGAGCCATCGCCGTCGCGACCCAATACGACGCTCTATTCCGAATTGCTCGCGGTGCGTGAGCACGAAGGTCAATTCTCGCTATTGCCCCCCGAGGTTCTGCATGACCTCGCGCCACACGCGCATCCGCCTTCGCGCGTGCCCAAAGTTGATCCGCAAGGCGCGCTCGATTTTGTCAAGGCGTTGTATCAACTCGAACAACGCATTCGGATTCAGCAGGAACGGCAACATTATGCAAAAGTGGTTCGCGACTATTTGACGAAATCATTTGACGCGCGGATTCGCGCATCTGAAAGTCGCGTGATGGCACTACGCGCGCGCGAAGCCGCAGGCGAGACAGCGCTCGCGCTCGCGCGGCAACAAGCGGAAGACGATTTGCGCGATTTGCAGCGGACGCGCGCCGAGCGGCTCGCGGGCTTGGATCGGTTGACCATTGCGCGGAGCGGTCCTGTCCGACATCTTGCGACTGTGCTTGTGCTGCCGCCTGGTGATAGCGCCGCGATTCCCGCAGAATGGATTGAGGATGAAGAGGCAAAACGCGAAATCGAACTCGCGGCGATGCGAGTTGTCATGGAGTACGAACGCGCCCGCGGCTGGGAACCGTTCGACGTGAGTGATTTGCACGATCGCTGCGGTTTTGACATTCGCAGTCTGGGTCCCGCCGATGTCGCCACAGGTCAACGTCCCGTACGGCGCATCGAAGTGAAAGGGCGTCAACGCGGGCACCCCATCCGACTGACGACGAACGAGTGGTTGAAGGCGCGGCAGTTGGCGCAATCGTACTTTTTGTACGTGGTCTGGGATCCAAAGCAAAAGGGCGCGTCGCCGCTCATCGTCCAAGACCCAGGTCACGTGCTGGAACATGTCGCGCGCGAGATTCGCACCATCAGTCACGTCGAGTTGCCAGCGGAGGCAATTGAGCGAGTCGCCAACAGAGAGTAGAAGCAAGATGTCCGAACCGATGAAATCAACCGTCATTCTCAAAAATATCGGCAATACGCAACACGACCTCCTGCACACAGTTTGCCGACATTTGCCGACCGACTTTGAACCGTACGGCAAGCGTGAGCGCAACGACGCGGATTGTTCGTGTGGGTGTAGACACTTTTTGACTTTTGCGCCACCGCTCGGTTATGATTGGGGCGTGTGCATCAATCCGCGTAGTCCACGTTCTGGCTTGCTCACATTCGAACATCAAGGGTGCGAGTTCTTTGAAGAAGAGGAAGACGGAAGCAAGGATAAAGAATTTGTCGCTGAACTTCGCAAACGCACGCCTTCCAAATTGGCAGAGAAGAAAAGCCAAACCTGAAGTATAATCAAGTTGCGGTAGATGAGAGGTTAAGGAAGGTTATGGCATACAAACCACAAACATTGAAAGAAACCGCAGAACGAATTCGTCAAGCGTTGAATCAACCGCCTGATCCTGAAGTTCGGAATCGCTACTGGAATTCCGAACAAAAGGCGTTTCTCGCCATCCGAGACTTTTTGGATGACTTTGACTACTATGTCAATGAACGCAGTAATCTCATTGCAGAACCGCCTGATTTCACATCGAGCCGCCGCTTTGACGCATATCTCGCGGCTTTGGCTGAACATCTCGCCTATCATTACAATTTACCGTGTCCATCTTGGGCGCAAGAACCAGAACGCTTTCTGGATCAGTGGTGGTTCACAACGTCAGCGCAGAGTCTGCATGCCCTGGCATTGGCAACCAGCCCTGCCTCATTTCGGCGGCGAGGAATATTCATACGTCCCGACGCGCTTGAAAGGGTTTGACCGTGAAACGCGATGAGATTATCGCCGCTTTGAAAATGCTTTCGGACATTCTCTCTTCACGCGGCATCAAAGCCGATCTTTTTCTGGTGGGCGGAGCGGCTCTGTGTGTGGCTTACCGCGCACGCGAACAGACACGAGACGTGGATGCAATCTTTACTCACACGGGCGAGGTTCGGAAGGCCGCCATTGATGTGGCGCGGATGATGGACTTGCCCGAACACTGGCTCAATGATGCGGTGAAGGGATTCCTCGAACGATCCGATCCGTCTCCTTTGCCGATCATGGACGCAGAAGGGCTGCGTGTGATGGCTGCTTCACCGAGATACTTGCTGGCGATGAAACTCCTTGCGTCGAGAGAAGAAGATGAATCGGACATTCGCTTCCTGTGCGATTATTTGGGCATTCGGACGGCGGCGGAAGCCCTCCAAGTTGTTCTGGATGTGTATCCCGAATCTCGCCTGCTGCCGAAAACGCGGTTCTTGGTGGAAGAGATTTTCGGAGCAACAGATTCAGGAGTGAGCGATAAGACATGACCGACAAGCGTCTCATCGAAGACTATCTCCCCATCGAAGCCATCTCCGCCGAATCGCGACGCGAAAAAT
>JBBIPG010000083.1:0-3078 GCA_037442925.1 Candidatus Fraserbacteria bacterium | reverse complement strand
CAGCGGGGAGAGGTCAGCGCTAAAAACAGCACATTCTAGTCTAACAAGGCACTAGCATTTTGGTACGCCAAGGGAGAGGTTAGAAGAGGAGAGGAGAAGATGTCGCCGGATATCACGTTGGTGCACGCCTTGTTTCTGAGCAAAGACCCTGTTGAGCAGAAGTTGATGACCCCCTACTTTCCGCTGGGCCTGATGTACCTGGGCAGCGTCCTGCGCGCGCGCGGCTACCAGGTCGAGATGTTCGACTGCGCGTTTCGCCAGGATTTCGACGAATTCGAGGCGTACATGAAGCGGGTGCGCCCGCCGGTGGTCGGGATCACGGCGCTGATCACCGTGCGCCGCAACGCCCTGATCCTGGCCGAGATCGCCCACCGCTACGGCGCGAAGGTGATCGTCGGCGGGCCGGACCCCACCGGCATCCCAGAACGTTACCTGCTGCACCGAGGCACCGACGGCGAGTTTCCGATCGATGCCGTAGTGTATGACGAGGGCGAGATCACCGTCCAGGAGCTGGCAGATCATTTGTTCGCGCGCGGCGACCACGCGCCGGACCTGCGCGACATCGCCGGGCTGCGCCTGCGCGGCGAGGATGGACAAATCCTCGCGACAGCGCCGCGGCCGCTCATCCAGGACCTCGACACGATCCCCTTCCCCGCGCGCGACCTGGTGGATTTCGAACCCTATCGCGAGAGCTGGCGCAAAGCCCACGGCTATTGGTCTCTGAGCATCATCAACACCCGCGGCTGTCCCTACGCCTGCTCCTGGTGCCAGAAATCGGTCTTCGGGCGCACTTACCGCAGCCGTTCGGCCGCCAACTCAGCGGAGGAACTGAAGCAGATCAAGGAAACCTATGCCCCCGACCAAATGCGGGTGGTCGACGATATCACGGGCGTCAAGAAAGGATGGGTGTCAGCCTGGCGCGACGAGATCGTGGCGCGCGACGCGGCGATCCCCTTCGAATGCCTGACGCGCGTGAACCTGGTGACCGAGGAGATGCTGGGCGCCCTGGTCGAGGCAGGATGTCGCAAGGTCTACCTGGGGGCCGAATCCGGCTCGCAGAAGGTGCTCGACGCCATGAACAAAGGGGCCAAGGTGTCCCAGATCTATCAGGCAGCCGAGATCTGCAAGAAGCTGGGAGTCGAGACCTATTTCTTCATGATGGTCGGCTATCCAGGCGAGGAATGGGAAGACCTGCTCCTCTCCGTCAAGCTGCTGCGCGAGACTTTGCCCGACACCTTCAGCACAACGATCGCCTACCCGCTGCCGGGAACGAAATTCTACGAAGAGGTGCGCGACCGCCTGATGTTCGACGGCGAGTGGAACCTGGAGTGGGATTACACGGCGGAAAACAAGCTGTTGTTCAAACGCGGCCGCTACAA
Source organism: Candidatus Fraserbacteria bacterium (assembly GCA_037442925.1). GTDB lineage: Bacteria > Bipolaricaulota > Bipolaricaulia > RBG-16-55-9 > RBG-16-55-9 > RBG-16-55-9. Next base: position 1,699 of record JBBIPG010000083.1, on the reverse strand, counting down.
CACGACGTTCTACCGTTGGGTGGCCAGGTGGTTCCATAAAGAGTGGGAAGACGCGCGCCTGCGCGCCGGCGCCCCCGCCTCGTTGCGCGAGCGGATGGAGGTCGTGGCCGGGCTGTGGCTCACCCGAGCGATGGTGCGCGCTTTGGGTCGGCTGCCGGGGGCGCAGATGATCCGCTTCCAGCCCGCCGAGGGACGCTGAGTGCCCTGGCGCGCCCTGCTCCTCATAGTGTCGCTCTGTGCGTTGGCGAGTTGCCGCGCGGCCGGGCCGCCGCGCACAATAGCCGCCGGACATTTGTTCCGACCCACCACCAGGCCGGTCATCTCCTCGCCCATCGCCTACGACTTCGATCGCGATGGCCGCCTCGAGGTTGCTGTTGGCTCATGGGATGGCTACTTCTACGTGATGGATGACGCGCTGCGCGACCGGCCCGGATGGCCGCGTGCCAGCCGCCGAGGGTTCTTCGCGTCGCCCGCCCTGGCCGATCTGGACGGCGACGAGACGCCGGAGATCGTCGTCGGCTCCGAGGCGGGCAGGCTCTTCGCCTGGCACTTCGACGGCCGCGACGCGGCGGGATTCCCCATCGACCTCGGCTATCCGATCTGGGCCTCGCCGACTATCCTGCCCGGCCCCCGTATCGCCCTCGGCGACCAGGGGCGGATGTGGCTGTTCGACGCCCGGGGGAACGTCGCCGCCGGTTGGCCGCAAGCGCTCCATGGCTGGCCCGACGCCACCGCAGCGTACGCGTCGGGGATGCTGGCGGTCACGACGCTGACGCCGAAGGACCCCAGCCAGGGATGGCTCTATCTGTGGGATGAGGCGGGCCGATTGGCTTCTGGCTTTCCCGTGGCGCTGGCCAAAGACAGCGATTCCTCGCCCGCGCTGGCCGACCTGGACGGCGACGGTCGCCTGTGGATGATCTTCGGCGACGACGCCGGCAACCTGCATGTCGTCGACGAGGAAGGCCGCGCCCGCAACGGCTTCCCGGTGCGCACGGCTGGCCCGGCGCCAGGCGCCCGCCCCCCCCGGCGGCAACATCTACTCGATCGAAGCGTCACCCGCCGTGGCAGACCTGGATGGCGACGGCCGTCTGGAGATCGTCGTCGGGTCCTGGGACGGCAACCTGTACATCTGGCGCGACGATGGCCGGGCGTTCCCCGGATGGCCCATTCGCGCGCGCGATCAGATCATCTCGTCGACAGCGCTGGTCGATCTCGATGGCGATGGGATGCTGGACATCGTGGTCGGCTCTAAGGACGGTCGCCTGTACGGTTGGACCACCCAGGGCCAGACGTTGCCAGGGTTCCCGTTCGAGCTGGGTGCTGCGGTCTTCTCGTCTCCCTGGGTGGGCGATCTGGAGGGCGACGGGCGGGCGGATGTGGTGGTCGGCGCCAATAATGGTGTGCACCTCCTGCGCGACGTGGGGCCGCTCGGCACGCAGGCATGGCCCACCTTTCACCAGAACGCGCAGCGCACCGGCGCTGCGCCGTAGAGGCCAGGGATGGCGCGCCCGTTTCGCTGGTTGTGGCTCCTGCTAGGGGCAGCGATCGCGTTCGCCATCCTCAAAGAAGCGCGCGAACCGTACCTGTGGCTATTCGTGGAGGACGCCATCCACGCGCGGGCGGCGCCAGCCGAGCTTACCATCGCCGATGGGATCGTTGGACGCCTGTATACGGACACGCGCCCTCACATCGGCAAGAT
>JBBIPG010000082.1:0-1968 GCA_037442925.1 Candidatus Fraserbacteria bacterium | reverse complement strand
GGGGACGAACTCTCCACTTGCTTCACATAGAACTCAGCAATCTTCTGTAGCTCTTGTTTGGTGATCGTCCGCTCGTGGTCGTCTATCACTAGATCATACAAATCTTCCAGGGAGACAATCACGTAGCTGCCTGCCAGTGCCCACTTGATCATCTCCTCGTACTTCTGCCAGATTTGCTCCGCTTGAGAAGCCGTTCGTCCGCGGAAGAAATCCCAGTCATGAATGAGCAATGAGATGAGTCGAATTCGGTTCTCCTCCAGCGCCGCGATGCGTTCCTCCAGAGCGGGCAATGGCGAAATCCCGCTTTGCATCCAACGCAGGATGATCTCTGGGCCGATGGCGATGCTTTCGGGTCGATTGAGAATCCCCAAGAACCAAGCGTCACCACGCGGTGCGCCGGTGTTGTCTTGCAGCCCCACGGCCATCTTCACCCCGAAGAGCTTGGTGGCGTAAAGAATAGCAGCTTGGAAGAAGCGGCCGGTGCTGAAGATCGGCTCTTCAAAGATGTTTTCGCTCATGTTCTTGAGCCCACCGGGGTGGGAGCAGTCTAAAGCGCCCGTGGCAGGATCGAGGGCACAGCTCTCGTAATCCAAGATGGCTTGGACGTCTTCTTCCCAGTTTTGACCCTTGACCCGTTCGATCGGCATGGGGTGCGGCGGGCGGTTGGCACCGTGATGGCCGAGCGTAAGTAGCTTTGCTTCACTTTTCTCTTTGAGCCGCTCGATCAACGCGGGATCGATCTGCTGAAGCATCTCGGCAGCCAAGCCGGTGAAGTAATAATTGGCCTTGATCCCGTACTTGTCCATCAAGTCCAGATGTCGGCGGACCGTCTGGGCAATCCCTCGTTGTTCGGTTGGGTCGCGAGAGGAATTGATGTTGAGCGCGATTTGGAAGTAGACTTTCGCCAATGTGTTCGTATCGGGGGCAGCTAGCTCACCTCCTGTGGTTACCCACAGACCTAGCAGGGCTGCAACAGCGGCGAGCCAGAAGACCTTGCACATGATCCCTCAGCCCCTCTTGCTCTCGAAGATCTCTCTAAGCTCTCGCGGCGTAACGAACTTGATCTTGGCTCCCGGCGTGAGCGTCAGACCTGCGTTCACGTTCTGTCCATTGTGAAGGACTCTATTGGCAAACGCGTGTAAGTCTGTCAGCTTGCGCCGGATGCCCTCTTCCGTCTTGGGGCTGATGTACCAGCAGAAGTTTTGGCCTGAATAGTAGATGCCATGCCCTTGGATGCCGAATTCATAGCCCAGTGCCAGATAATCGTATTTCTGAAAGAGCTTGTTACCGAAGCGTGGGTCGGCTTCCGTCTGCCAGAATTCCCCTGCGGGCTCGATGAAGAGTTTGGGGTTCTCGCCGAGGGAGTCCGTGTATCTCTGCAAGATTTCGTGTAAGAGCTCTGTGCCTGCGATGTCCACGGCGAAGGAGTTTCCTGGTGTGGGCTGGCTGCGCGGGGGCAGTGGGGCCGTCTGATAGTGCAGATCACTCGCGCAGGTGGGACTGCCCTCCGGATCTGCTTTATCTCCTTCAACGTGGGTCATGATCACGACGTAGAGAGGTTCTTCGGAAGTGGCGATAGTCGAGGCTTGAGGACCCCCCGAGAGAACCACTGGAGGTGACGCGTCTTCCGCTGCACGACAGCTCTCGGCAGCACAGTTCTTCAGTTCAGCAAGACGCCCTGAGAGTTGAGTGAGGAGCGAGGGCTCCGCCGTGACGTGCAGGCTCTCTAGCTCATAGGAGTCAGCACGTAGATCGTACAGTTCTCGCTCGCCTGTGGTGTACTCGACGTAGAGATAGTCACTCGTGCGGATAGCTTGAAATTCGGGCATGGCTTGAGCCTGTGACACTTGCGCCAGAAACAGTGTCGGTTGATCGGGGGGCTCCAGCACACCGCTGGCAGACTCTGAAGATTGTGTGCTGGTTCTCGCTGCCCAATGTTGAACCAAGAAGGCTTGACGCCAAGCGTCC
>JBBIPG010000081.1:0-2362 GCA_037442925.1 Candidatus Fraserbacteria bacterium | reverse complement strand
GAAGCGGGCACCGTATGAGAAGACGTGGGAGGAGCGGTTTGAGGAGTGGCGCTGGCAGCAAGAAGCTGAGGCAGCTTGGAGGAAAAAGCTCGCGCAGATGGCCAGGGAGAAACTGCAGCCACGGGGTAGTGTGAGTGACTCGTCTCACGCCTTTCCCACAGTCTTCTCTCCCAGTTCGTTGCCTTAGTAAAAGAGTGGTGGCCAAGGAAAATCAGGTGGGCACAGATCGCCCGCTCTGTTCCTGGCAATGGTATTGGCGCTGCCGTAGACCCGTACTCCCGATGTTACTTCTATGCCGCACTGGGCATTGTCCTCAATGAAGTTATCTCGGAGCGTGGCTTCGACTTGATCGCGCAGCACAACCCCGCTTCCCTGGGTCCGGCTGATGGCATTTTCGCTGGAGGAGTGCCTTGCCCCCCCCCGCACCGCAACCCCCGCCATGACGTTCTCAAGGATGTTATTGTCAGTGATGGTAGCCTGCCCTTGCTCCCAGAGGAGCACACCGGCAAAAAGGTTCTCGGTGATGACGTTGTGATGAATGACGGCTTGCGCATTATCATAGAGCGCTACCCCCCAATAACTGCCTTCAATGGTATTGCGCACGATCTCCACCGCGGCGTTCTCCCGCACCGCGATGCCGTCATCCGCGCCCCTGATCCGATTATCCTGAATGGTGACTTCTCTGGCCTCAACCACTTCAATAGCATGATCCAACGACCCGAAGATGGTGGGACGGAAGGTGTTCTGAGCGATGTTGACCTTCATGCTTTTGAAAACCTGGACCGCGGTGGTGCTGTAAACGAAGGTGAAGCCCTGGACGGTTACGTTGGCGGCGATAATGGTCAGGACGGCTTTATCAGGTCTGCCTAGGAGCTGGACCTCTCCCTTGCTGGTATCGGCACGCAGGGTGAGGCTCCTGGTGATCAAGAGTTCTTCTGGATAAGTGCCAGACTCAACTTGGATGATCCCGCCCACTGGCGCTCGATAGATCGCCTCTTGAATGGTCGGGTAATCGCGGGGAACGACGATGGCAGCCGTCTGACTCGACAGGCTCAGAGGGGTAGAGATCGCCAGCAGCAGCAAACAGAGCATCAATCCCAGTCTTCTCATCTTCATCCTCTTTGCTTGCTGTTATGTTAGAGGCAGCTAACACCAAGATCGGTGGTAAGCATCACTCTTCAAAGGCATGTCAGAAAGCCGCGTACATGCGCCCCCTAAGACTGCGGAGTGGTTTTACGGCCGCGCTTGGCTCGGGGTTGCGTTTTCGCTTCCTCCGGTGGTTCTCCGAAATACTCTTGAAGCACGGTCATGATGACCTGGCTCACGCTCTTGCGGTCGGCGTAGGCCTTGTCGCGGATCTTCTTGATCAGCCACTCATCGTCGTCTGCGTAATAGATCGTCAGCTGCATGAGAGTCTCTCAGCGATTAGCTATCAGCTTTCAGCTATCAGCAGTGTACGCCGCTCTCGATGAGGTGGCAACTTGGGGTTGCTGAGCAAGAGATTCTGTGCAAGAGAATGGGACAACCCTTACGATGTAGCTGAAGGCTGATTGCTGACCGCTATCATCTTCATTATTAGAGCTGGTCAAGACTCAGTACGTCTGCCGCCGTAGGACTTGATCAGATCAGAGCAGTCATTCTCCGATGCGGAGGTCCAAGTCTTCTCTACAAGCCAGCCTCGAAGAATGCGGCATTCTCGCACGTGATAGCAGGGGCGTGCGCATGGGGGAATCGAGCGCCAGACCTGCTCGGCATCCTCCCTAAGCTTGAGCCAGACCACATCGTGCTCGGCCAGATCCAAAAGTGCCGCTCGCAGTGCCTGATCCGTAAGCATCTCAGCTCTTCAGACCTCCCGGACGATCATATCATTTATATATCGTGTAAATATCTATAGCAAGCTGCTCAGGTATCTAGTGCTAGCATCCGCCCAGCATGCGCATCTGGGCGAAACCCCAAGTGAAGATCCTTCGGGCCAAGAAAGGATACACCGGCAAGGCCTTCGCCGAGGAGCTGGGCCTCAGTTGGCAGTGGTGGTACGAGGTGGAGAACCACCGCAGGTCTACTTCACCCCAGACGGCTCAGAACGTCTGTCGCCTCTTGGGGAAGGAGTTTGACGAGCTCTTCGAGATCGAGCGTTGACACTTTGTGCATTCGCTGTATAATCTGAAGGCCCTCTTAGACACGGGCGTCTTTGGCGCTTGCATGCAGCTGTGCCGTCTCGAGAGACGCTTGCCATCACATCTTTTCCCTCTTCACTTTGCGCGATCTCATTTTGGCTCTCATCGGGCCGTCCTATTGGCCTACCATTGTAGAAGGGAGGTGAGGCCCGGCGAGTCGCCCGATCGTGTAAGAGGGCATAAGC
>JBBIPG010000080.1:0-2981 GCA_037442925.1 Candidatus Fraserbacteria bacterium | reverse complement strand
ACTTCCAGCCCAGGTCCATCAGCTGGTCATAGCGCACCCTGGGTAGAGTTGCCCGAAGCCAGATGAAGAAGAAGGCGAACGCAAAGACCTTCACCAGAAACCATAAGACGCCCAAGAGGGGAACTTGATTCACAAAGGGTCCATCCCATCCCCCGAAGAAGAGCGTGACGGCCACCGCACTGGCCGTGATCAGATTGATGTACTCTGACACCATGAAGGCGGCAAACCTCATCCCACCGTACTCCGTGTGGTAGCCGGCCGTAAGTTCCTGCTCGGCTTCCGGCAGGTCGAACGGCGCACGGTTGGTTTCGGCGGTAGCCCCCAGTAGGAGCAACAAGAAGGCCACCGGGCCTATGGGCAGAACGAAGATGTTCCACTGAGGCAGAAAGCCAAACCAGGTGCCCGTCTGCTGCTCGACAATCTCTGAAAGCTGCAGGGTCCCCGAAAGTAGGATCACGCTGACAATGGTGAGTCCAACGCCCAATTCATAACTAATCAGCTGAGCGGAGGAGCGCAGCGCTCCCAAGAGCGGGTATTTGCTGTTCGAGGCCCAGCCTCCCAGGATGATCCCGTAGATTCCAATCGAGCTTATGGCCAGTAGGAAGAGAATCCCCGCGTTGGGGTTGGCGATCTGAAGGAGCGGCACATCCAATAAGCGAATCTCTGGAGGGCCAAACGGGATGACGGCAAACGCCATAAACGCCGTGAGCAACGAGATCCCCGGAGCCATGAGATAGATGGCTCGATCGGATTCGGCGGGTGTGAAATCCTCTTTGAAGAAGAGCTTGACCCCATCGGCCACGGGTTGCAACAGCCCAAAGGGTCCGGCGCGATTGGGGCCGATACGCACCTGAAAACGGGAGAGGAGCCTCCTCTCCAACCACGTCATGTAGGCGAATGCAGTGAGCAGCACGACCAGAACCACAAGACCCTTGACCGCAGTGATCGCGAGCACGATCCAGAGCGGTGGGGTTCCCATGGGGCTAAGCCGTCTTCAGCTCCTTCCGGGCTGTGGGGTGAAACGGATGCTCCTGGGCGATCTTCTCTTGCAGCTTGGTGAACCCATAGAGCAGGTTGTCCGGCGTGGGCGGACAGCCCGCCACATAGACGTCCACGGGCACGATCTTGTCTACTCCTTGCAGGATCGCATAGTTGTTATACACCCCGCCACAAGACGCACAATCGCCCATGGAGATGACCCACTTGGGCTCAAGCATCTGCTCATAGAGGTGCCTCAGCACAGGGGCCATCTTTTGAGAGACTCGTCCGGCCACGATCATGAGATCCGACTGACGCGGGGACGTCCTCATCATCTCGGCGCCAAAGCGGGCCAGATCGAAGCGGGCCGAGGCTGTGGCCATCATCTCGATGGCACAGCAAGCGAGGCCAAACTGGAAGGGCCAGACGGAATTCGCTCGCGCCCAGTTGATGAGTCTTTCAAATTGCTCCACCGTCGTGGTGAGGATCGGGTTTCCCGGTGTCATCACTCCCATTGGAATGCACCCCGCTTCCACGCATAGAGAAACCCCACAACAAGAATGAACAAGAAGACCATCATCTCGATGAAGCCTGCCCAACCCAGTTGTTTATAGATGACCGCCCAAGGATAGATGAAGGCGATCTCCAGATCAAAGACTAAAAAAATCATGGCGATCACGTGATAGCGAATGTGAAACCGCTCTCGGGCTGTGCCGACGGGTCGCATGCCCGATTCATAGGGCATCTGTTTTCTGGCTGTAGGATTGCTCGGTCCGAGCAGGCGATTGACAAAAAGCACCAGGAGCGTGAGCGCTACGGCCAGCGCCATATAGATCAAGATAGGCACGTATTCTATGGGCATTTGGTGCTTGATTATATTGAGCCGAAAAGCACGTGTCAATGATTGGGATCAACTCCTCTTGACAACCGATCATCTTAGCTATAAACTTAGCTATGGTGATAGCCATGAACAGGACGGTAGCGATCGGCGAAGCCAAGAACAAGCTTACCCAGCTGGTGCGCGAGGTAGAAGCCGGAGGTCAAGTAGTGATCACCAAGGATCATAACCCCGTAGCGCGCATCATCTCCGAAGTCGAGTATGAAAAGATGCAGCGACGCTTAGCCATTGCGGGCCTGCGCGCCCAGCGTGAGCGTTGGCTGGCGGCCGGAATCAGCGGAGAGCAGCTCGCCGAAGAAGCACGACAGCTGCTGGAGGAGCGTCCTTGATTTCGCATGGTCCAGCGCTTTGTGATCGATGCCAGTGCCTTGCTCAGTGCATGGCTGCCCAAGGAGCCCTATCAAGCTCAAGCGGATGTGTTGCTGGAACGCTATGAAGCAGACCACGTGCAGCTTTGTGGCCCTACACTGCTTCCCCACGAGATCCTTAACGGCTTATACATTGCCGTTCGGGGTAAGGCCGGACAGCCACCTCGAATCACCCTGCAGGACGCCCAGGAAGCCTGGGAACTCTTTCAAGGTTTGCAGCTTCCACTCGAAGATCCAAGTGCCTTGGCCAAGCGAATCCTGAAGCTGGCCTCGCAATACCAGCGGCCCAGCACGTACGATGCGACGTATGTGGCTTTAGCGGAGCACTTAAAGAGCCCCCTGATCACAGGGGATCGGAAATTACTCAACGCGGTGAGCCAGCAGTTGGATTGGGTCATTCCACTGTGGGAGTGGGATCAGAAACACGTGCAATGATGCCTGTCAACTGACAGAAAGACAGATACAAAAAGAAGAGGACCGGCCATCCTGCACCGGTCCTCTCTACTTTTATCTCAAAGCTCTGCTACAAGCTCAGAGCTTTCGGTTCCGTCCTTAGAAGTTGACCGTGAAGAAGAGGTCCCCACCCAGCAGGAACGCCTCTTCTGGGCTCGTGTTCTCTTCCTTGTAGACGATGCTGGCCGAGATGTTCACGATGCCGGCCTCGGCACTCAAGCTCAAGGTCAGGTCATCGAAGTTGAACGTGTCAGGATCGCCAGCACCAGATGTCGCGTCGAAGT
>JBBIPG010000079.1:0-3420 GCA_037442925.1 Candidatus Fraserbacteria bacterium | reverse complement strand
AGGCTTTTCCCAGAGGGAAAGAGCTGGGGAGGTCTTTGTCAAGGGGAAGGCGGGTATTCCGATCGTGTTCAGGACCAATAGCACAGCACTTTCACCTGCTCATGCATCGGGCTTCGTCACTTACTGTGCCAGCAACGGAATGTGGAGGGCTCATTCCTCGGATGGTGGAGGTACGTGGACGAACACCTTCATCATCGCCCGTGGCGCACCAGCGGACATGGACTTTGATGGTGCTTTGGTACGCAAGGGAGGCACCTGGCATTTCTTCTGGGCGCCGTACAACTCGGGCGCAGATCAACAGTGGCTTGAAGTCATCACTTCACCAGACCTGACAACCTGGAGTGCGCCCCGCCAGCTAACTACCGGAGCGTATGGAGTGAACACCTGGTGGGACTTCTGGCCGGAGGCGTTCGTCGAGGGCAGCGATACCTATCTCTTCTACAGCTCGCTGCAAGATAGTTCAGGAACAAGTAGGAGTGATTCCAACATCTGGCTGATGGTGAACCCCTAGGCAAAGCTCGCAACTGAAGGGAAGGAGCGGGGGCAAAGAGCGGTAAGCGGCTGTAAACGATAAGAGTGAGACTGGAAGGCCCTATCGCGCGGCGGTGGGGCCTTCTGGTTCACTTACCCGACCTTAATCCTGCGTGCGATCTCCTCAAGGACCTCTCTTAGCTCCGTCTGCTCCGATGGCTCCACTTGCTTGACTGCTCCTACGTGCTTATGATGGGGAAAGGTATCAATCTGGGGCCAGTGAGGGGCATTGTCCCAACGGATGAGTAAGTTTCCGGTAGAGTCCTGCCAATGGAAAGAATATTTCCGTCGTTCACCTTCAAAGATGTAATCACGAATAAATAGGCTGCTCTGATCAATAAAAGTAACTTTAAGCTTAAGTCGTATATTGTTTCCCTCGACTTCATAGGTCTCGATTTCATAATAGGCGATGATCTCCTTATATTCCTCGAGGAGCTTATGCATTCTTGAGCATCTCTGCTCGTTCTCGCCAGAGGTTTAAGGCCCGCCAGGCAAACTCCCAATCTTTGAGATCATCTTCTTCAGCAAAATCCTCCTCATCTACCTTTCCTTCAACCCTCTTTAAAAAATCACTGAAGTCTAGGTTATACTTGCGCTTGAACCTCGCGCATTCCCCCTCATATCTGCTGACTTTGGCCAGAGCTATGGTTAGGGAGAGATCCTTCATCGCCTCCTCTTCGGATTTAAATCCACCTTCTACCAGGATCTTGGTGATGGTCTCGCTGAGTTCCGTGCCCTTTCTCGATCTTCTCATCACATCCCTCCTAATAGGCCAAGAACTTTTACACAGGCTCTCAGTGCGAGATGCTGCTTAATTATAGAGCACTTTCCCCATCTAGGCAAGGCTCCCTAGCTCAGAGCTAAAAATGTGCAAGCTAGGATAATAGGAAGGATAGATTATGACTGCGGCAAAGACGGAACATCCTTAGAACGAAGGGGGTCTGTGGGGGTAGTCCGGTCATTCGAGGCACCCGAATCACCGTCCGCTTGCTCGCCACTCTGATCCGCGGTGGCGCGCAACTCTCTCATTCGCAAACAGTGCCACCAGCCGCCGCGATGCGACTTCCAGCGGAGCGCCCGTCAAGCTACCATAGGCTTCCCGATACTTCCAGCCTGCCTTCTTGAATATATCAATCAATTCGTGTAGAGCATAGACTCGATGATCGAGATCGATCACGGCTCGCTGTTCGTAGCGCCCCTTTTTGATCTCACGGAGGATCGTCCAGCGGGTATTCATTCGACCTCTCTCTTGATTGAGAACGCGCTCTTCGAGAAAGACGATATCATCAAGCCGTTGGAGACCTTGCGGCTGAAAGTTTTTCGCCAGCCCATCGCGATTGATCGTGTCCATCAGAAACAGTCCTTTCTTGCAGACCAGTTCTCGGCATTGCTTTAGAACCCGGACATCAGTCTTGTCGTCATAAAAGCCAAACGAAGTGAAGAGATTGATCACAGCATCGAAGCGCTGGCCGTCGAGCACCTTTGCGATCTGGCGCATGTCTCCGACCAGAAAGTTCGTATGTCGCTGAACACGTCGTTCCTTGGCCAGCTCCTTGGCGCGGGAGACGTACGCTGGGGAAAGATCGACGCCCGTCACTCGATAGCCTAAGCGGGCCAGCTCGATGCTATGGCGCCCGATCCCACAGGCCAGATCGAGAACCCTGCTCCCACTTTTGACTCCATTCCCCTTGAGAGTTTGAGCGATCCATTCCGCCTCACCCACGGCTTGGGGGATTGATCTCTCCAACACCTTCGCAAAGAGTTCAGGGTGTGTTAGAAAGAGCTTATCTACCCAATAGTCGCTCATGAACGTTCACCTCGCCTGCCGCCACAGCAGCCTACTTGATTTGAGGGCTCTGAGCAAAGAGCCTAGCTGAATCGGGTGCAGAAGCTGGCGTTAGGTGTAAAGCATACTTGACAGTTTGACAAGGATGCTTTATAATGCTTCGGGTGGCTGGAAGTGCCACCGAGAAAGGAGCTTGAGGAAGATGCTGAACAATCTCGACCGGAAGCTGGCTGGCGAGCGGTATCGGCAACTACAACGGGAGGCGAGGATCGAGCGACTCTTCACGTCTGAGGACAGAAGAGCGAACTTCTGGCAGCGTCTCGAGGAGAGATTGGGCGATCTGCTGATTCGAATGGGGTCACGGCTGAAGCAGGGGGTGAGGTATCCGGTCTCCTCAAAGCCCAAGGAGGTCACGCCATGAAGAAAACCAAGTATCCCATGAACTCGTCGGTTCTCATCGCTGCTCTGATTTACTTTGCCAGCTCTGTAGGGGCCGCTTGGGTTTTAGGAGCTTTTGAACTGGGTGCGCCGCTCCGTATTGTCGTAGCCCTACTGCCTGCTTTAGGGTTTATTCTCGTAGTGGCAGCGTACATCGAGCTTTTTAGGAGATCCGATGAACTACAGCAGCGCATCCTATTAGAAGTGTGGGCTTATAGCTTGGCCACTGCAATCTTTGGAGCTTTGGCATTGTATTTTCTGCAGAAAGCTGGCTTCTTGCTGGAGTGGGATTATTTCGGTGATGTCATGATGCCTTTTGTGTTTATCGGTTGGTTGCTTGGGTACTGGAATACGTCGAGGCGCTACTTATGAAGAACCGGCTGCGCGTCCTGCGGGCGGAGTTCAACTGGACCCAAGAGGAATTGGCCCGCCAGCTTGGCGTGTCGCGGCAGACAATCAACGCTATTGAAACCGGCAAGTACGATCCAAGTCTACCACTAGCTTTTAAGGTGGCTCGACTCTTTGGCAAGCAGATCGAACAGATCTTTCTGTTCGATGAGGCTGAAACCAAATAGCGCCATGAGCTAAACTAAGGCAAAATTGAGTCAGAGGGTATCGAAGGAGGTCACAAACTTGATCCACGTCTCAAATCTCAAAAAAGAATT
>JBBIPG010000078.1:0-3559 GCA_037442925.1 Candidatus Fraserbacteria bacterium | reverse complement strand
CGTTTGAGCGAGCTGGGGCAGCGCAAGAGAGCCGTGCGCTGCCTGGAAGAGAGGAAGGAGTTGGAGTACATTCTTACGTGAGGCAACGAATCTCATTTCGAGTACTTTCTTAGGTGAGGCAACAGGGCCCATTTGTCCATGACTACGCACTTTCGCGCATGGGTTGCAGGAGAAGTCACCCTTGTTGAACTGACGGCTCTCGTCTGGCAAACTAGGGCACGTCTTTGCGGTGGGGGATATGGTTCCGTGAGTGAGACGATCATCATCCAGGGTGCCCGAGAGCACAACCTCAAGAACATCGATCTGGAGTTGCCGCGCAATAAGCTCATTGTCTTCACCGGCATCTCCGGCAGCGGAAAGTCATCTCTCGCCTTCGATACGATCTACGCCGAGGGCCAACGCCGTTATGTAGAGTCTCTTTCGGCATACGCACGTCAGTTCTTGGGCCAGATGGACAAGCCCGATGTAGACTTCATTGAAGGCCTCTCGCCAGCCATCTCTATCGATCAAAAGACCGTCCACAAGAACCCGCGCTCCACGGTGGGCACAGTGACAGAGATCTATGACTACTTACGCTTGCTCTATGCCCGTATCGGCGTGCCACATTGCTATCAGTGCGGTCGCCCCATCAGCCAGCAGACGTCCCAGCAGATCGTCGATCAGATCTTTGAGTTGGGCGAGGGTACGAAGATTCAGATTCTTTCACCCATCGTGCGAGGCCGCAAGGGCGAATACAAGAAACTCTTTGAAGAGTTGCAGAAAGAAGGCTTCGCCCGAGCACGCATCAACGGCGAAATCCTTCCCGTTGGTGAAGTCCCCGACCTCGACAAGAACAGAAAGCACACGATCGAAGTAGTCGTGGATCGCCTCATCGTCAAACCTGAGAGCAAAAGTCGTATTGCCGACTCGGTAGAACTCGCACTCCGAAAAGGCGAAGGGTTAGCCCTGGTCAGCATTATCGAAGAGGACGCAAAGAGTAAGAGGTCGAAGCGAGCGGAGTCCGAGGTTCTCTTCAGCGAGCAACTGGCTTGCCCCGACTGTGGGATCAGCTTCGAGAAGCTTGAGCCACGCATGTTCTCGTTTAACAGCCCCTACGGGGCCTGCCAGAGTTGTGACGGCTTGGGGTTCAAAATGGAGATCGATCCCAGCTTGATCCTTGACAGACGCAAGACGCTCCTCGATGGCGGGATCATCCCTTGGGCCAGTCGCAAGAGCAAGTGGCTGAGAGGCTTGCTTCGCGGCGTCTGCGATGCCTACAAGATCGATCCAGACACTCCGCTGGGAGAGCTTTCAAGAGAGAAACTCGATGTCATTCTTCACGGCACTGACGGCCAACCGGTGACGTTCCCGTACACGAATCGCCACGGACGCACGCGCTACTTTCAAGATATCTATCACGGCATCATTCCCTCGCTCGAACGCGCGTATCGTGAGGCGGAGTCCGACTGGGCGCGTGGAGAGATTGAGAAATACATGAGCATGCAGCCCTGTCCGGTGTGCCAGGGCGGGCGACTGCGTCCCGAGAGTCTGGCTGTCACGGTCGGAGGGCTTCGAATCATGGAGCTCACTGCGCTCTCCGTGAAAGAGGCTCATCGCTTCTTTGAGAGCATGGAACTGACCGAGCGTGAAGAGCTGATTGCGCATCAGATTTTGAAAGAAATCAAGGCCCGCTTGAAATTTCTCATTGACGTGGGCTTAGATTACTTGACGCTGGATCGTATGGCGGGGACGCTCGCAGGGGGAGAAGCCCAGCGAATTCGTCTTGCGACTCAGATCGGCTCTGGTCTCGTAGGGGTCTTGTATATTCTGGATGAGCCGAGCATTGGACTGCATCAACGAGACAACCGGCGTCTGCTCGGCACTTTAAAAGGTCTGAGAGATTTGGGCAACACGGTGATCGTCGTCGAGCACGACGAAGAGACGATCCGCGAATCTGACTTCATTGTGGATATCGGCCCTGGAGCCGGAGCGCACGGTGGGCGAATCATCGTCACGGGCGCAATAGACGATGTGATAGCGTCACGAGAGTCCATCACAGGCCAGTATTTGAGTGGGAAGCGCCGGATTGAGATTCCCAGCCAACGCCGCAAGTCCAGGGGCTTCTTGACCATCCAAGGTGCACGTCAGCACAACCTCAAAAACATAGATGTCAAGATCCCGCTCGGCGTCTTTGTGTGCGTCACAGGCGTCTCCGGCTCCGGCAAGAGCACGTTGATTGACGAGGTTCTCTATCGCGGTGCAGCGCAGAGATTGGGCTATGTCACAGAACGTCCCGGTGCACATGGCGATATTGTAGGACTCCAGCAGATCGACAAAGTGATCGAGATCGATCAGACGCCGATTGGGCGGACGCCACGCTCCAACCCGGCGACATACATTGGTCTCTTTGATCTCATCCGAAAACTCTTCTCCCAAGTCCCTGAATCCAGAACTAGAGGCTACAAGCCGGGGCGGTTCTCGTTCAATGTCAAAGGTGGACGGTGTGAATCGTGCAAGGGCGATGGGTTGCTCAAGATCGAAATGCACTTCCTGCCCGACATCTACATTCCATGTGAGGTCTGCAAGGGGGCGCGTTACAACCGCGAGACTCTTAAAGTTCAATACAAGGGCAGGAATATTGCGGATGTTCTCAAGATGACGGTGGAAGAGGCGCTAGAGTTCTTCGAGAATATACCGGCGATCCGCCACAAATTGCAGACGCTCTATGACGTAGGCTTAAGTTACATTGAGCTCGGGCAGCCCGCGACGACGCTTTCTGGAGGCGAAGCTCAGAGGGTCAAGCTGGCAGAAGAGCTGAGCAAGCGAGACACGGGGCACACGCTCTATATTCTGGACGAGCCGACGACGGGCTTGCACATGGCTGACATTGAGAAACTCTTGGGTGTGCTGCATCGTCTCGTAGACAAGGGCAACACGGTTGTGGTCATAGAGCACAATCTCGACGTGATCAAGGTGGCCGACTGGATTATTGATCTGGGACCGGAGGGTGGGGACGCCGGAGGTCGAGTCGTGGCCGAAGGAACTCCTGAAGAAGTAGCTCACGTGGCAGAGTCGTACACGGGGCAGTTTTTGAGGAGAATTTTGCAGGTTCCTAGTCGAGCGAAAGTGAGCAAGAAGGCCAAAGTGCTAGTGGGAGCAGGTTCAGATTAAAATGGTTCATTCCCCTGGACATCTGCTATAATCCTCCAAGAACGAGTGGCCGTGAGCAAGAATACAAAGTTGAGCAAGAGAGATCGCGAATTTGGGCATCGGGTAGTGGATCTCGCATTTGAGTTCAATCGATATGTGATCGAGCATCCCGAGATCAACAAGAAAATCCCCTCCCCATCGCGAATTATCCTCCTAGTCGAAGGGGATGATGAATATAATGAGTGGGTCCAGCGTTTAGCTCGACACCATGCCCAGACAGACAATCGCCCTTTAGTTTACCTTAGAGCCTCTAACAAAACCGTTGGACATAGTGCCAGACGATGAGCGCACAGCCTACCGAGAGGAACGCCTGATGGATCTCCGCACGCCGCTCATAGCGCACCTTCAACCTCCGGTAGCGATTGAGCCA
>JBBIPG010000077.1:0-3765 GCA_037442925.1 Candidatus Fraserbacteria bacterium | reverse complement strand
CCATCTGGAGCGCGCTTACGGCCGGGGGCGTTGGCGGAAGATGAAAGGACCGCTGGCCCACAGGGTATGACCCAGATACCTTCTTCACCAGAACGGTGAACGACTTCGACCTGGACTCCCCACACCTTCTGAATCAATTCAGACGTGAGCATCTCACGCGGTGGGCCACATCCTGCGAAACGCCCCTGCGATAGCACCGCAACCCGATCGGAATATCTCGCTGCCAGATTAAGATCATGAAGCGCTGCCATCACAGTCAAGCCTTGATCTGCCAGCCCGCGAACAAGCTCCATGATCTCGATTTGATACTTGAGGTCGAGATGGGCTGTAGGCTCATCGAGCAAGAGCACCTTGGGCTCTTGTGCCAAGGCCATAGCCAGAAAGACCCTCTGGCGCTCGCCGCTGGAGAGTGCGTGAATGTTGCGATCCGCAAACTGCTCGATCTCGACACGTTGCATGGCCTCTTCCACGACGCGCTGATCTGGCACTGAGAACGACTTTAGTTTATGCGCGTGAGGAAGACGCCCCAGGGAGACGATCTCACGGACAGTGAAATCAAAAGCTACGTGAACCTCTTGTTCGACGACGGCCAGCGAGCGGGCCAGCTCTCTAGCAGATAGCTCAGTTACCATCTGGGGGTGATGGTCATCGAAATCCAGATAGACTGCGCCTTGACCCGGTGGGAGCACACCCGAGATCGCACGCAAGAGGGTCGTCTTACCTGAACCGTTGGGACCAACCAACGCCAAGAGCTCTCCCGCTTTCACGTCCAGGGTGATCCCCTCGATTACGGGTCGGCCATCGTACGCAAACGTCAGGTTTTCTACGCGAATTGCGCTCACGAAGTCATCCCTCCTTGCGGGATGATCGTGCGACGAGAACGCCCAAGGAGATAGAGAAAGAAAGGTGCACCCCACAAAGCCGTGATAATCCCCACGGGAAGCTCAGCCGGAGCCAGAAGCGTCCGCGCTACCGTGTCGCACAGGACGAGAAAAGCAGCTCCGGCCAGGGCCGAGGCCCAGAGCAACGTGCGGTGGTCCGGCCCCACGATGAGGCGCATCGCATGCGGCACAATCAACCCCACAAACCCGATGGTCCCGGCCACGGCCACTGCCGAAGCCGTCATGAGAGTCACGACGAAAAGCAGGCCCTTTTTCAGTCTTTCGGGGTTCACTCCCACATGGCGGGCCATCGGCTCACCCAGCGCCAAGGCATTCAGCTCCCGACTGAAGAGGAGTAGGGCAATCGTCCCCAGCGCGGCCAGCGCGATCAGAGGTGCTGCATAGGACCAGCGAGACGCTCCCAATCCTCCCATGAGCCAGAAGATGATCTTCCTCAGATCCTCGCTCTGGGCCGTGAAGATGAAGAAGCTCGTGATAGCAGAGAAGAGCGCAGCCAGCGCCACTCCCGTCAGAATGAGAGAGTAGTTGTCAAAACGGAAAGCGCTAAGAGCTGATGCAGAGCTGCTGATTCTATAAACCAAAAGAACAACAAGCCAAGCACCGAGGAAGGCCCCCGCAGGTAAGGCAAAGGGCAAGGCGCTAAGTCCCAAAGCAATGGTAGCGGCAGCCCCAGCAGAAGCACCGCTGGCAATCCCTAGTAGATATGGGTCTGCGAGAGGATTGCGGAAGATCCCTTGCATGACGCTACCCGAAAGAGCAAGAAGCCAACCTACGAGTACCCCCAATAACACACGCGGCAAACGCACATCCAGCAAGATCCGCCCTTGACCCCCCCCATCAGATAGCCCCAGAAGAATTGAAATGCTGTCTCGCGGTGCAATGGGAACCGATCCCACCATCACGCCCACGAGAAAAGCCCCAAGGAGGAGTAAGCAGAGAACCGGAAAAGCCCGCCTCCCGGCCCATCGACTCTTACTCATGGCTGCCGTTCAAAGGCCTCTGGATGAAGAAGCTGAGCTACGGTTCGAAGAGTCTGTGAGATCCGCGAGGAGACCCACTGCGAGGCTCTCACGCCAAAGACCCTGCCATGGCGTACGGCTTGAAGATCTTTCAAACGTCCATCGCGTGTAATGTTCTCCATCTGCGAAGGATCGGTGAGGATCACCTCGGGATCGCGTTGCAGGAGCGTTTCAAGGCTCACTTCGCCGCCGAAGAGTGGAACGTCTGAAAACACGTCCAGTCCTCCGGCGCGCGTGACGATCTCGTGCTCGGGAGAAGCAGGGCCAGGGGCAAAGGGGAGCGCCTCCAGCGATCCACGATAGAGAACAGCCACCGTCACCTTAGGACGGTCGAGGAGCTTCTCTTCGATGGCGATGATCTCTTCCGCCAGAGAGCCGATGAGCCGATCCGCTCGCTCGGTATCGCCCCAGAGAATGAGCCCCACGTTACGGATCAACTTGAAGATCTCTGTGATGCGGTCAATGGAGCCTCCCGGTTTCCCCCCCAAGAAGACAACCAAGCCAACGTCCTCCAACGCAAGACGTGCCGGATCGAAGGCCCCCAGCACAAGATCAGGCTCAAGCGCCAAGATCTGCTCGATGCTGGGATTGAAGGCGGTGCCTACTCTGGGAAGATCTGCCAGTTCGGGAGGGTTGTCAGCGGAATCGGTCACGCCTACGATTCGTGCTCCCGCTTCGAGATCGAGAGCGATCTCAGCGTAGAGCGGCAAGATCGTGACGATCCGCTGTGGTTGCTGAGCTATGGCAATTTCTCTGCCTCGCTCATCAATGACGATAACGGGATAGCCAGCCCAAAGAGACGGACCCAACAACACTATCAACAGGAGACTTACAGCGAACTTTCTCATCGTCGTACACGTTCCTCCTTCTGAGTTGGGATCGGGAATAGATCTACTAGAATGCGCCAGAGGCCACGTTGGGCAGCACGGGCAGTGGAGCCAAACACAATGACGGCTCCATCCCCCGGCTGTGCAGCGAAGACGTGTTGGAGATAGGCAGCGTCGTTCGGGTTCTGCTGCGCCAAGGGCCTTTTGTCATCGCTAAGTCCCCAGCCCTCGGGACGATGGATCAGCAGCAGCGCACCCGTAGCCCCCTCGCGCACGGCGGCATCGCGATAGCGCCAGCTTTCGTGAAAGGCGTCCTTGACGTTGCGAATCCACGCCGCTGCGTTGTGACGATCGAGAGCCAGATCTTTGAGTGTGAGCACACTGACGCATGGCACGCGCTCAAAAAGTGTGGAAAACGCGCTACGGGCGGAGGGTGTGAGTGTTGTACCTCCCTTGGCCATCGTCACCCAGCCTGACGCACTTAGCTTATTGAGGTGTGTGCGCACCGTGCTCTCCGTGATGCCCGTGTGCTGCACCAGCGTCCGTCGGCCGAGTACGCGCCCATCCAGTGTGTAGATCAACTGATAGATCGTCGGCAAGTGACCCAGTTCCGCCACAGGAGCTGTCCTTTCCGGCCTACGTGGGATAGTCTATCCCACGTGACCCAAAGTGTATCTTACTCCAGAATGCAATCCGTGTCAAATCAGGTGCCGACTACAAAGGGACGGATGGCAAGCCCGATCAGCATAGCCAGCGCGGGCCCCAGTAGCAGGCTCTTCCAAGTGGGTCTCAGGAATTCTTTTGACTACCGGAAAGCGCTCGGAAATTGTTAGTGGCCCACCGGAGCCAGAGCCTGAGTTAGCCCCGCCCACTCCCAGCAGCTTGTCACTCTCCCGCCCTCGGACTATTTTATATCACCGAGCTTGTAATGGGTCAAGAGATCGTTACCAGGGTGTAGCGTCCAGCCGGTGGAGATCCGATCCAGCACAATCGGTGGAAGCAACGCAAACTCCGGGG
>JBBIPG010000076.1:0-4182 GCA_037442925.1 Candidatus Fraserbacteria bacterium | reverse complement strand
CAGACAAGGGCTATGATGATCAGAGCCACCGGGACCGGCTGAGAGCCTGCGGCAAGAGGCCGTTGATCAAGCACCGGGAGTTCAAACCCTACGACAAGGCAGCCAATGCGCGCATGGAAAGAGGGCTCTACCATCGGCGCAGCTTGGTGGAGACGGTGATCTCGGTGCTCAAGCGCAAGTATGGAGATGCGGTGAGCAGCCGGGTGTGGTGGAGGCAGTTTCGGGAGCTGGTAGCCCTGTGCCTGGTCTACAACGTGGAGCGGGCACTGAAGCTGGGGGTGAGCTTACTTGACTGGCTTTGGTCCCGGCTGCTATACTCCCTTCAACAGAGGATTTCTACAGAGCCAGTCCGTTGAATCAGACCCAGGGTCTTGACAAAAGGTCATCTGCGTGCTTTAATATAGTTAGAAGTTGCTCTCCGCTCGACATGCCGCAAGGCGGGAGGGCGGAGTTATCTTTTAAGGAGCAATAATGCCTGCTGAACCTGCGGTGAAACACACGATCGCTCTCTTTGATGGGCAAGATCTACTGACGCTTGAGTCTTTGGTAGATCTGGCTGCGATGGTCGATCCATCGGACACGGAAGGCATCTCCCTCTAACTGCCCCACCACAACCCAATCCGTTGAGGCGTGCAGGCGATACAAGTCTTCGTAGCCTTTGAGCTTTTTGAGCTGTGTATGAGGGTTAGGGTGTGCTTCGAGCCCACTGAGTTTGTCGAGCACCTTCTGACGGACTTGAGGATCAAGGTCCTGCAAGTCTTTTTGGGCACTCTCTTCGACCTGGACTCGGATCATTCAAGGCCAAGCTGCTTGCGGCACTCTTCCAGGGAGATAGCCGATTCTGAGGTCTGCTCCATCCGGCGACGGAACTCAGGATCGCGGATGAGCAATTCATCTTCAATGCCGTCGATCAGCTCATCAGCCTTGCGGGTGATCAGAGCCAGCGTGGGTGCAAGCCTGCGTTTTAGAGTCCAGCGGCGCAATCGGCGCTCCAGGATGAGCACCGCTGTGAGCAAGAGCAAATCAGCTTTTACAAAGGACTCGATGGTCGCCTGAATAGTCTCGGGATCAAGAGCTTGTGGCCTCTCCTCGAGCAACGTGTGGAGCAGCGTCTCGCTGTATGTAGAAGCCCCGTAAGCAGCAGAAAGTAGCCTTTCCACGTCTTCTTCGCTCAAGTAAAGAGGAGCTTCCTTCGCAAAGAACTCTTGGGTCTCGCTCTTGGCCTTGGCATATTGGGCCAGAAAGGCCGTTGATCCGCTTGGATCAATGGAGTTTAACATCAAGAAGACGTATAGCTCGCCTTTCCAATGGAGATAAGCTGGCAATTGTTCTTTCAAGGTGCGATCTAGGCTAGCAGCATCCTTAGCATAAGCGAGTGGGCGGGCCAGCTTCGGAATAGCGCTAGAGAGCTGTTGGAGCTTCCCTTGGATTTGGAAATCGCGTAAGAGAGCCTGCCAAAACTCAGGATGTGTAAGCCATCTCGTGAGCAGACTTCCTGAAGGTGCCTTTAACTCAGCAGCTTGCACAGTCATTGGGCAGTGTCACCGTCAACATTATAGCTGGGAACATCTCAATTGCCTAATAAGCGATCTATCGGACTGGCCTTGGCATGGGCCTCTCGCAATGCTACCCCAGCCATGTGCACGTAGATCATGGTTGTGGAAATATCACTGTGGCCCAGAAGCCGTTGCAGTGAGAACGGATCCCCGCCGTTCCGTATGAACTGAGTAGCGAATGTATGGCGCAACGTGTGAGGGGAGCACCGGATACCCTCAATACCGGTAGCTCTTGCCAATCGGGTGACCGTGTGAGCGATCTCGTATCGGCTCACCGAATAGCCCTTGCGCGTGCAAAAGAGAGCGTCACCGGGAAGGGAGAGCGTCCGTTTCCCCAGCCAATCGCGA
The DNA here is from genome assembly GCA_037442925.1 of Candidatus Fraserbacteria bacterium. Taxonomy (GTDB): domain Bacteria; phylum Bipolaricaulota; class Bipolaricaulia; order RBG-16-55-9; family RBG-16-55-9; genus RBG-16-55-9. The sequence continues at coordinate 2,278 of JBBIPG010000076.1, read as the reverse complement.
AGCACACGAGCGAGCCGTCGGCCAAAGTAGACACGGCGTTCTCGTGAGCCCTTTCCGATTACCGCCAAAGTCCCGTGTGCCAGATCGAGGTCGTTCACGGCCAAGCCGGTCAACTCTGAGACCCGCAAGCCACAATCCAGTAGGGTCAACACAATCGCGTAGTCGCGATACCCCCGCCATGTGATTGCCTGAACCCTGGCAACGTGGAGCAATGCTCTCACTTGAGCTTCGTTCAAGATATGGGGGAACCGCCTTGGAGCTTTAGGGGTTTGGATCCGCTTTGTAGGTGGCTCAGTCAGCCAACCCTCTCTGTAGAGCCAGTTGAAAAAGGCGCGGATGGAGCGCCAACGGATGCCTACTGTGACTGGATTCACTTGGCCCTGCAAATGAGCCAGAAATGCTCTCAAGTCTCCGGGGGATACGTCTGAGATAGCTCTGTTACCGATAAAGGCAATGATACCCTCTAGAGACCGCCGGTAGAGTTCGATGGTTAGCCTAGATCGCCCGGTGACGGCAAGGGCGAGCAAGAATGACTCCATCGCTTGAGATAGGGAACTTTCCGAGATTTGCGGGAGTTTATTCCCCACAGGACTAGGCCGAAAATGACCTCCTGGAAGCTTCACACTTCCTCTCCCGTGAGAGGGTCAATTTTTCAGGTGTGAATTATGTTTCCGGGTGCGAAGGGGGGGAGTCGAACCCCCACGGGTTGCCCCACAGGATCCTAAGTCCTGCGCGTCTGCCGATTCCGCCACCTTCGCGGGTACGCCCGGAGGGACTCGAACCCCCAACCCGCGGCTCCGAAGGCCGCTGCTCTTCCAATTGAGCTACGGGCGCAAGCCACTTTAGTGTAGTTCACAAGCGGTGCCTCGTCAAGCGCTCGTAGAACGCATGCCGGGTGACCTAAGGCAGTTCACCGCGGCCGGGGGACTTGGCGTTTGGCCCCCATCCAGGGTATAGTAGAGGCCGAAAACGAAAGAAAAAGAATAAGATCCCCGATAAGGGAGGTGCCCAGTAACGTATGGGAGCGCAAGCTCTACTAGAAGGCCCGGTGGCCGTCGTCGCTGGCATGGGCCGATATCTGCCCGAGCGGATCGTCCGATCCGAATGGATTGAGGATCGCCTGGGGCTGCAAAAGCGCTTTGGCATACCCTGCGGACTGATCGAGAAGCTGACGGGCGTTCGGGAGCGTCGCTACGCGGCGTCAGGAGAGACCTCATCGGATCTAGCCGCGCGGGCAGCTGAGATCGCTTTGGAGCAAGCCGGTCTTGCTGCTGCTGATCTAGACACAGTCATCTTTGCGGCAGCCTCCCACGACATTTCTGAGCCGGCCACGGCGAATTTGCTACAGCAGAAGCTGGGTGCCCCAAATGCCCACGTGTTCGACGTGAAGAATGCCTGCAACAGTTTCTTAAATGCTCTGGATCTGGCCGATGCGCTGATCCGACTGAGGCGGGCTAAGACCGTTCTAATTGCCGTGGGAGAAGTCTTGTCACCCACCGTCAATTGGCGCCTGGAAACCCTCGACGAGCTCGAGTTGGGATTTGCGGCCCTCACGTTGGGTGATGGGGGCGCTGCCATGGTGCTTACGGCTTCGGATCGACCAGATGATCCGCGCGGATTGCGCGCCAGACGCTTCTTCTCTGACGGATCTGCATGGGAGCTGGCGACGATCAAGTTTGGTGGCACTCTCTGTCCTCGGGATCTTGCTCAGTCGTACTTCGAATCGCGCAGCGCCGAGCTTCAGCAACTGGCGCTCAAGTATATGCCGCCTGTTATTGAACAGACGCTCGCAGATGCGGGTTGGTCTATGAGAGATGTCGATCTGGTTGTTCCTCACCAAGTTTCCATGAGAATCATCCAGAAGATGAGCCGGATGGTCAAGCTTCCCCTAGAAAAGTGCATGATCACTCTACCTCGCTACGGCAACACGGCAGCTGCCAGCATCCCGATTGCGCTTTGTGAGGCTGTGGAGTCAGGGCAAGTCAAGCCCAATACTCGCCTGCTACTGGTGGGAGGCGCTTCCGGCTTCAGCGCGGCCGTATTAGCGCTTGTAATGTAGACAGACGTTAGCAGGGAATCACTTCGCCGAGTGCATACTCAACTGCCTCTTCCCACGTCATCGCACGACCCTCGGCCCAGGCTGCTGCTAACGTTAGCTCATCCAGTCGCGACGAGATCATAGCTAACCCCATGTGCAAGTTTTGGAGTTGCTGAAAGAACATGGCCCTCGCTATCTTGATCGACAGAATTCAACGACCAAGGAGGAGAGCCATGTCTT
>JBBIPG010000075.1:0-4327 GCA_037442925.1 Candidatus Fraserbacteria bacterium | reverse complement strand
GCGCGGTCATCACAGAATTGCTGCGCCAATGGCTCGATGAACGGAGGCGTCAGCGTCTGCGGGCTCAGGTGATCGAGGGCTGCCACGAGATGGCGGACGCGATGTTGGAGATCGAGCGGGAGTTCCGACCGTTGGATGAGGAGATCGATCGTGCCCTTGGCGACATCACTCCGACGCGGTGATATCGTGTATCTCCAACTCAGTCCGGTAGTCGGCTCCGAGCAGGCCGGTACCCGTCCGGCCTTGGTCATCTCACCCGACGTCATCAACGAGCACTCCCCGGTCATCTTGATCGCTCCTCTCACCAGCAAGAAGACCGAGCGCGTCTACCCCTTTGAAGCGGTGATTGAGCCCCCTGAGGGAGGTGTGAAGCGCCGTTCCAAGGTGATGCTCACGCACTTACGGGGCGTTGACAAGCGACGAATTACTGATGTATACGGGCATGTCAGCGAGGAGACGATGTGGCGTGTGGAGGATGCGCTCAAGATAGCCACAGGTTTGGTCGAGTTTTAACATTAAACCAAGGAGGTAGCGCATGGGCATTCCCGATTATCAATCTATTCGGCTCGGCCTAGATACCCTCTATATTCAAGCGAAGCGTTGGGACGGGGTTGTAGGACGACCTGAGGTACAACGGTTTGCCGGAGCGTTGCAGGGGCAACGAGCCCGCAAGGGAATCTTGATTACTACATCGCATTTCTCCAAAGAAGCCAGGGAGTATGCAGCCAGCATTGATAGCAAAATCGTCCTCATCGATGGAGAACGATTAGCAGAGCTGATGATAGACTACGGAGTGGGCGTTTCCCGAGTTACTTCCTATGAAATCAAGAAGATTGACCAGGACTACTTCACCGAGGCATAGTTTGCGCGAGAGATTGACTATAGTGGAGCTGGTGAGGCGCAGGCTGGAGAAGGCCAGGAGTGTGTGATAGACTTACCTGAACGAGGTGAAACCCATGGCATCAGGCCGCGCCGGGCAAGCGAAGACGAAGCACCCCTATATCACCCGCAAGAAGGGCGTCTGCGGGGGCAAGCCCATTATCAAAGGGACCCGCATCAAGGTCTCTCAGATCGCCATCGAATATGAGAAGTTAGGCTATACCCCGGATGAGATCGTGCAAGCCCACCCCCATTTGACCTTGGCCCAGGTCCATGACGCTTTCTCCTACTACTACGAGAACATTGATGAGATCGACCGCCAAATCGCCGAGGAGCGACGGATGATTGCAGAGATGAAGAAGGGCTTCGTCTCCATACTGGAAGAGAAGCGTGGCCGCCATTCGGATCTACACCGATGAGAACGTCAATCCCGCCGTTGCCGCCGGACTGCGCAGGCGGGGAGTAGAAGCGTTCTCGGCAGCCGAGGCCAGCAATTTGGGCTTGAAAAAGGATTATGCGGACATTCTTCAACCCGAAGACATGAAGAACCACATAGAGTTCCTGTAAGCGACGCGGGCATTGGACGAGGTGCTCTTCGACGTGCTGGGGCTCACCCAAGGCGAGCGTGCGGCGGCCTATGAGGCGGTGGTGGACAGGCTTACTAGCCGTCGCTTATATATAGAAGAACGCCGAGCTTTGGGCACAGTTCCCGCACGACACACTCATCGCATTTGGGCTTTTTAGGCACACAGACGGCCCGCCCGTGTTCTTTCATCAGCCACGTGATCCGCTGCCATTCACTCTTGGGAAGCAAACCCATCAGATCCCGCTCGATCTTCCCAGGGTCTCTTTCTTTCGTCAGACCCAAGCGTTGACTGAGACGAATGACATGCGTGTCCACCACAATGCCTTCCACTTTGCCAAACGCATTGATGAGGATGGCATTGGCCGTCTTGCGCCCGATGCCCGGAAGCTTTACGAGTTCTTCCATCGTCTCAGGCACTCTGCCGCCGTACTGTTCGATGAGCATCTTGCAGGCGTTGTGAATGGCTTTCGCCTTGTTGCGGAAGAAATTGACGCGCTGGATGTCGCTCTCTAGCTGCTCCAGAGGCACGTTCGCATAGTCTGAGGCCGTCTTGTATTTCCCAAACAGCTCGGCCGTCACAGCATTGACCAGCTCATCGCGCGCCTGAGCGGAGAGGATCGCCGCCACTAAAAGCTCCAATGGATTGCTGAAGTTCAAATAATACTTGGCATGAGGATAAGCCACCTTGAGTCTTTGAAGGATGGCCTCAGCTCTTGCTTTCTCCGTCACGCACATTCATCTCCCCAGAATGTGCACACAACCCACGGAACCCGTAGCAAAGCGCCCGATCCCGATGTTATGTTGAAGCGCAATCTCAGGATCTTTCACTTGAACCGGCCCGGCCTCACCGCGCAATTGTTCATAGAGCTCGGCAATTTGAGCCGCTCCGGTGGCTCCCAAGGGATGCCCCTTGGCCAACAAGCCCCCACTGGGATTAACAGGTCTTTCGCCTTCCAGATGAACTCGCCGTTCTTCGAGCAGCTTTACGCCCTCCCCCGGCTTGGCAAATCCCAAATCCTCGTAGCTGATCAGCTCTGTGATGCTGAAACAATCATGAATCTCTGCCACATCAATCTCATCCGGCTTCACACCGGCCATCTCGTAGGCTTGCTTCGCTGCATACTGAGTAGCCCGAAAACTCGTGAGATCCCCACCACGCACAAAACTATCCGTGGATAATCCAGAACCCAAGACATAAACAGGGTTCTCTGTATACCGCTTGGCTATCTCTGCTCTGGCAAGGATGAGAGCTGCCGCGCCATCCGTCACAGGGCAGCAGTCATAAAGCCCCAATGGATACGAAACGTAAGGGGCTTTCACTACATCCTCAACGCTGCACTCAAAGCGTAGATGCGCATGAGGATAGAGCGAGCCATTGTGATGATTCTTGACACTAACGAGCGCCACCTGCGCGCGCGAGATTTTATATGTGTGCATGTAAGCCGTCGCCCTCAAGCCAAAGAAGGCAGGCATCGTCACGCCACGTCCCATCCAGAGCCTCTTTAGATCGGCCCGCTGGATCAGCCCTCCGGGTTCATCGTGCATCTTCTCTGCACCCACAACCAGAACGATATCATAAAGCCCCGCTGCTACGGCAAAACAGGCGTTACGGAAGGCGTCACTCCCGGTGGCACAGGCGTTCTCTACACGTGTGATGGGAATGTCAAACAAACCCGTAGCATGAGCTAAGACAAGCCCCGAGTTGCCCATTACCGGATAGACCGTCCCATACCAGGCAGCTTGAATCTCCTTGGGGTCAAGTCCCTTGTCTACACTGACAAGGGCATTCAGATACGCCTGCTCGATCATGTCTTCTAAGCTCAACGAAAAATGCTCGCCGAAGTCGATCATGCCAGCGCCTACAATCGCCACCCTCTTGCGCAGAGACTCCGTCACGCTGGTCTCCTCCGGGGCCTGAACTTGTAGGAATAGACGCTCAGTCCATCCTCTTCGTACATGACTCGCAACTCCGCTTCGACTTCCATGCCCATCTTTACGTCCTCCGGGCTGCACTCGATGATTTCACCGTAGACTCTCGCGCCTTCTTCAAACTCGACGACGGCAACCGGCAACGGTGTCTCGAAACTCTCCGGCAGGCGATGCTGAACGACAAACGAGATGACTTTCCCATAGGGCACCATACGAATCTCTTGGAACTCAGCCGGAGCTGCGCCACAACACTTGCATGTCTTTTTGCGCTCAGGGAACGAGACCCAGCTGCAGCTCTTGCACCTATAAGCAACGAGTTGGGCATTCTCTTTTGCGATTCGCCATGTCAGAGGACTCATCATCTCAATCCCCCCCAGAGCCCGACGTAGAGCAGATACTTCGCATAGCTCAGATATTCTTTTTGCGCGAGCTGCCCTTCGACGCTAAGAGGACCGTTCGCACCGTGGATGGCCTTCTCAATGCGCAGGGCCAGCGCGTCGCTTCCACCCGGCCCATAGGAGATCGCCAGAATGCGCTGTCCTTCCTGCGCTCTCTCGAGAGCCAGCGCCAGATCAATCAGAAATGAGGCACAGCCCGCGTAGCCAAGCTGGGCGAACGTGGAGACGAGCTTCTTCCCATCGATCTTGAGCTTTTCGAGCGCGCGTGTCCCCCAACGAAACTCTGGCGCCTGCAACACCACGCGCTCAAACTCTCCCCATGCCATGCCCATCGCGTTCGCAAGCTGCTCTGCCGCACCCTGCACGTGCTCAAGAAAGCCGTGCTGCATCACGAAGCGCTCGTCTACAGGGCCATGAAACCCACCCTCAGCGCGAGAGCGTCCGACAAAGCCGCTCGTGTACGAGGCAAAGCTCTCGATACGCGCAAATCCCTCTTGGCCCAGCACAACAGCCCCGGCACCCGTCCCATAGCTTA
>JBBIPG010000074.1:0-5973 GCA_037442925.1 Candidatus Fraserbacteria bacterium | reverse complement strand
CGCGCTATCCCCGGATCGAGCCCGCCCGGGCGTAGACACTACGCCCACAGCCGGTCAAGTGCGGGAGAATGCTATTCTGCAGGGCCTTTTACCTGCTTTCTCGTGCCTACCTACTGTTCAACGCCGGTTGTTCGTGAAAGCGACGAAGATAGTGTTTTCCGCCGCTCGGGTTGAGACGAGCGCACGCCACAGAGAGATGCGATTCTTTGGGATGTTCGAGGGATTGAAAAGGATCTGCGCACCGCGCAGCGCGAGGGAACGAGCGATTTCAGGATACAAGAGGTCGACACAGATGGCGACTCCGAAGCGGAGTTCACCCACCTCGAACACGGGCAGAGAGTCCCCTGGACGAATGAATTCACGTTCCCCCACAGCGAAGGAAGGAAAGATCTTCTCCGTGTGACCGACGATGTTGCCGTCAGGTCCGATGACATGTCCCATGGCCATCATATGATCGTCCCGGCACGTGATGAAGCTGCCGGTGAGTGCCGTATAGCCTCCGTCGCGGGCATATCGGCTGACCATACGCAGCACGTCCACCGTTTCGCGTTCCTCCATCACGACCGTACCGATCCAGTTCTCCGGGAAACAGACGATATCCACGTTGCGGATGCTGTGGAGCAGGCGTTCGGAGTCCTTCAGGTTTTTTGCTTTGTCGAGGCGGTCACGCGCGGTCTGCACGAGGGCAAGGCGAAGTGTCCTAGGCTCTTCTGGCATGAGCACTCTTGGCTCCTTTAGCGTTCTTCTGTCTTACGAATCTCTTGCAGGGTCTCGACGGCACGGCGCAGGTGCGGAATCACAATCGAGCCTCCCACAACCAGTGCCACGTTGAACGCTTCAAAGAACTCCGCATCGGTGGTGTCCAACTCCGCACATCGAATGAGGTGATATGTGATGCAGTCGTCACAGCGCAGCACCATAGACGCGACCAGTCCCATGAGTTCTTTCGTCTTGGCCGGCAGTGCCCCATCGCGATAGGCCTGAGAATCCAGACTGAAGAAGCGTTGGATCTGCAAATTGCCGGAACCCAATATAGCCTCGTTCATCCGCTTACGGTATTCGTTGAATGCCTTCAGTCGGTCGGCCATTGGGATCTCCTTTCCTTAGGGCATGTGGGGTTTCTGTTGAAGTTCTTCAAGAGGAGCATCTTCTAACCAGCGGATCAAGTTCACAAGTTGAGCTTTTGCTGCATTGAAAATCACTTCGCCTGCTTTCCGACTGGCCTCGCGGGGATCGAGGGTGGCTCCACTCTGCGAAAAATCAATGGTATCGAGTGGAAGCTGCACGCCGTGGCGAACAACTCCAAACACGTCAGAAGCTCCCTGCACGGCTTGCTCCAGGGTGCTTTCGTCTATCAGTTTTTCATGGATAAACCAGATCATCGAGGTCTCGCCCGCGCCTGCATGGGTGCCCCGACTCGTAAATAGCCCTTCGAAAGCCTTGAGCACCTCCGGATCGAGCCACCACTGCCAGACGACCGCAAAGATCCCTTGGGGTCGCAGATCGCGACAGATCTCTTGAAGGGCTGGGCCGTTTCCCCCATGCCCGTTCACGAAGATCAGTCGCTGGACACCATGTGAGGCAATACTTCGTGCGAGATCTTTCATGTAGGTGCGAAACGCATCCGGCGAGACGGTGAGCGTCCCCCAGAATTGCATGTGAGCGGAGGAGATCCCCACGGGAATGACCGGCGTGCAGATGACTCCCGTCTCTTCTGCGGCGCGCTGGGCAAGGGCTTCCGCGGTCAGAAAGTCCGTTCCCAAAGGCAGATGTGGACCGTGTTGCTCGGTGGAACCCACAGGGATGAGCGCGATGTTCTTATCTCGGAAGAGCTCACGCGCTTGCGTCCAAGAGTAGCGTTCGAGCATGACCCTCCTTATGGTTTCTCAATGTAAGCCCTAAGGCGCTCACAACGGGAAGCAGTCGTGAGATCCGTCGCATTCCGATCCACTTCCGCAGTGAACGTGTGCATTATATACGGTGACGACTTGAAGTCAACGACTGGACGGAATGCCTCTAGAAATGTAATCCTCATCCTAGACAATGAGTGGCTTCCTTGAATATCTTCATGCAGAGCAGACGATCTCTGCTCCTATCTTCCCTGCTGGGAAGGAAAGGGGGTGCGATAGGTGGTGAAGCGCAAGAAAGCGACGAAGAAGGCAACCACCAAGAGGAAGCCGACCAAGAAGAAGGGGACCAGGAAGCGTAAGTGAGCAGTTCAGCAATCTCGCGATGTGGAAAGAGGCCACGGCGCATGCGCAGTGGCCTCTTTCTCTGTCTACTGGGGTGACGAACATCAAGGGCAAGTATGTCTGACATCATTCACTCCTGGTTCAGCTAGCAATAGAATAGCAGTCGTCTTTTACCCTCCAGTCACACCGAACGGGCAAGCAGGAGAGTACCTAGAGCCTCCAGCAAGAGAGGCTCACAGATAGCATCCCCCAACAGAAAAGGGGAACAAAGGGAGGCTAAGCCTCCCTTTGCTTATTCAATGACGTGAATATTTCTCCTCTTACACATCTCCTTGAGGACCTTGGGCCAGACCGTCACGCTAACCTCTCCGAGATGCGCTTTTCTCAGCAGCAGCATGGCCGTGCGAGATTGCCCAATGCCACCGCCGATGCTGAGCGGGATCTCATCATGCAAGATGGCTTGATGGTAAGGATACTTGAGGAAGTCGAGTTGCCCCGTGATCTCCAATTGCTGCGTGAGCGTCTCTTTCGTGACGCGAATGCCCATGGATGACAGTTCATGGCGACGCTTGGTCACGGGGTTCCAGACGAGAATATCTCCATTGAGGCCGTGCATCGGGCGACCCTCTTCGGACACAGTTGGCGTGACCCAGTCATCGTAGTCTGCCGCCCGCATCTCGTGGGGGTAGCCGTCCTTGAGCGTCCAGCCGATCCCGATGATGAAGATCGCCGGGTACCCTTGCAGTACAGCCGTCTCACGTGCTTTTCTGGGCAAATCGGGATACATGTCGAGAATGTCCTCTGCGTGCAGGAAGGTGAGTTCCTTGGGGAGATTGGGGTATCTCTTTGTCTTGAGCTTCGGGTAGAGATCCTGAACGTATCTCTCGGCTTCTACCAGCACTCCCCAGATCTTGCGGACGATCTCTTTTAGAAACTTCAAATTGCGCTGCTCGGCCGTTATTACTTTTTCCCAATCCCATTGATCGACATAGGCGCTGTGATCGTGGTCCAGAAAATAGTCTTTGCGCACCGCGCGCATGTCGGTGATGATGCCTTCTCCCACTTCCATGCCAAACTGTCTCAGCGCCACTCGCTTCCACTTGGTCGCTGCTTGCACGACTTGGGCCTCAATCGGGTGCTTGTCATAGTCATTGGAAATGTGGAACTGGATCGGCGTGCGCGAGCCATCGCGATCAAGATAATCGTTCACGCCGCTCTCCACATCGACAATGAGTGGACACTCCACTCGGATCAGATTGAGTTCTTTGCAGAGGCCATCTTCGATGAATCTCTTGAGCTTTGCCAGAGCGATCTGTGTTTCTTTGGGGTTGAGCAGAGGCGTATAGTCGTTGGGCAGGATCTTCTCTATTTCGTCATAGGTGCCGATGCCCGGCCCGGCCAGATCGGCTTTCTTATCCATCTTCGCTTTCACAGGGAAGCTCCTTTCTTCCTTGATGAATGCAGCACTATCTCCAGTTTAGGGTGCCATTCGCAGGCAACAATGATCTGAATCAGTCGGATCACTGCGCTATGTCATCGTCGAGGATGAGCGATCGCTGCCCTTCTCACTCCCTGACATTCTTTGAGCTTCCGCGTTTGAGCGCTTCTGCGTTCAGGGCAACCTCTGCAATGTTGGCGGCATAGTCTTTCACACGCCTGAAACTATCCACCACGATGGCCAAATGGGGATCTTTAAGATCCAGTACTCGCTCATCCAGTTTGTTTACGAGTCGCTCGATGGAGTTGAGTGCGCCCAACGCCTCATGGGCTTCTTTCCCGTCGAGATGCGTAAACGCGCGCATCGCTTGTGCGAGAAGCCGCTGTACATCGTCCCGCACCGTGGCAATGCCGGTCGCAAGATCTGATGGAAGCTTTCGGTCTTGCTCCATGAGGGCTTGAGCTTCTCGAGCGATCTTGACGGCATGGTCCGCTATGCGCTCGAGCTGACGAGCCACGAGATGAGTATTGAAGAAGTCCACGCGCGAGATGGCTCGCTCCACCTCGGCCAGAGGATCACGTAGTGCCGCATAGAGCTGGCGAGAGAGTCGGAGGAAGAAGCGATCCACCCGCTCGTCTCGCTCGATGACCCGACTCGCTTTCTTTGGATCTGCCTCCAAGAGAGCATTCGATGCTTCCTTGAGCATCTCTTCGGCGTTCTCGTAGATGTATTCCAGAAGCTGAGGCACGGATAGAACCTGTGGGTCGCGCAGCGTCTGAATCAAGAGCCGCCGATCCGTCTCCTGCAAGATCTCGCCGATGAGTCGCTGAGCCGTGTCTCGTATGATCTTTCGTTGTTCGTCTGAGAGGGAGCCTACGACTTCAATCACGTCAAGTCCAGCGATATAGAGCGAAATGAGAGCGCGGGCCAGCGCCTCGCCCGAGAGCTTCTCCTCGACCTTAAGCTGCGTGCGAGCCGGGGCAGACTCCCGCGGGCGTGCTGGATAGAAATAGATCCCCGAGCCGACCTGGACCAGAGTCAGCGCATCTCCCTTTTTGAGCTCTAACTGATCGATCCATCGCTTGGGGAGAGTGATCATGTACGTATTGCCCCCAGCTGTGGTCCCGAGAATTCGCTGCTCCTGCGCTAGTCTAGCCTCTTTCATCTCCCCTCCTCCGGAGCCTCTTGACTAATATAGACAGCACTATAGATTATAGAGTATCTACATAGATTGATTTCTTAAAACTACAGAACAGGACTATCGTTTTCGCTACTTGACAAGATTTCACCCCTTGTTCCGTTTGACACCCCCATATATAGTCACACCAGCAAACTTATATAGGAGGTCCATTCTAGATGCACATTCGACCGTGGATTGCAGCAGGGCTGGGACTGCTGCTCATCGGACTTACGGGAACGTCGTCGCTCTCCCAGCCGACGGCACCTTCCAACTCGAAAGACGTCATCATCGACGGCTCCAGCACCGTGGCTCCCATCACCCAAGCCGTAGCAGCCGAATTCGTCAAGATTCGCCCTGATGTAAAAGTCTCGGTGGGTGTCAGCGGCACAAGCGGAGGCTTCCGCCGCTTCTTGGCCAACGAGACCGACATCTCAGATGCCTCCCGCCCCATCAAGCCCTCGGAGATCGAGACGGCAGCACAAAACGGCATTCAGTACATCGAGTCACTGGTCGCCATCGACGGTCTCACTGTGGCTGTCGACCACGACACCCAGATCTTCCAGGGCAGCCAGCCGTGCATGACCGTGGGTGAACTGGAACTGCTCTGGTCCCGTGAAGCGGAGGGCTTCATCACCAACTGGAGCCAGCTGGGCAGCCGCTTTGCGAACGCTGCCATCACGCTCTCCGGCGCAGCGGAAACGTCTGGTACGTTTGACTTCTTTACGGAAGCCATCAACGAGAAGACAGGCGACACCCGTTCTGACTACTTTGGCACGGAGGAAGACCAGCTGCTCGCCGAGCAGACTGGACAGAATCCTCTGGCTCTCACCTACTTCGGGTTCGCGTTCTTCATCAACAATCAGGGGTTGGTGCAAGCCATTGCGATTGACCCGCGACGTGAGTTAATCGACGCGCCTCAGCACGTACTGGACGGGATCAACGCTCGTCGCGCCGCCAACAACAAGAAACCCTTGGCGAATGCCGGTGGTGCTTGCCAAGGCATCCTGCCCAGCTTGGACACCATCTTGAGCTTCCAGTACACGCCGCTTAGTCGACCGCTCTTCATCTATACCAACGCCCAGTCTGCCCAGCGTGAGGCCGTCGACGCCTTCGTTGATTTCTACTTGGACGAAAACATCCTGGGGAATGAGGAGTTCATACAA
>JBBIPG010000073.1:0-6802 GCA_037442925.1 Candidatus Fraserbacteria bacterium | reverse complement strand
AGGACGTGTCTCCAGACATAGGATGGGAAGTGGTTCTGGAGTTGTTCCAGGATCGGCATGGTACCCTCCTTCTTTTTCAGTAGTGAAGGCTAGGATACCATGCTTTTGCCCTCATGAAAGACTTGTGTTAGATCAACCCATGATTCGATCGCACGCAAAACTGGAGAATTATCGCGCCTTCTTGGTGGATCTCGATGGAGTCCTCATCCGCTCTTCTGAAGTGATTCCAGGCGCGGCTGAAGCGCTACTCAAGCTAAAAGAGATCGGTCGTGTAGTTCTCTTATCTAACAACTCCACCCGCTCGCGCCGAACCTTCGCGGAGGGCCTCGAGAGGACAGGATTCGCTGTAGAGCCTGAAATGATCGTCAACAGTGCCTACGTCGTAGCCCAATACCTTCTGGAACGGCATGGGCCATCGCGGGTCTTCGTCCTGGGAGAAGAGGGATTACTCGATGAGTTGGAGCAGGCGGGTCATCTACTGGTGAGCCCTGAAGAAGCACAATTTCTTGTAGCCGGGCTGGATCGACACTTTACCTACGACAAACTCACCGGAGCGTTGCAGGCGCTTCTGGGCGGGGCACGGTGCATCGCTACGAATGACGATCCGACCTTTCCCGTACCCGGAGGGCAGATCCCAGGAGCTGGCGCCATAGTGGGTGCTCTAGCAGGAATGGGGTTCCCACCGCAGGAGATCGTCGGAAAGCCTTCTGCAATCGCCTTTGAGATCGCTCTCAAGGCAGCGGGTGTGAGTGATCCGGGAGAGTGCCTTGTGATTGGTGACCGACTGGAGACGGATATCGCCGGAGCCGCGCGCATGGAGATGGATTCCGTCTTGGTCTTGACAGGGGTCACGAACAGCAAAGAGCTGGAGCAAAGTGAGATCCAACCGACGTGGATTGCCGAGAGTCTGGCGGATTTGGTTGGGATGCATTATGCGGATGAGTAGACTCTTCAGCCAGACGCTACGTGAAGCTCCAGCAGATGCGGAAGCAACCAGCTTGAAACTCCTGCTGCGAGCGGGGTTCATTCGTCAATTGTCCACAGGGATCTTCAGCTTTCTGCCACTGGGCACGCGCTCTTTGGACAAGATCAAAGCCATGCTTCAAGAGGAGATGGATGCGATCGGTGGACAAGAGATCCGGATGCCTGTGGTGCAGCCGGCAGAACTGTGGAAGCAGACCGGGCGATGGCACGAGATCGACGCGGAACTCAGCCGCTTCCAAGACCGCGTCGGGCGTGACATGGTGCTGGCCATGACCCATGAAGAGGTCGTGGCCGATCTCGTGCGCAAAGAGATCCGCTCGTATCGCCAGTTGCCTTGTTTGGTCTATCAAATCCACACCAAGTGGCGCGATGATCCGCGACCGCGAGCGGGGCTGATCCGTCTTCGCGAATTCACCATGAAAGACAGTTACAGCTTGGATGCCGATTGGGATGGGCTCGATGTTCAATATCGCGCCCATTATCAAGCGTACTTCAACATCTTTCATCGCTGCGGCTTGCCCGTGATGGCGGTCCAATCCGATGTAGGGATGATGGGAGGCAGCTTGGCTCACGAATTTATGTATCTTACGCCGATGGGGGAAGACACGCTGGTGCTCTGCGATCAGTGTGGCTATGCTGCGAACCGGCAGCTGGCACAATTTGCCAAACCAGCTACGCCACCTGAAGCACCCAAACGCGTCGAGAAGGTCGCTACGCCCAATGTGAAGACGATTGAAGAACTCACGGAGTACTTGAGCATTCCCGCCACAAAGACTGCTAAGTCGCTCTTTATGATGGCTACGATCTGCGAAGGGAACGAGGACGCGGAAAGATTTGTCGTTGCTGTGGTTCGTGGAGACATGGAGGTCAACGCAACCAAGCTGGCGAATGCTATCAAGGCCAAAGAACTGCGACCTGCTAGAGACGAGGAGATCCGCGCGACAGGGATTGAACCTGGCTACGGTTCCCCTGTCGGTGTCAAAGATGTGTTGATTGTGGTGGATGATGCCATTCCCACGACGCCCAATCTGGTCGCGGGAGCGAACGAGGTGGGATATCACCTAATCAACGTCAATTACGGTCGTGATCTCCAAGGAGGTTTAGTGTGTGATCTGGCAGAGGCCAGAGACGGCGATGCTTGTCGCACATGCGGTCATGCCTTGCGCACATGCCGAGGCGTGGAGGTGGGCAACATCTTCCAACTCGGCACCCGATATAGTGAAGCCTTGGGCTGTACATTTCGCGATAGTGATGGGCGAGAGAAACCGGTGATTATGGGCTCGTATGGTATCGGGCTCGAGCGCCTGCTCGCGTGCATCGCCGAGGAACACCATGATGAGAACGGGCTCTGCTGGCCGATCACTGTGGCTGCGTATCCCGTCCATCTGGTAGGTCTATTCAGCGGTTCTCAAGAGATCAGAGATACAGCCGAGGAGCTTTACAAGAGGCTACAAGCCGAAGGTATTGAGGTCTTGTTCGATGATCGGGATGAACCTGCGGGTGTAAAATTCAAAGACGCCGATCTCATCGGCTTGCCGTTGCGGCTGACCGTGAGCGAGCGGTCGTTGCAAGGGGGCGGGGTGGAGCTCAAGAGACGAGACTCTCAAGAACGCGCGATTGTAGCTCTAGAAGAAGTGACTGCGAGAGTCAGAGCTGAAACCCACGCATTAGAACATGAAATTGCTCAGAAAGTGGTTGAGGTGCCCTACCGCGATTAGTCGGCAGTTGTAGAGGTCTACTATGCACCCTTGGCATCAATTAGAACCAACCGAAGTCGTCCAGAAACTGGGCAGCGATGCGACTCACGGCCTGAGCGAAACCGAGGCTGACCGCCGTCTGGCCGAACTCGGCCCCAACGAATTGATCGAGCGCGGACTCAAGAGCCCCTGGCTGATTCTGTGGGAACAGCTGACCGCCACCATGGTGGTCATCTTGATTGCGGCAGCCGTCATCTCCGCAGCCATTGGCGATTACAAAGATGCTGCCGCCATCATGGCCATCGTGGTGCTGAACGCTTTGCTGGGCTTCACTCAGGAGTATCGAGCGGAGAAAGCCATGGCCGCCCTGAAAAAGCTGGCCGTACCCACAGTCAGGGTACGCCGCAGCGGTCACATCAAGGAGATCTCGGCTCGTGAATTGGTGCCGGGGGATCTCGTGCTGCTGGAGGCGGGAAACTTCGTGCCAGCGGATGGCCGTCTGCTGGAGAGCGTCAACTTGCGCATACAAGAGGCAGCCCTCACCGGTGAATCGGAGCCGGTAGAAAAAGACTCCGGCGTGCTGGCCGGGGCAGATCTGCCGCTGGGCGACCGACGCAACATGGCCTATCTGGGAACCGTCGTCACCTATGGACGCGGCTTGGCCGTGGTCACGGAGACGGGAATGAAGACGGAGCTAGGCCGCATCGCCGAAATGATCCAGGCCGTAGAGCGGGAGCCAACGCCCTTGCAAAAGCGCATGGAACAATTAGGCAGCGGGATAGCCGTTGCCGCGTTGACCATCGTGGCCGTGGTCTTCGTCTTGGGATTGCTACGGGGCGAGGAGATAAAGCTGATGTTCTTGACGGCCATCAGCATGGCGGTGGCGGCCGTTCCTGAGGGGCTGCCTGCCGTGATGACGGTCGCTCTGGCACTGGGAGCACAGCGCATGCTCAAGCGGCACGTGCTCATCCGCAAGTTGCCCGCTGTAGAGACTCTAGGGTCAGTTACGGTCATCTGCTCGGATAAGACCGGCACCCTCACCGAGAGCCGCATGACCGTCACGGTGCTGGATGTAGCCGGCCATCGGGTCGACCTGACGGAGCATTTACGCGACGCCTTACCGGTGCTCGCGCCCGAGGAAGAGCAAGCCTCCATGCTGAGCGATCACCCGGCATTGTCTCTGCTACTGGCAGGCAGTGCGTTGTGCAATGATGCTCTCCTACAACCCAGCGGCCGTGAAACAAAGGATTTCCGCGCCGTGGGTGATCCAACCGAAGGCGCTTTGGTCGTGGCTGCCGCTCGGTTTGATCTGTGGAAATCGGAATTAGAACAGGGCTTCCCTCGTGTCATGGAAGTACCCTTTGACTCCGAGCGCAAGAGAATGACCACGGTACACAGAGTCCTCCCCTCCCAACTGGCGACTGCTCTTGAGATCATTCAGAAATGGAACCTCGGTGGATCGCCGTATGTTGCCTTCACCAAGGGCGCTGTAGATAGCCTATTGATGATCTGCCATAACGTCTGGATAAATGGGCAAGCCGAGTTATTAAACGAAACGTGGCGGGAACGAATCTCTCAAGCACAGAACGAATTATCGCAGAACGGCATGCGTGTCCTGGGTCTGGCCTTGCGTACACTGGACTCGCTTCCTCCAGAGGGACGCTGGGATCTCTTGGAGAGTGATCTGAGTTTTGTCGGGATGGTGGGTATGATTGATCCACCGCGGCCGGAAGTGAAAGAGGCCGTGCACACCTGCAAGAGCGCGGGAATTCGTCCCGTGATGATCACCGGAGATCATCCGTTGACGGCTCAACACATCGCTCGTGAGCTCCGCATCGCCAGCGACGGCCGCATTCTAACGGGCAAAGACTTGGAAGGGATGTCCGCAGAACAGCTGGAAGGAGTTGTGGAAGAAGTACCCGTCTATGCGCGCGTCTCACCCGAACATAAACTCAAGATCGTGCAAGCTCTTAAGGATCGAGGACATATCGTGGCCATGACGGGTGACGGAGTGAACGATGCGCCTGCTCTCAAGAAGGCCGACATTGGCGTAGCCATGGGGATCACCGGGACGGATGTAGCCAAGGAAGCAGCGGACGTCGTTCTCCTCGATGACAATTTCGCCAGCATTGTGGCGGCGGTAAAAGAAGGCCGGGTCATTTACGACAACATTCGCAAATTCATCAAGTACCTCACGACCACCAATTCCGGTGAACTCTGGCTGATGCTGATCGCTCCTTTTCTGGGGATGCCCCTGCCGTTATTCCCGCTCCAGATTCTCTGGATCAATCTGATGACGGACGGTCTGCCAGCCTTGACCCTGAGCATGGAACCCGCGGAGCAAGACACGATGCGCCGTTCACCCTATCGCCCCACGGAAAACCTCTTTGGCCGAGGGTTGGGCCGACATATCATCTGGGTGGGTATTTTAATGGGCTCGGTATCGCTGGGAGTCGGATATGGCTATTGGCAGGCTGGCCATCCTCACTGGCAGGTCATGGTCTTCAATACCCTCTGCCTTTCACAGTTGGCCCACGTTCTGGCGATTCGTTCACATGTGGACTCGCTCTTTCGCATTGGGCTATTATCAAACAAGCTGCTGCTGGGAGCAGTGATCTTAACTATAGGGTTACAGCTCGCGGTGATATACGTACCGTTCCTACAGCAGGTCTTTAGGACCGCAGCCTTATCGGTGGTGGATCTGCTTGTCAGTCTCGCCATGAGCAGTGTGATCTTCTGGAGTGTGGAGCTGGAGAAGTGGCTACTGCGGCTACCCCAGTTTTGTTAGGCGCTCTAAGTCGAATGCTCCTATGGATTCAGTTCCTCTCTTTTTCTGCCATCATACTTTTCGCCGGCACGCAGCTTTCCAGATACGGCGACATTCTCGCGGAAAAGACGAGCTTAGGCAGGACATGGATTGGCGTAATCCTTCTCGCCATGGTGACCTCGTTACCCGAGCTCATCACCGGCATGAGCTCCGTGGTTGTCTTCGACGTGCCCAATATTGCTGTGGGGAATGTGCTGGGTGCTTGTGGGGAAGTTTTAGCAAGAATTCTAAGGCCCACTCGGAGTATTCTGAGCCGTCTATGGCCAATAGGAGTTTCACCGTTTTCTCCTTTATACTAGCAATAGAATACTCCGCTCTCCTTATGCAAACCAAGTGCCATTAGAGGAGACAGGGAGCTGGGTTGCAGGGTGAACTGGGTTTCATAGAAGCGGTGAGGTAAGCTTTGAAGTGCTCAACCCAGCTCCTGTCGGCTTCACCTGACGTAACGTGAGATGAAGCCTCGATGAGGGGGCATGGGGCTTGTGAGGTGTTCCTGTGCATCTCTCCTTCTCTCTGATTACGTTTCACCCTTGAAATCCCTGCGAAGGATGACTGCCGCTAGCAAACTCTCCACAAGTGCGAAATAATGCCTCAGGTCCTTGATCTCCTCATGATTCATGATGAAGCGCAGCTTGTAGACTCCACGGATGAATGCATGAATCAACCATGCCAGTGCTTGCAGTTCTTCGCGCACACGGCTGGGAGCATGCTTCATGAGTAGCTCCGTGAGATGCTGAATAATTCTGTGATCACGCTCACCCCATATCTGGACAAACTTGGGGTTGTCGATCGTCTGTCTATAGAGCAATCGGTAACGGGCCAGATTCAGAGGTGAGCTGAGCACATATTCGTAGAAACTTCGATAGCACTCTAGATAGTCCTTAAGGGTCTGACTCTGAAGTACAGCCTCTTCCGGTGGCCCGAAGACCGCCTCTCCCAGACAGGCGATGCGCCTAATGCGATTGCTACAGTTGTGTCCACCCGAGTGTTGAAGCCACTCCAAGCCGTCGGCATGGCCACCGTATTGAACATCCTCGGTACTATGTCGGGTACAGCGGTTGCCGCAACGATCGGCAAAGGCATCGTTGAAGCTGAAGCTATTGATCTCGTGACGATCGGCGCGGCCATGATTGGAGTGGTCTCCTGGAGTACGCTGGCTTGGTATTACCCGCGTTGAACAGTCCTGAGGCACAATCGAGCCCTTGATCTTGGCTCAAGGCGCTTGTTTTCCCTACCTGGGGTAGACAAAACCCGCAATTTTGTAGGCACTAACTTTCCTGAGTTTACCCTTGAC
>JBBIPG010000072.1:0-7537 GCA_037442925.1 Candidatus Fraserbacteria bacterium | reverse complement strand
GCCAGTTGCATACAGGCCTCGGTAAACTGCAGCAGCTGGGAGGAATTCTTCATTGAGGGTCACCGGCTTACCATAGGCGGTGACTCCTCCCAGCTCAAGGATGTCTACAAAGCCAACGGACTCGTGGATCAACTCGAAGAGGGCTCGGATTCTATCCCGTCACCCTTCGCGCTCTTCCTCCGTCATGCCCTCTTCCCAAGGACCGCTGAAGTCTGCCTGAGCTTTTGTGCGCCTACATTTTGCCCTCAGAGCCATGTGGAGATTGCCCCTTGCATCCTAACTCGGTCAGCTCGCTTTCGGCAGCCTTGGCACCAATCTCCCAAGTAAACTGCAATCACTCAATGGGCAAGGCAGCGGCCCTCCCCGCAAGGTTCATCATCCCTCTTCCCGATGCGTCGTATAGAATACTATCCGGCCAATGTGGTCCTGGCGCTGCTCTTTCAAACTCAACCCAATAGCCTACCATTGCCCGATTAGCAACGATGCCTGTCGGGTGCAGGTCCAGCTCGACAATTGCATCGTATAGATTGCCCGTCGCATCCCGATCCGTGTATGAGAGCCTAACTATGCGGCTCTTAGGGAACGAGTAACCGGAAAAGATGACCTTCTTGTTCTCCGCTGTTCCTTGTTCTTCCAGGTAGCCGAATATCATGCATTCGTTTTCCGTCTGGCACGTCTCTTCGCTGATGTGCATTATGAATTTAACCAGGTTGGAGATGCTAGTCTCCAAACGCATATACAGTAACCAATCACCGACGAGATCCATGCCAGCATACTGCTTTGGCTGCGGTCGTTCTGAGGAAGTGAGGTCTTGACATCCAGCTATCACGGCGACCATCAGAAACAGTAGACCTATTGAGACTAATCTCCTTATCATACAAATACCTCCCTTCGCAATTGCAGTGCGATCTTGTTATTCTTTGGGCCACGCGGATACTCGTCCTACCATAATGATTTGCCCTCTCTTGGCAGCTATCAGCGCATGCCCGTCGTCCCAGAGAGGGCCCATAGAGGATAAGCTGAAAGAGACGTAGTAACCTACCATCGCTCTATGCGGGGCCGGCGAACTGGGAAAGCGATCGAATTCTACATAGACCTCAACTGGCATTCCCTCCCCCACCGTCGTCGCTTCCATATCCTGATAATGAAACCGAACGAGCTGCTCGCCTCGGTAAGAGAAACCCGAGAGTCGTAGTGAGTGGGTCTTCCCTGCTCTCACGAACTGCATATAGCCAGTAATTTCACACTTCGTTTGCAGACAGGCTTCTTGTTCGATCACCATAGTTCCTTCGTAAGCGAGGTCTCTGATCTTTTCCCAGTGCTGCCAGTAGGTCCACTTCCCAACGAGGTTCATTCCAGCAATGGGCTCTTCCTGTTTAGGCGGTGGGTTGCTGAACAGAGCTTGGCATCCGGTAAGCGAGAGCAGCATCAATCCGAAGACGGCCAACAAGATCTTGGTCTTCAACACAACCTCCTTTACGGCATCTTCGCTACCTTCTTGACTTCCGTCTTCCCGGTTTCGCAATCTCGTATCACCAGGATATAAGTGCCGATCGGAACATCAGATTTAGATAACGCCTCCTGAGCGCGAAGCCCTTGGGGTCCGTAGGAGCAAGCTTGAGTGGAGATGAGCTGACCGGAGAGGTCGAAGATGCCGAGTTCTTGGTAGGTGCTGTCGGATCTTCTCATACCAGCAACTCTTACATGACCGATCCAGGCGTCAACGAGTTGGAAGAAGAGATCATTGCTGATTGAGCCCGCAAGCCACTGGTCGATGGCACTGAAGAACTCAGGATCTTCGATGTAGCCGCTACGGTTGGTGTCGAAGCGGGCGAGAGGACTTGATGGAGGAGGCGCTGGAGTTGCAATCACCTTGACCGTAGTGCAGTCCCCGGATTCGGCACCTTCATTGTCGAGGACAGACAGGCAGACAATAATGCTGCCGCCCCATTCAAATCTGTGAGCGACAATCGCTTTGTCTGATCCTTGAATCTCTTTATCACCTTCAAAGCTCCATCGGTAGTTCACGATAAAGCCGTCAGGATCATAAGATGCAGCGGCGTTGAAGGTGACATCTTGTCCCGCATATGGATCAGCTGGAGAGAATGTAAATGACACAATGGGCTTCAGATTTGTCCTTGGCAGTGGCATAGGTGGAACTGAGAAAGGCAGTATTGACTTAATTGCCTCATAAGCGTTGACTCTAGGGAAATACTGATCATTCACAGGATCATAAGCCCTATCTGCTGTATCAACAAGGATTCTACGGACTTGTGCTGGCGTTAATTGAGGGTTTACTGAAAAGATCAAAGCGGCAACACCTGAGACTATCGGGGCAGCTGCTGATGTGCCGCCAAAATTCGGATTATTAGGTGTCGATATGATAGTGCCTGGTGCGACCAAATCCATAAAATATGCGCGATTTGAATAACAAGCTAGGTTGTCGATAACCGCTATTTCAGAGCAACCTTCAAAGTGAGGTTCACGTGCTGGGAAAGAAACAAACTGTCCTGAGAAATCATAGCTTGCACCCACAGAGACTACATCAGAAAGGCATGCTGGGAATAGAATGGCATTTGAGAAGCCATCGTTACCTGCCGATGCGACAGGAAGTCGATACTGAGCAAAATCTCTTAGAGCGGCAGACTGCGGACCAAAGAAGAAATCACAGGGTTCAGAATGTGGAGCGAAAAACATGCCTGACCTAAAACTCATATTCATCACAAAGATACGATTGTAGATTTCTGTTCTTTCAAAGAGACTATCCAAACATGATGGGATTATTTCCTCTCGCTCTAAGGGGGTTGCATCGCAATACCAAATATCTGCGTCAGGTGCGACAGCCTGTATGATTTGCATCACGCTCCAACCGTGATCCTGTGGGCTGTTGACATCAAAGAAGTCGATGATGAAAACCCCAATGCCCTTACCAGTGATACCTAACTGATGAACGCGATCTACACCAACTAGTGGAAGGCTCTCGGCAAGCTGGGCTCTTACCAAAGGCTCAGCTTTGTGGATGAGTGCGACTTGCGACCATGCAGTCACTGAGAAGGTGACCCACACTGCTGAGAGGAGAACAACAAATATCTTAGACTTCATGGTGC
Source organism: Candidatus Fraserbacteria bacterium (assembly GCA_037442925.1). Classification (GTDB taxonomy): domain Bacteria; phylum Bipolaricaulota; class Bipolaricaulia; order RBG-16-55-9; family RBG-16-55-9; genus RBG-16-55-9. The sequence continues at coordinate 4,430 of JBBIPG010000072.1, read as the reverse complement.
TCTCCTTTGCGCCTAGTTTATATCGCCAATGTGGTGATACTGTCAAATGAAGGGAACCCTAATTCTAAGCCTACCTTCGCCTGTTAGCCTAAGACGGGCCACAAGGGGGTTGAGTTGTGGCCCTAACCATAACTAGGCACCAGGGCTGATGTCTGTGTAAGATCAAAGCAGGGAGAACGTGATCCGATGCCAAAGAGAACAGGACTCGCAGACAAGGATTTGCATAAGATTGTAAAGACTACAGGACTGTCAGACGCACCGTGGAAGGAGTTGCAGAGGACATTCTCATCTTTGCACAAGATTCCCTTCGTGCAAGCCTTCATCAACTACCTCAACGAGGTTAATGAGGGCAATTGGGAATCGAGAACACGCGAGCTGATTCTGGCCTTCGAGAAATCAGAGAAGGAAGCTGAAGATTCAAGCCACTGGTTTAGCAACCCCGCCTTCTACAATGGCGACGGGTCTTCAAGGATTACAGCCAAGACGATCCTGAATTACAGGGATTTGGTCCGGGAACCACTCAAAACTCTTGCTGCGGGAGAGGACCCGGAGGCGAGTATTCTTGGATTTGTCTTCATCATCATGCTAAATGCTCTCTCCGACAAGGGAGATTTAAGCGCAATCTCTTTTTTGGAAGCATTGAAACATTCTCGCTCAACGGGCTCCCAAGACTACCACACCTTGCAAGAGAAGATGTTTTCCAAGCTCGGACTTGGCGTTCTGGATTCGATCTTAGTGGCAATGATTTTTCTTCTACTCCCTATCCATCAACAAGGTAGGCTCAGCTGGTGCGAAGAGTGCGGAAAACTTTTCTTTCGCACAAGACGCAGCCAGCACTGGTGTTCAAAGAAATGTCGAGATAGGGTCTACAATCGTCCATCCCGCATCGCGAAAGCCTCTAAGAGGAAAATAGAACGTCAGCGCTAAAGGAACCATTTGAGATGATACCGCTAAACCTTTAGCTCGAAGCCTTTATTTGGACTCCCTTAGCGCGATACCTTGACTCGCGCTAAGGTTTTAGCTATAATAAGGCCATGAGGAGGATACGATGAAAGCAATTTTGAGAACAACGCTCGATAGGGATCTTGTAAACGAGGCCAAGAAGATTGCGCGGGAGCGAGAGATATCGATCTCGGCTATGTTAGAAAGAGCCCTTGATCGTTATCTTTTGCTGCTCACAGGCGGAAAAGAGAATCACAAGGATCAGCGCCGCGCTTCGTAGCTTCCCGGCCCGAGCGCGGCGCGAATCTGAGAGTCAATCGAGGTGAAACATGACTGACGCTCAAACTGATTTTAGCGGAACACGGTATTTAAACGCAAGCCCTACTCTTGAGCGCGTGCTAGCCTGCTTTGAGCACGTCAAGCGCGTTGGCAATCGTTGGATCGCACACTGCCCTATCCATGAAGATAAGGATGCGTCACTCGCGATCTCTGAGGGCACAGACGGTCGTGTGCTAGTGCATTGTTTCGCAGGTTGCAACACTGAGCACATACTACGCGCTCTTGGGCTTTCGATGTGTGATCTCTTCCCCGAAAAACCCAAGAAAGCCAAGGCCAAGCGGGAAATTGTCGCCACCTATCCCTACACGGACGCCCAAGGGAAGCTGCTCTACGAGACGGTCCGCTACACTCCTAAGTCCTTCGCCCAGCGAAGACCCGATGGCAAGGGCGGATGGGCCTGGAATCTCGACGGCGTTCCACGCGTGCTTTACATGCTGCCTGAAGTGCTCTCAGCTGTGAGGGAAGGCCGGACGGTCTTCGTTGTTGAGGGCGAAAAAGACGCGGACAATCTTGCCAAGCTAGGCCTGTGCGCGACAACGAACTCTGGTGGCGCGGGCAAGTGGAGAGATGAATACTCTGAAGCATTACGCAGTGCGCACGTCGTCATCATCCCCGACAAAGATGAGCCAGGGCGACGGCACGCTGAGCGAGTGGCCAGGTCGCTTTCAGGCAAGACTACATCAATCAAAATCATCGAACTCCCCGGCCCCGGCAAAGACGTATCAAACTCGCTTGCAGCGGGCTACACGCGCAAGGATTTAGAAGCACTTGTAGCAGAAGCGCCGGAGTGGGAGCCGGAACCGGAAGCTGCCAGCACTCAAAACAAAGACCTTAGGGATACGATCGGGACAGATCTAACTAATGCTGAACGCTTTGTGAATCTCTTTGGCGATCAAGTGCGCTATGTCCCCGCATGGGGATGGTTGGTATGGGACACAAAGCGGTGGAAGCGAGACGACACAGAAGAGGTTCGTCGTTTAGCTATGGAGGTTCTCAAAGATCTCTACCGCGAAGCAGCTGAAACCGATGACCAAAAGCGTCGTCAAGCTCTAGCTGACTGGGCGAAGCGCTCTGAATCTCGCCAGCGCCTTGAGGCGATGATCGCACTAGCCGAGCCGCTCTGTGCTGCACATCCCGAGGATTTTGACATAGATCCGTGGCTTCTTAATGTTCTCAACGGCACAGTAGATTTACGCACGGGCGAGCTGCGTGAGCATCGCAAAGAGGATTTGATTACAAAGCTCGCGCCGGTCAAGTTCGATCCTGGATCTAAAGCCCCAACTTGGCTCAGATTTTTGGATCGCATCTTTGCAAGACGTGAGAATCTCATTTGCTTCGTCCAAAAGACACTGGGCTATGCTCTCACAAGCGACACACGAGAGCAATGTCTTTTCATCATGTGGGGAAGCGGAGCAAATGGTAAATCAACGCTTGTGAACACTGTCAGCGCAGTTCTAGGGGAATACGCGCTTGCCATGCCTACGGAAACGCTTTTGGCGAAACGTCAAGACTACATCCCGAACGATATTGCGCGCCTCAAAGGCGGACGCTTCGTAAGCGCCGTTGAGAGTGCTGAAGGACGTAAGCTCAACGAACCGTTAATTAAATCCTTTACCGGCGGCGACAGGATCGCAGCTCGCTTTCTACATCGTGAGTTCTTCGAGTTCGCCCCGACATTCAAAATCTTCATCGCAACTAATCATAAACCAGTAATCCGGGGCACAGATCATGCAGTCTGGCGGCGAATTCGGCTGATCCCCTTTACGGTGACAATCCCTGAGGCGGAGCAGGATAAGGAGCTGCCGCGAAGGCTTCTAGCCGAGGCGTCTGGGATTTTGAACTGGCTTGTCGAAGGGTGCTTGGCTTGGCAGCGCGATTGCCTTGGGATGCCGGATGAAGTCAAGACAGCCACCGAGAATTACCGCTCCGAAATGGACACACTAGCCGCTTTCTTGGCCGACTGCTGTATTCTTGATGAGGATGCGAGAGTCAATGCATCTGACCTTTATCATGCTTTTAAAAGCTGGTCGCTCGAAAATGGCGAAGATGCTATCTCACAACGAGCATTCGGGATGGCTTTGACCGAACGAGGCTTTACCCGAGTTCGGGGAACCGGGGGCCGGATTGCCTGGACTGGGGTCGGGCTCCGAGTGAACGATAGAGTGAACAAAGACGAAAACGCCGATCAGATCAGCGAGAACACCCAAAAAGTGAACGATAGTGAACGAACTTTCGGGGTTTTTTCTCTATATAGGGCGTTGCCAGAAAAAACCTGTAAACTTCGTTCACTATCGTTCACTAAAGAGGGGGATTTTGCTGATGGCAACGATAAGAGTGAACGATCAGGCGAATCGTTCACTAGTGACTCCGATGCCGTTCCGTCTGAGAGTCTCAAAGACAATGAAATCCCATTCTGAAGCTGAAAAGTTGGTGATCGCTATGCAGACTTTACAGACAGAAACAGCACAATCCGAGCGCGACGCTAAGGGGGAGCTGTTAGAGAGAGCCTTTAACGCTATCGCCAAGGTCGTTTTCCAGCACGGTTACAAGCTTTCTCAATCCCAGTGGTCAGAGTTAGACGGAATTGAAGCAGATTTTGAGTGCCTAACTTACGAAGGGCTTCGATCCCGTCTTAGGAATCTCTATCTGGACATCAAGAGATCCGCTGAAAGCCAGCATTATAAGCCTGAATCCAAGGGGGTGTTACCCATGCCCAAGATCGCGGTCACAGCTCCGAATGGGAAGAGGGCCTGTCCTTACCGGCTAGAGGGTTGGGCGCTCGTCAAGCGGGTCGAGCCCCGGCACATCTACCGAGAGCGTCAGGCCGTGGGGATAGACGAGGACGTATGGGAAGCGCACCGGGATCAAGTGGAGTTGGTGCGCTTCGAGTTTTCGGATGGGCGACTAGGCGAGATCGGGGCCAGCGAGTTTGAGCGCTTCTCGTTCCTTCATGGTGGGAACGGTCAATTCGCGTTGACGCGCTTCATATCGCTGGCCCGTCTCACGATGGTCAAACCAGCGAGTCACAAGCAGCTTGCGCTCCAACTCTAGCTTGAACGCGGCTGCGTGGTCAATGACAGGTCGAGGGTCTGGATCGCCGATGAAGATCCCGGCAGCCCCGCCGTTAAGGGGCCAGAATACAGCAACAG
>JBBIPG010000071.1:0-8788 GCA_037442925.1 Candidatus Fraserbacteria bacterium | reverse complement strand
AGAACCACCGGAGGAAGCGAAAACGCAACCCCGAGCCAGGCGCGGCCGCAAATCCACGCCGCAGACCTAAGAGATGTCGATGTTATTCCATCTTTCTTTTTAGACAATCCTGTCCAGCTCTACGCAATAGAGCCTTTAGTGGTGGCTTCTGGGGCGCACATCCATAGTGTGAGCTGTCAGGGTTTGCACTTTAGCGAAAGACTTGAACTCGATGATTGTCGGAATCGGCGATGTAGATCAACCCCTCGTTGGCAATGGCGATCCCTTTGGGAAAGAAGAACTGCCCGTCGCCCGTCTCCAGTGGCCCGGCTCCGTCTGAGTCCACACAGCCGGTACCTGCCGGCATGTCCTCTGATCCTATCAGCACGCAGAGACTGCCCCACTTCCCTAAAAAAGTCCCTTCCGCTGTGAAGATCTGCACCCGATTGTTGCTCTGGTCTAAAACGTAGATCCTTCCTTGGGAGTCCGCCGCAATTCCGAAGGGCCTACGGAACTGTCCGTCTCCGCTTTCCAGTGGTCCTTCTCCATCCGGGTCCACGCAGCCTTCGCCCGTCGTGAGCCGACAATGCGTGCCCCACTGCCCGAGGAAATTCCCCTCGAGATCGAAGCGCTGTACCCGATGGTTTCCGTTGTCTGTGACATATACGCTCTGGCGATGGACCGCAAGCCCACTGGGGAAGCGAAAGCGCCCCTCATCAGTCCCTTCGGTCCCCCACTGTCTTAGAAATCGCCCTGTGTGATCGAAGACTTGAACGCGATGATTGAGGACATCAGCTACGTACACACGGGCGTCATCGTCCACAGCCAAGCCCACCGGGTTGTTCAGTTGCCCTTCCCCTTGGCCCTCACTGCCCCACTGGAATAGAAAATCTCCTTCAGGCCCGAACGCTTGAATGCGATGATTTCCTGAATCAGCTATATAAAGAATTCCGCTCAGCGCACTGTAGACGATGCCCTCCGGAGTGTTGAACTGGCCCTCACCGCTTGGGCCATCGCATCCTTCTTTCGAGGCCAAAATGCACAGCGACCCCCACTGCCATAGAAAATCCCCGCGCTGGTCGAACACTTGAATGCGATGGTTATTGGTATCTGCCACATAGATGCGCCCTTGGGGCCCTAGTGCAATTCCCTCCGGAGCGTTGAATTGCCCTGGCTCTATCCCCACTGTCCCCCACTTCAGCGCGAACGTGGGAACCATGAAAGATTGAGCATAGATCATGAGAGATAGGCCAGCGATTAATAGACTCATCACTCGTGTAAGTCGCTGGATCTTCATAACTCGTTGCAGCTAAAAGAGCAGTATAGCAGCCGGAGCAAGATTCGGTCAAGTAGGCGAATGGCCTCATCAAGAAAGCACTCCAAACGGGATGTCAACGTCGCGAAAGTTGTCTAAACAGAGAAACACCGCTTTGGGTCTGCCTGTACGCCTCTACTCTACTCTGCTCTACCCCACCACCTCCAGCTCGCGGGCCATCGCAATGCCGGCCACTTTCCAGCGGGGCCACAAGCCTTTGTTCTCCAGAGGCTCAAGCAGATTCCCAAAGTGCAGCGTGAACTGCCCATGGTGGTTGTTCACTTGGTCCATAAGGTAGGGTAACAGTCCTCACAGCAAGCGAAACGGGCTCCCCGTCAATATAACAGAAGCTTTCTGTGCACAGGCTGTCCAGAAAGTAACAATAGCATCAAGTTGTGGGGCCTGTTGCCAAACTCTAAGAAGTCGCAGGAGCTGGCTTCAGCTCATGGTTTGCCTCCCATCTCAGTAATCGCTTCAGGTTCTGCACGGTGGCAATCAGGTACTCCTGCATCTGCACCTTCCACCTCCCTCGGTACAAGGCCCTCCTCAAGTTGTGGAAGTTCTTGCCCTCCGCAAAGGACCCTTCGCAAATCACTCTCCGCTTCTTCAAGTTCTCTTGTGCTCTCGGCGTCCCCAGCTGACCCTGCACTCCCTCAATCGCTTCTTGGTGCCAAGAGCGTAACACCCGTCGCTGGCTCTTGCCGGAGGTACACCGAGCGCGCACCGGACAGATCCGGCAGTCGCTCCACCGCGCTCGGTACAACTTCCCTTCGGGCACCCCACTCAAGAAGGACAGCACCTTCCCTTGAGGGCAGATCAAGCAGTCTCGCGCCGGATCGTAAACAAAATCCTCCAGGGCAAACCGACCCCGCCTCCTCCCACTGTGCCGTCTTTTGATGTGTGCCACCTTGCCCCGCTCCAACAGGTAGCAGTAGTTCACGCCCGTCCCGTAGATGGAGTCGGCCACCACCTCTTGGGGATCGAGCCCATGACGCCGTTGGCCTTCTACCAGTGCGGGCAGCTGCCATTCGTCTGCTGGGTCTGCGGCGGTGACCTGAGTCTCGGTGATGACCCGGGCTTTGGGATCAATCGCCCGATGAGCGCGGTAGCCATAGAAGGATCGCTGCCCTTTGCGCTTGGTGAGCCCAGACTCCGGGTCCGTTGGGGAGGGCAGCAGATCATTGAGCCGGACGCCCGGAGGACGCAATTGGGAGTTGTTCAAATGATCCCGGGACGCATTGGCACGCAAGATGGTGGCATCGAGGAAGGTGGTGCGCCCCTCGATCAAGCCCAAGCGCAGACAGCGATGTACGATGCGATCAAAGAGCTTCTGAAAGATTCTCAATCCCCAACGGGCACGGGCCTTGGCTAATACGGAATAGTGGGGCAGAGGCTCAGTGAGGTCGTAGCCGATGAACCAGCGGTAGGCCACGTGGAACTGAACCTCTTGCATCAGGCGGCGTTCGGAGCGGATGCCGTAGAAGAAGAGCAGGAAGAAGAGGCGCAAGATCACCGCGGGATCAATAGAGGGTCTGCCGGTGGAGCTGTAGAGCGAGCGGACTTGGCGACGCACAAAGGAGAAGTGGAGGAGCCGATCGATGCGGCGCAGTTCGTGGTCGGGAGGGACGAGTTGCTCTAGAAGAGGAGAGAAACGCCTGGGTTTGATGGACATCACGGAGGATCACCTCAGCCGCTACCCTAGCCCTCTTCTCAGGGTTTAGCAACAGGCCCTGTGGCTAAATTGACACTTCGTAGATCTACTCTTCGTAGATCTGCTCAGGGTAGTCTAACGGCAGGCGTCAGCCGCGTTGCGAAGCGCAGCGGAGCAACGTCGGCTGGATGCCCGTGTTGGGCGGCTCAGGGAGTTGTATATGACACCAGTTCGGCAGTCGTGGTGCTCCCAGTGCCAGCAATGCCCACGCGTGTTTCACCGGTCGGCTTGACTCTGCCGACCAAAGGCCTGAAATTCCTCCACCAACCCTTTCATCAGGTCGTAGTACGTTGTGCCGTACCCGCGGCCACCGCAGGCGTTGCCGAACAGTGGATCGGTGGGCTCGAAGGCACTGTGCTCACCCAGCTCGTTCCAGGGAAAGATGATCCCGATGGGTGCATACTCGAGGGCAAGGTTGAACTGGTGACGCAACCAGTCGGGCGACGAACCACCGTCAGGCCAAACCTGCCCTCCTGCGTTCGGGCCTGGACACGTGGTCTCATCTGGCTGGAAGAGGCCGCGGTTGTCGAAGCCGTGGTTCACGAAAAACCACCGGGTGATCTCTCCGTTGTTCTTCGCCAGGTCATACTTGCGACGGACGTCCGACTCGGCAGTAAACGGCACGTCCCAATACATATAGCCCGCGCCCTTGGGCAACTCGGGGATGGCGCGTTCCACTACTTTGTCGAACACCACGTGATAGCTCTCCAGCAGCGAGCCCCACAGCGGATCGGTGAGCGGGTAAGTGTCGTAGAGACGGTTGTACACAAACAGCAGCGGCTTGCCCCCCTGATGGGCGTAGTACGGCTGCGCGGCCCATGTGGAGAACTGCTCAAGGGTCGCCTCCAGATCTTCCGGGCGGGTATCCTCCCAAAAGATCGCCCAGGACATCTGCGCATCACTCAGAGCAGACGCATAGCCTTGTACCGCGTCATGGACGTGCTGTTTGAAACCCTTCCCATGTGGCAACCCCCACCAGCTGAGCAAGACCAGGTTGATGCCGGCTGCCTTCCACTTCGCGATGTGGTCCTGGTGGACCGCGGGATCACGTGAGTCGTAGAGCCCGAGGTCCAATGAGTGCAACTGCCCCCTTGCGTACTCCTTACCGCTGCTGTACCACGCCCAGACTAGAACCGCTGCTGGCCGCGAGGTTGTGGCCTGAATTGGTTGTGCTGGCACAGCGTCTCCACAGGCCAGCGATGCTGAAATCAGTACGGCAAGCGCGAAAAGCCGCGAGTTGGATTTTGCTGATGCCGTGGGCATTTCTTAGAGCCTCCATACGAAAACAAAGTTTGCCATTCCACCACTCCCCAATATCGGACAAGCCGCCCAACTAGTGATTATACCGCACCAGCGGTATAACATACCCGAAAAGGGAGTTATAAGGCAATGCTGAGAATGCCCGTTAAGCGCGTTAAACGGACCTGGGCAGTTATTGCATCTAATGAGCAGATAGCAGCGAAACGTCCGCTTCTGACCCAGTAACGGCCATACCTCGAGGCAACAAAACTGTGCCCTTGTGTGGCATTTTTTTCGCGGAGTGCTGTAGAGAAGAAATCAAGGGGCAGAGCCCGACTTGCCCCTCCCCTTGCCTGCTTCTCTATGCTGTTCCCGCTCCAGAGGGCCGTCGGGAAGCCCTCATACCCACATTATTTTCTTCTGCTTCCTTTGTCCAGCCCTGTGTCTACCTCTGCTTGGCCAGCGCCTGCTTGAGCTGGTTCCCTGCCCTGAACTTGGGTACTCTCTTCGCCGGCACGTTGATCTTCTGGCCGGTTCTTGGGTTGATTCTCTGGGTCGCCTGGCGTGTCCGGGCTTCGAAGGTTCCGAATCCGGTCAATCTCACCTTGCCGTGCTGCTTCACCCCGTCCACGATCAGCTTCAGAGTGGTGTCGACTGCTGCCCGTGCGTCCTTCTTGGAGAGCTTGGCTTTCTGGGCTAACCGCTCGATGAACTCCTGCTTGGTCATTCGATCTCCCCTCCCGAGATGGAATTGAAAAGATCCTAAAGCTGGGACCGAAGAGAAGTCAAGTGTGCACGCATTCCCGCAGTGATACCCTCGGCTGGCACTTCCGTGCGATGCGCGGTAAAGTTCAGCGGATTGCGAACTCAGGAGGCCTACTTGGAGGTCCTGGAGGGCACTGTCGAGCAGATCGTCTACCAGAGTGACACCGATGGCTTCATGGTGGCACGCTTCACCCCTTCAGCACATCCCGATCAACTGATCACTATCGTGGGCAACCTAGTAGTCGTCTCTGCCGGGGAGCAATTGGTACTGAAGGGCCGTTGGTCTATTCATCCCAAGTACGGCCCACAGTTCCAAATTGAGGAGTACCGGACGACCACGCCCGCTACGGTCACCGGCATCTGCAAGTATCTGGGCTCCGGGCTCATCAAGGGGATCGGTCCCGTCCTGGCCGAGCGCATTACTTCCCACTTCGGCTTGGAGACCCTGAAGGTCATAGATGAGGACCCCCAGAAGCTCACCGAGGTCGAGGGCATCGGGGAGGTGCGGGCCGAGCGCATCAAACGGGCCTGGGCTGAGCAGAAGGAGATCCGCGAGGTGATGCTCTTCCTCAAGGCCCACGACGTCAGCACCGCGTACGCCGCCAAGATCTATAAGACCTACGGCCAACGGGCCATCAGGGTAGTCAAGGAGAACCCGTACCAACTGGCCGAGGACATCTACGGCATCGGCTTTGTGACGGCCGACCGGATCGCCCGGGATCTGGGGATGGCTCCGGATGCGCCTCAGCGCCTGCAAGCCGGCATCCTCTACGTCTTAAGTGAGGCCGCCGACCGAGAGGGCCACGTCTACCTGCCCCGCGCCGAGCTGTTGGAGCGCTGCGCCCAGATCTTAGAGGCGACGGAGCGAACGAAGATCGAGGCCGCGCTTCTCGCAGCTGCCTCCGCCCGCCGGGTCGTCCTCCACGATCGGGGAGAAGGACAGGAGCCAGCCGTCTACCTGGCCCCGTTCTTGACCGCCGAGCAGGGGCTTGCCCGTCGCCTCAAAGCGTTGCTGGCCGCGCCCGGACCGGTTCCTTCCACGGCGTTGGAGAAGGCCGAGCGCCTCATCGCGCAGATTAAACAAGAGTGGCCCTATTCAGATAGACAGTTGCAGGCCATCCGGGCGATCCTCACCCATAAGCTGATCATCCTGACGGGCGGGCCCGGCACGGGCAAGACCACGACGGTCCGGGGGATGATCCGGCTCCTAGAGAATTTGGATCTGAAGGTCGAGCTGGCGGCACCGACGGGAAGGGCCGCCAAGCGCCTGAGTGAGGCCACCGGCCGCCCCGCCCGGACGATCCACCGCCTGCTCGAGTACTCTCCTAAGGAGGGCTTCGGACGGGATGAGGGGCGCCCCTTGAAGCTGGACGCTCTGGTCGTCGACGAGCTCTCCATGGTCGATCTCTTGCTGATGTACCATCTGGTGAAGGCCATCCCGCCGCGAGCAGCGCTCATCTTGGTGGGGGACGTGGACCAGCTGCCGGCAGTGGGCGCGGGCAACGTGCTTCGAGACCTCATCGACTCCGGTGTCCCCAAAGTGATCGAGCTCACCGAGATCTTCCGCCAGGCGCGCCAAAGTCTCATTATCACCAACGCGCATCGCATCAAGCGGGGGGAGTTCCCTGAAATACAGCAAAGAGAGGGGGACTTCTTCTTCCTGGAGGCGGAGGAGCCGGAGGAGGCCGCCCAGGCTACCCTGGAGTTGGTCACCCAGAGGCTGCCCGCCCGCTACGGCTTCGATCCTCTGGAGATCCAGGTGCTCTCTCCGATGTATCGCGGCGCGGCCGGAGTGGACGCGCTCAATCGAACCCTGCAGGAGCGACTCAACCCCGTCGGTCCAAGCCCCTCTCTTGTGCGCTCCGGCGGGCGCTCTTTCAGAGTCGGGGACAAGGTGATGCAGATCCACAACGATTACGAAAAAGACGTGTTCAACGGGGACATCGGGCGGGTAATGGCCGTCGATCCCGTCGAAGGACAGCTGATGGTCGAGTACCCGGGTCGAGGCCCCGTGCTCTACGAGACGGCCGACTTGGCGGAGCTTGTCCCGGCGTATGCGGTCACGGTCCACAAAGCCCAAGGGAGCGAGTACCGCGCGGTGGTGCTGCCCTGGCTCACCCAACACTACATGATGCTCCAGCGCAACTTGCTCTACACCGCGGTCACCCGGGCCAAGGAGCTGGTGGTGATCGTGGGCACGAAGAAGGCGCTCGGGATCGCGATCCGCAACGACAAGCAGGCCAGAAGATATTCGGGATTGCTGAGCCGACTGGCCGGCGATCTGTGATGTGATATAACCGACTTGCAGGTTTCCTCCCAGACGGTTACCATATGCCGACGTTGGAGGACAGAGATGACAAAGTCAGCACGAGTGAGCATCCGCTTGGAAGAAGAGGCGCGCCAGGCGGTCGAAGGGCTCGCCAAAGAGGAGCGCCGGCCCAAGAGTGCGGTACTCCGAGAGCTATTGGAAGAGGCGATCCGCTTGCGGCGCTGCCCCGGCATTCTCTTCTTGGAGGGCCCCACCGGACGCCGGCCTGTCATCGCCGGCACCGGACTGGAGGTCTGGGAGGTCATCGCGACCCATCAGCAGGAGTGTGGCGAGGATTTCGAGAAACTCGAGAAGGTCTATGATTGGCTCACCCCCACCCAGCTGCGCAGTGCGCTGGCCTATTATCGTCACTATCCCGAAGAGATCGATGAGGAGATCCGCCGCCAGCAAGCCCTCACCGAGCCGCAAGCCCAGAAGCTTTATCCCCATCTCTTTGCCCCCGAGCGGCCCGCCCGCCGGCGATGAAGCTCTATCTGGATGAGGATCTGAGTCCCCGGGTCGCGGAGGGCTTAAGGAAACGCGGTCGTGATGTGGTCTCCTCCCATGAGGCGGGCAACGACGAGCTGCCCGATGAGGCCCAACTGAGCTATGCCACCGAAAGCGAGAGGCATCTGGTGACCTATAATCGGCGGGATTACCTGGTGTTGGCCGATCAGTGGTATCGGGCGGGGCGCCACTTCCCCAAGATCCTCTTGATGAGGGAGAGCCGCTATCCCCGGCACGCGATCGGGGCTCAGGTGCGGGCGTTAGAGAGGTATGTGGTGACCCGGGCGGATGATCCGAACATGATGGATTGTGTGGATTACCTGTAGGGCATCTAAAGCTTTTAGTGACCACGATCTCATCCAAGCTGAGGATGTCACTAAAAGCTTTAAAGTTTATTCTTTAGATTGCCATCTACCGCAACCCCAGCTCATCAAGCCTACTCAGTGTCCCATTCTGCTCCTTGACAACTCCCCCTCCACCTGGTAGAGTAGCGCTACTTTCGCAACAGGAGGGAGAACGATGGCTTTTAGCATCTGTCGCCAGACATGCCACGATGACCATGGCAACATCGGCGGACGTACTGCCCGGCTGTCGATCTCTCTTCTATCCTCTCGCTAACCCTCTGACGTCACAAACACCTTAGCCGGGCCGAGCGAATCCATCTCGATCACGTCGTCTGGTTCCACCATTGTATCTTCAAGATGTGTATGGAGGTATATCCCTAAAGTTGGCTGAGGCGCTTGTGGAGCGCAAGAGCCTCAAGGTGATGGGAGAAGTTCATGAGCGATTATGAGAGATTCCGAGGTTACCGCGAATGGGGCTGGGAGCTCCCGATTTTGGCGCTAGCCATCTATGAGCAGAGCCCGGACGACCCCGGAGATTACCGGCTGAAGGCAGAGTGGGCAGAGCGCTTGGGGTTGGAGTCTCTGTTGCCGCTGCGACACCAGACGGCCGGGGTGGGCTG
>JBBIPG010000070.1:0-8821 GCA_037442925.1 Candidatus Fraserbacteria bacterium | reverse complement strand
TCACATCCTGGTCGACATGATGACGGTTTCCGGCGTGACTTTGTTTTGGCCCTCCAAAGCGCGGGCGATCTTCCCAGGGCGGGATGAGTACCGCGTGAGAAGCGGAACCTCAAGTGAAAGAGTCTTCTTCTTCGTGGTGCTGGGCTTGGCCTTGCTCTTGTACCCGTTGAGTCAGCACGGGATGAGTTCGCTCTTGGCGGTCAAGCCCCCGGATCCCGAGTGGGCCCGGGTAAGCAGGGTGATCGATGGGGACACGATTGAGATCGAGCTGTTTGGGGAGACGCAGAAGGTGCGATTGATCGGGGTGGACACCCCGGAGACGGTGGCTTGGGACAAGCCCGTAGGCTGCTATGGCCCGGAGGCCTCCGAGTTCACCAAGTCGAAGCTAGAGGGCCAGATTGTGAAACTCACCCGCTCGACCTTTGGGGATATTCGGGACACTTATGGCCGGCTATTGGCCTATGTCTGGGTGGATCTCGATGGGGATGGTCAGCTCGACGATTTCAACTTGGAGCTGTTGAAGCGTGGCTATGCCCGGGTGACGGGGTTCAATCACGATCTCCGGAGGGACTTCCTGAGGGCCGAGAGAGAAGCCCGGGCGGAAGGAAGGGGGTTGTGGGGGGCGTGCTATGGTTTGCCTTAAGTAACTGCATCCCTTCTGAAGCTGGCTCAGCGAAAAAGACTCTCTTGATCGAAGCCTTCATTTCCTGAGCTCTCTGCCTAGCAAATTCTTCTAGCTCGGCAGCCTCTTTGATCGTATCTAGACCAAATTTATTGGGTGGCAGATTAGAGTTGACGCGTTCATACATCTTAAGGTTCAAAAGACTAACCTGATTGTGCACAGCTTGCGACTGGACTGATAGCATGAGTTCTGCGAGCTTCTGCCTTCTACAGAACCATTGCCATAAACCTGCTTTCTTAGCGACATTTGGCTCCATGTGAAACTTCACTTCTCCCGTGCCGATGGAGAGAAGCATAGTCTCACCAGGCTCGTAGCCTAAAGACATAGCTTCCACTACGCCGACGAGCCCAGGATTGTTAGCCCACAAGCCTCCATCCACTTTGGCATCGCTTCCATGTACCGAGAAAGCTGTGAAATAGATTGGGGCTGCTGTGGTGGCAGCTGCCACTTTCCAGGCTGGCAATTTCCAATCCTCGGTAAGCTCATGGTGGTGCCTCGTTTTGTAAACCTTCGTCTGGCCTGTGGATAAATCGACTGCCGGAATGCAGAGGAGGCTCTTGGACTCTCCTAAGCGCTTTTCTCCAAATTCTGATTTCAATACTTCCATAAGAGCATCATTCCGATATCTGGGCCTAAGAAACATGCCAAAGGGGAATCGCCTTCCGAAGATGGATGCTCCTTTGGATTTATACAGCTCCAGAATATGGGATGCGGGGATCTCCAGACCTAGGGCGATCGCTATGATGCCGCCCGTGGAGGTGCCCGTGATCAAGTCGAAATATCGGCGAATCGGCTCTCCAACATCCGCCTCTAGCTCCGCCAGATATTTGGCAGGATAGATCCCTCTGATTCCACCGCCATCTATGGCCAGGATTTTGAAGGTTCCTTCGCTCATGCGTTGACCGGGAACGCATCTCCGAAGAGTTCACGCCAGAAGCGAATGCTCTTCTCGGTATCTTTTTCCAAGTAAGCTTCGCATGCTTTGCCAGCTGCGCTTTCCACTCGCTGCTTGAAGAGTTTATAGTCGCCCAAATCCCAATCACGGCCTAGATCTTCTTGAGATAGAGATGGATTGGGAACGGTTGGAGCAGCAAAGATTGTGAGTCGTGTCTGTAACCATTCGTGTAAGTTGCCCAAAGTGCAGACGAGGGCTTCCGCATCTGAAGAAGGATTGTTGGGCATATGTGTGCCGATCAGAGTTTGAAGAACAATAGACCGCGGCGCACGACGAGCATCGAACTTAAGATTGACCCACCACTTGAGCATCTTGGCGATTCTTGTGAATTTACCGTTAGTATCCATTATTGGTGTCTTGACACCATTGTGTGTAGCCCTTGGGATGACTTACGACCCATTCATCCCGGGACTTCTATCGGGTCTTGAGTAGCGCTTTCACAATGAGCCGGTACGATGTCGAGATGGAAGTCGCCGGCATAGACCAGCCGGACGCATCGCGTTCTTTGCTGCACCGTAATATTGTTGGTCCCGTAGACCGGATTGGTGCGAAGCCTGCTGGCCACCCATCGCACCACGTCTGAGGGGCTTCGTTTGCTACGCCACCAGCTGCTGTGATCTGTGGCGTCAATCGCTAAGACCACGTCGACATCAAACTCTCCACTGATAGGGCGAACGGCTGTGTTGTTGCGATAAGAGCCTTGCAAGAAGATTTCGCGAAGCGCAGAACTAAGAGGTTTGTCGCTCTCAACAAAGTCGCAGAGCGCGTTGTAGGCCGATTTGATCCTTTCTGTTCTGCTTGAATCTAAGCTGATGTTCTGGTGGAATTTTTGGAAGTGATCATTGAGTATTGCCATGAATTCATCTCCTCAGGAGGTTCGTGAGTTGCGACTCATCCCGGTGGTGGGAAGGGATCCTTCTCATAAGTCCACTCGAACTCGATCTTGCCATCCTTCGTATGAACCACTACCTGCGAGGGCTTGTTTGCCAACGCTAGAGCTCTGGCTGCTTGAACAGCTTCTTCTTTGGTAGCGTGTGCACTTGAAGCTCGATCTGCTCCTCGTCTCTTCACTTGCCACCCCTGCCCATGGGGTGTAACGTCATACACCGTTCGTGTCATAGATTTCCTCTCCCCCGGAGTTGACACCGGGATGGGTTTATTATACAATATGAATTGTGAAAGTGCAAAGTGTGGGGCATAGCACACGGCCGTACGATTCGCCCGTAACAAAAAAAGGAGGTCATTTCTATGGTTGCTGAGAGAAGGGAGGAGGAGCAGAGAAAACTGGGCCAAAGACTCAAGCAGGCGCGCGAAGCGGCCGGGTATTCCCAACAGGAGGCCGCGGAGCTCCTGGATCTGAGCCGGCCCACGATTGCGGACATCGAAGCCGGTCGCAGACGCGTCGATAGCCTCCTGCTCAGAGAGTTGGCCGGTCTCTACGGGGTGCAGCCTTGGGAGCTGCTGGGTCCTGCGGATGAGACGTCGAACACGGTCCAGGTCCGCGAGGCTCTATTCGCAGAGATCGAAAGCGCCAAGGTATTGGGTTCGGATAAACAGCAGATTGCACGGTTCTGGCAGACCCTGGAGCACTTTGCCCGGCTGAGTCAGGAGGTAGGGCGTGTAAAGCCCTCGTTGCCTGAGAACGGTCGGGGCTTTAATGCGCGGGTGCCCGACTACCTTGTCGAGGCCGAGGCCGATCAGGTTCGGACACTCTTGGGCTTAGGGGACTTCCCTCTGCGCGTCGATCTGAGATATCTGATTGAAAGCCGAGGGATCCCTATCTTCTTATGGCCGCTCTCTCCCGATCCGATTTCGGGCCTGTACTTGAATTACCCCGAGTTGGGGCCGGTACTCCTGGTAAACGCTTCCCAAGTGAAGTGGCGACAGGTCTTCACGCTGGCCCACGAGTTTGCGCACGTCTGGCTCCATCGGCAGGAGCATGTGGTGGCCAGCCGCATTTTCGCGCCACAGGGAGATCCTCGGGTGATTGAACGGCAAGCAAACACCTTCGCGGCGGAGTTCCTCATGCCGGAGGAAGGGGTCAAGCGGGCTATCGCCCTTCTAGGCCTCGAGGGTCCACTTATGGCCCAAGACGTCGTCCGCCTTCAGCGTTACTTCGGTGTAAGCTACAAGGCCATGCTCGTGCGACTCAAGAATCTTCGCCTAATTACCCAGGAGTACTTCGAGACGTTGAGCCGCGAAAGTCCCGTACGCATCGCTCTGCAGCTTGGGTATGAAGTGGATGCTTCTGAAGTAGGAGAGGTGCGAGATCTGCCCTTTTATGAGCAGCTATCTATGGAGTACATGGCGTTAGTGTTTCAGGCATGGGAGCAAGGAAAGATTGGCGAGGGGAAAGCGGCGCAGCTTTTAGGGACAGATCGTCACTCCCTCCACGAATTCGTCCGCTTTCTTGAGGAACTCATGCGCAAACAGCAGGAAGAGATTGTGCCCTCAGAGGTAGGAGGGTAGGACTGAAACCGCGATGACCGGTGAGAGGAATTCATGGATGGATCGCCGCCATCAGGGACGGGCATCAAGTATGTCTTGAACACCCGTCCCCTACTGAATTTCACGTATACCGATCAGATTGATTTGCTGGAGAAACTCCTCGGCAAACCGATTTACATTCCCGCTCAAGTGTATGAAGATTGGAAGAAAGCGCGATCTAGACTCGACAGAACACTACGAGAAATTCCGACAACTAGGCGTGATCCCCTCGATGCACGACTCTTTGCTCACTTGCAGCAGGCAAGGCGAAGGTTTCGAAGTAATCCGTTTCGAGTGCTGAGATTGTATGAAGAGGAGCGAGATCTTGCGCTTGAGTACGAGCGCGATTATGTAGGAATCGATCCAGGGGAGTCCGAGGTACTGGCTATCTGCCAAAAGCGTGGTTGGACTGCAGTTCTCGATGACCGTCCTGCCCATGAATTTGCCGTGGCTCAAGGGATCGCGACTTTGGGAACGTTAGAGGTTCTTATTGAGATGGTGCAGCAAGGCCTCCTGCTCTTGAACGAAGGAGAGCATTTGTTGGGCGAGATGCGTCAGAGTTGGCCGCGGGCTCCGGGCGGCCGGTTGAACGATTACCTCAGTGGCCGTCGACATGTCTGGTAGAGACTGGATGCTTTTCCCCTGCTGAGGTACACACAACTACAGACATAGGACGCCTTTGATGTATTATGAGGTCGTCATAATCTCATGCGATAGGGGAGTGCTATAAGGATAAGGGAATGTCGAATTCAGATTTCTACAACACACTGAAGCAAGCGTTATCGAATGTGCGTATTCCTCATCCTCAAAGTGGGCAGAGTCTCACTTTGACGAACTATCTCGCCGTACCACCTGAAGTGCGAGCGGATGATGAACAAGATGTAGTAGATCGTCTCTTAACCATAAAGATTTTAGAGTGCCTGGGATACGAGTCAAAGGATCTGCAATATAACCGTGACAAAGCCGTCGGCCGACCGGATTTTGTAATCAGGCCTCTGGGGAAGACGGCCTTCTTTTGGGAGGATAAGCGCACTTCTCTCGAGCTAGACCCTGAAAGCGATCAGATTCGTCGCTATGCTGAATCCATTGCCCAAGTAGGTGTCCTCTTCAACGGTAAAGAAATTGTCGCTTTCCGACGAGAGCAAGAGGCTCTCTCAGCCTTCCTTCAAGTGAACCTTTTAGAAGCCTTTGAGGAGTTTGGTGGCCCCGTCTTGGAATTTGTTCGCGAAGAAGCCAAGGAGAAGCTCGAGCTTTTCTACGAGCTTCTCAAGAAGGAGCGTTTTACTGCTTTCGATCAGAGGTTGCAGGCACTGCAAGTGACTGAGGAAGCTTGGAAAAGTCAAGCTCGCTCTATCAAAGATTATTTGCATACCTTCATCGACGAAATCCAAGGTGTGATCGACCGCCTTGCGCACATGGCTCACTCTGCGTTGGAGTTCAGCGATAAGAAAATCATGGAGTACGAGCATAAACTCCAGAATCTGCAAGAGAAGTGGCAAGAATATTTAAAGAATTCGACAAATAGACTAGCGCCTGGGAGGGATGCACAAGCCTTTCTATCAACCGGCCAGTCTCTTGCTGTAAAGCTTGGCGACGTTAATGATGACGATCTTCAAGAGCTCTCCTCTCAACTGAGTGACCAACCCAGCCGATGGAGGCTTCTCGAACGCCTCCGACAGCTAAACGATGATGCACGAGGATGGCAAATTCGCTATGAATCGTATGGTTCTGTGCATACGCGATACAAGCGCTGGGTGGAACTCCAAAGGCGCTTCGAAGAAGGGTCTGGAATTGCAGAGGAGGGAAAAGAAGAAGAAGAGCTGGAATTCAATAGGCGCAAGCGCTTCGCGCGCCAGTGTGCTTATGTCTTTTTCCTGAAGCTGCTCCTCGTCCGCATCTTGGAAGATAAAAGCATTGTTAAACCGAGGTTGATCTCGGATGGAGGCTTAGAAGCTTGGGTGGCCACCGTTCGCCCCCGTTATTCCGTCGAAGAAGGGAGATTCGGTGCTGCTCATCTTCTGCGGATGGCGTTGGAGCGGGCTGCCGGCCATTACGGGGAGTTGCGACAACGAGAGATTTATGACTGGTTTATGCCCGATGATCTCTCCGTGCTGGATGTCCTAGAGATCCTCGCTGCTTATAACTTCTCCGCCCTCTCGACAGATCTCATTGGCTACACGTACCAGCGCTTTCTTGAAAGGACCGAACGCCATCGCCTGGGACATTATCTCACGCCGCCGGAGGTGGTGGATTACATCCTGGATGAAGCAGGCTACCTTGCAGACGATCGTGAGATCTTGGGCAAGAAAGTCTTGGACCCTGCGTGTGGTAGCGGTTCATTCCTTGTGCACGCGGCGTATCGCTATCGACAAACTCTTGAAGCCTATCATCGTGAACGCTCTCGTGATGAGAAAGAAAGCCGACTACGTCTAGCTGAAAGCTTTTTGCAAAGCCTCCAAGATAACTTCATGGGTATGGACTTGAACCCATTTTCCTGCTACTTGGCGCGGATAAATCTCCTTATCCAAGCGCTGGAAGATTATCATTTCTTGCAGAGCCAAGGTGTGGATATTCCCATTGAAGGCTTCAAGATTTACAATACAGATAGTTTGGTGGATTATCGTGAAGCAGAGCTGGGCGAGGACTTAGATGAAGTCCTTCGCCTGAAAATAGAGGGGAAAGGGAAGTTTGGGTTTGTCATCGCCAACCCACCTTATGTTACCCCCAAACAAGAGAATGTCGGCATAACTATCCTGCGGCAAGATCCTTTCTATGAAAGCTGGCTGTCTGGTGATATCAATACGTACATCTTTTTCGTCCGAGTTGGGCTCCATTTTCTCTCTCCAGGTGGGCGTCTCGCGTATATCATTCCATTAACGAGCCTTGGGGATCAGCAATCGGAAGCCTTGCGGCGCAAGCTACTGGGCTTGACGAAGCCCCTGGCGGTCACGCGTTTCTACACTGAGCATGTTCTCTTCAAGGGAGTTGACCAAGCCGTTATCGTGCTCGTTTTAGAAAAAGATGCTACGGAAGCTAAGGATTCCACAGCAATTCGGGTTTGTGGTGGCGGTTATGGTCAGACGCCCGGCGAGGCTATTCAAAACACGCAAGCTAGGCCGTCCTTGGTTGTCCCGTTTAGAGATCTGAGCTGGTGGATCTCCAAGGAGAGCAAGCCCCGTCGCGGACTGAAAGTGCCGAACCAGCGCAACCCTTGGGAGAATGTGTGGATTGTCTTTCCAGAGAACAAGGACTATTACCAACTCTGGGAGCACATGGTTAATACCTCTTCCAAAACTCTGTACAGACTTTTGGAAGAGCTTGGGCTCAAGCCTCCAGAAAATTTCATCTCACAGGGGGATGTCAATACAACACACGTGAGCCCTTTCCACGTGCAAGCTGATCATCCAGAAGCTATGCCCCTTTACAAAGGAGAAATCATCGATCTACTGATGCCGCTTCCCTATCCGCCGGAGCGAGGACCGCGGAAGAGATCTCCTTTTGTTGCTTCTGTTGCAACCAATGCGCTTTCTAGGGAACAAAGACGAGCGCTTGAACAACTTCAAAGGATTGCCCAATTGAGAGAGGTTGAGTACGGTTTTGTACTTCACGAAACAGCCAAGACTCGGGTGTGGCGACGCTTAAAGGGAACGCTCTTTGAGCGGAATGCAGAATTTAAGCCTGTCTTCACCCATAAATTATGGGTGTTTATAACGCCAAGACCTAAATTGGCAAACGCTGCACTAGGTCTCTTAGTGTCTGCTCCTCTCAACTTTGCATATTCAGCGCTATCCACCAACAATTCTATTGCAACAAGACTGCTCTTTTGCTTACCTGTGCCCGATGACTTTGATAAGATTGCCCTTGCGCTGCAACAACAAGTAGAAAATGCCCTTAAAATCAGTGCAAACCTTCAGTCCTTCCTCAAAGATTATGGCGGCGAGCTATACCTTGAAGCCAGTTACGTCAAGGGCGAAGTCGAACTCGATCCCATCACCTTATTGCAAAAAGAACAACTCGCAACTGCCAAGATGGATCACTATGGGCAACGCGGGTATATCGAGCCTGTAACAGGGAATTTCAAATTGCAGACTCTTTGGGAACGAGAGGAGCTAAGAGTCGAACGAAAACCGGCACATCTTCAAGATGTTGTACGGCTCTGGGTCGAGCGTTATGGAGCTTGTAAATGGGACGAATTCAAGAAACTTACCGTTCCTGACGACCCTAATGCTTTTTGGAAGAGATGGACAGAGAAATGTGAAGCTGCTCACAGCTATCTCCAAGACTATTTTGCAGCGATCGCAGCTATAGACGAAACGGTAGCTGATTGGTACGCAATACCTGACAGGCTAAGACCTTTGCTGCGTGAGAAGTTGCCCTGGACTCATGGAGCAGATCGTGATGATGGAAATGAAGATGAACGAACTGGCGACTAGGGTGGATGTGCCAATAGGCAATCGGATTGAAATCACGCTACGAATCACATCCGACGCGGTTTGCTTCGATCGGGGAGGTCCGCCCACCCATGAACGGAACTAAGACGTAGATACCGGCGAGGCTGCTCGAACTGCTGTAGTCTGGACATCCAGCCTGACAAACCATGTCACTTTTGTCACAGCTGTCAGCGGCGGCTTCTCTTGCGGAAGAGCAAGGGGTGGCGGCTACAGCCGTATGGTGCCCCCTCCGGTGTCGATCCTCTC
>JBBIPG010000069.1:0-9049 GCA_037442925.1 Candidatus Fraserbacteria bacterium | reverse complement strand
CCGGTATCTGTCAACACCTGCAAGACCATCATCCCGTAAGCTGACCTTAAACCAACGAACGGCCAAGGGAAGGGGCCCTGGGGGGAACCCGGGGCCCCTTGCGTTTTCCGCTATCTGGCAACGGATCGAGAACGGATTAGCGGAGGTTGAAGATAGACTCGCAAGCTGTTAAGCTCGCTTGAGAATCCGGCGGCTAGTGGGGCTACATGCGGATTGAAAGCATCGTATGGCTGCAAGATGTTGTGGAAAAGCTTGCTGAGAAGCATCATGTGGCAACTCATGAAGTCGAAGAGGTCTTCAAGGACAAACCGAAGTTCCGCCTTGTCGAGCGTGGGAAACGTAAAGGTGAAGAGGTCTATCTAGCCTTGGGGCAAACGGCGTCCGGACGGTATCTATCCGTGATCTTCATCTACAAGAAGAAGACCAAAGAAGCATTGATTTTGAGCGCGAGAGACATGGTAAGAAAGGAGAGACGGCACTATGGCAAAGGGCAGTAAATCCAAGAGTCTTCCTCCATTCGATTCTCTGGATGATCTGGTAGAGTTCTTCGAGACTCATGATCTAGGCGATTACTGGGAGGAACTCCCTGCGGCCGAGTTCGAGGTGGATCTCCAAAGGCGAGCCCATCTCGTGACCATTGACGCCCAGCTTGCCCAGCGCCTGGCCGAGATCGCTCGAACGAAGCAAATGTCCTCTGAGGAACTCATCAACGCCTGGCTCAGCGAGAAAATCTCGGAGCGGGCCTGAGAGGCGAGATCGCGCCAAACTCAGCTATTACCTATGGCCAAGGGGAAGGGCCCTGGGGCAACCCGGGGCCCCTTTGTTTCTGTCAACGGATGGATACGGATGAGCGGATGTGTGGTTGCGGATTCATCCGTTAATCCGCTCGCTTATCCGTTGACAGATCTGTGAACGGTTGGCAACGAGGTGCCATTGTAGCACATAGCGATGGAATGATGTATCATCGATTCGGCTAGTGGCATCCGATGAGGGATCAAGTATGCATCGTACTCAAGTCTTATTCACTGACGAGCAGATGCGCGCTCTCCGGGCCGAGGCGGCTCAGCGGGGTGAGTCGGTGGCAGCGTTGATACGAGAAGCTGTAGAGGCTCACCTTGTGCGCCATCGAGATGCGCGCCGCCGAGCGCTGGCAGCAGCAGGCCGCTTCAGCTCTGGCCGCCGCGATGTAGCCAAAGAACACGACCGCGAGCTGGAAGAGGCCTATGCTGACCACTGAAGCCTTCTTCATCGACACCTCGGCTCTGTATGCCCTACTCGACCGGGACGATGAAAAACATGCAGAGGCTCGCTCACTCTGGGCGCAGCTCCTGGAGGCGCAACCTCCGCTTCTCACCCATAACTACGTGCTCGTGGAGAGTTTTGCCTTAGTACAGCGACGGCTCGGCCTAGAGGCAGCGAGGTCCTTACAGCAGGATATCGTCCCCATTCTGGATGTGGTTTGGGTGGATGAGAAGCTGCATCAGGCAGCCGTAGAGGGGCTGCTGGCGGCGGGTAGCCGTACGGTGAGTCTGGTGGATCGAGTGAGCTTTGCGCTCATGAGGCGACAACGATTGCAGACTGCCTTTGCCTTCGACGAGGATTTTACACGCGAAGGGTTCCAGCTGCTAGCTTCTCAGAGCTTTGGGGATGCTGGCAGAACCTCGTAATAATAAGATGAATCGAACGGCAAAGGGAGGGGCCCTGAGGAAAGCCGGGGCCCCCTGCGTTTCTTCCACTTGAATCTCTGCTAATCCGCTCTTGTCATCCGTTAACAGAATTGAGGGCCATCTTCTTGTAACTAGAGGGGCTTCCGTTCAGGACGCCTGTCCTTGAGGCTTCGGATGAAAAATCCATACAATCGTCTGTACGAACTCGAAAGCATGATCAAGAGAAACCGGATGCGATATGCCTCTTCCGCCGCCGTGACCCTTGGCATCATGTTCTTGGTTCTGGGAAGTGTTGTTGCAGCCCAGGCCCAAACCCAGGTGACCGTACCTACGGTCACGGCTGCCAAGGGCAAGGTCGTGGCGCTCAAAATTACAGTTCAGGCAGCGCCCTCACCGGGCATCCGCGACTTCCAGGGGAAATTGACATATGACTCCAGGGTGGCGACCGTTCAGGGGATCGTAGGGCTGAACGGTTATAGCATCGCAGCATTCCAGATCGATAACCCTGCCGGAGAGGTACGCTTCATCGGCTTTAAGGTCTCTGGCGATCTGGTAACTCAGGGAGAGTTCCTGGAGATCGACATGCTTGCCGCAGGCAATCCGGGGGATAAGACATCCCTGGTCTTGACATTCGTCACCTTGAACACCCCTACTGCCAGCATCACGCATACCGTGCAGAATGGGCAACTGACCGTCACTTCTCCTACAGCCCTCACGGCCGATTTCTCGTTTTCACCCGCTCAGCCGGAAGTGAACCAGACCATTCAATTCACCGACAAGTCAACCGGTGGAGGCAATATCAACTCCTGGAGCTGGGATTTTGGGGACAATGCGACCAGCACGGTACAAAATCCCACCCATAAGTACACCCGTTCCGGGAATTACACCGTCAAGCTGACAGTGAAAGACGATCAGGGCACGACAAACACAGTCTCTAAGACGGTCACAGTCCTCGAGAGGGGCGGAATCCCACCCGTTCTCGTCCACGTCTTCCCCAACCCCGCGCGCACTACGGCTACATTCAAGTACAGCTTGCCACAGAATACCACTGACGCAACGCTGTATGTGTTCGATGTGTCCGGAAGACAAATCTACATCAAAGAACTGACCGTCACGGCAGATACATTCCAATGGAACCTGAAGGACACTGCAGGGGCAGATGTTCCTGACGGAGCTTACTACTACGTGGTGCAAGTCACCATACAGAATCGGGGCACCGTCAGCTCGTCGGTGGGTAAACTCGTCATTCAACGATGATGGCGAAAGAGGAGAGGTCAACCCAGATGACAGACAGAGGTGGAGTGTTGAGGCTCTGGCGGCTGTCTCTCTGGTTTTCCCTGGCTGCTGTTCTCATGGGTGTGATGGCAGTAGAAGGGAGGGCGCAGGCTGCCACGATCTTTGACCTCGGCGGAGGCGTGCGCGCGCTCGGGATGGGGGAGGCGTTTGTGGCCATCGCCGATGATGAGCAAGCTCTCTTCTATAATCCTGCCGGTTTGGCCTATCAAGAACGTTTGAGCTTAAGCGCCTTCTACGAGAGTCATTTCCTCAGCTCTCATTATTTGAATCTTTCGGCCGCCCTGCGTCGCTGGGGCCTAGGGATCTCGATTTTCAGTTTCGGCGGAGTTGAAGAGCGCGATGCAAGCGATACCGTAAAGGGCACGTTCGATTACGCAAGCTTTGCCCTGATGGGTGCCTATGGCCTGGCGTTGAGTGACATCCCACTGGCAGCGACGCGGGCCATGAGTGCCTTGGCCCTGGGGGTGAGGGTGAAGTCGTTGCTGATCAATACCATAGAGCCGGGTGGTGGGTTCGGCTTTGGTCTAGAGCCAGCGTTCCTGTGGAATATCGCCAAGGTGAACCTCGCGGGTTTTCGCACGGAGGCAATCCGTTCGGGGCTGTTCTTCGAGAATCTCATCAGTACCGGAACCGGGCCGCTCCGGCTGCGTTTGGGAACAGCGCTCTTATTCAGCGACGTGGCTGTTGGGCTTGACATCGTTGTACCCTTTGAATTTCACTTGGGGGGGGAAGTGCGGGTCCGTGTTTTGCCCGGACTAGGGGATCTGGCGATCCGCATGGGGGCGATTGTTCGACAAGATGCGTTTTCACTGACGGTGGGGCTTGGTTTCGCTTTGCAGGATTTTCAGTTTGACTATGCCTTCAACACTCACCCTCAGCTGCCGGGTTCCCATCGATTGGCTTTCTCTTGGCGGCTCTGACTCGGATCTTGAGAGAGTTCACGGATGGTGTGTGGATATGCTAAACTGGGTAGGCAAGAAAGGGGAAGAGCGTATATGAAAATCGTGAAGGCTCTGGGACATCCCGTCGTTCTGGGGGGATTTCTGCTGGCTCTGATCATCTCTGCTCTTCCGCTAGTGGCTCAACAGGAACCGCTAGCTACCATCACCGTGGAGAGCGTGGATATCCCTGAAGGCCAGGAGGCCACCGTGACAGTTACGGTCACGGAAGTCCCCGCCCCGGGAGTAGTGAGCATCCAAGGCACCATCCCGTTCGACCCCAATGTGATCGAAGTCCTTCGGGTTGAATTCCGGGAGGACTGTCCTGTCCATGCCTTCAATGTGGAACCGGGGTTGATCCGCTTCGCCGCGACCAAGTGTGTTGGCGAGGAGGGAGAAGGCATTTTGGAAGGGGAGATCTTTCGTCTGGTCGTGCGCGCCAAAGGACCTGTGGGCTCAAGCACGACCCTAAGACCCGTCTTCGATATCTTTCATGACCCAAAGTCTACCTTGATCCCTCATAAGGTCGTGCCGGGAGTGATCCGGATCGTCGCTGGCACGAATGAGCTTCCCACAGCTGACTTTGTTTATACGCCTTTGAGTCCAAGTACTCGGGACACCATTCAATTCATGGATCGATCCGTAGATCCGGATGGTCGCATTACGCAGTGGCTGTGGGACTTTGGCGATGGGGCAACGGCAGACACTCAGACCCCATCTCATCAGTACGGCCAGGGAGGGCTCTACACGATCACGCTCACGGTCACAGACAACCGTGGTGGAAGCGCTGAAATAGCCAAGCGCATATATGTGTTCCAAGCTCCGCCGCCAGATAGCGTACTGGTTCTCAACTACCCCAATCCCGCCTCCACACGCACCACATTCGTGTACTTCCTGCCTGTGGGGACTACGCGAGCCACGCTGCTCATCTTCGATCTGGTGGGGCGACCTGCCTTCACGACGGATCTCGATGTCAACCGCCGTGAGTTCGTTTGGGATCTAAGAGATGGCAACGGGAATGACCTGCCGAATGGACCTTACTTCTATCTGGTGCGGGCCGAGACTCCCAGAGGAGTCGTCTCCTCGCGCGTGGAGGTGCTGGTGATCCAACGATGAAAAACCTCAAAGTGGTTCTGCTTGTGATCGTGACGTATGGCCTCATCGCACCTGCCGCAAGCACGCAGAGTTTGGTGGGGCTTTTCGATCTCGACGAGGGCGCGCGGCCGGCGGCCATGGGGGGGGCCTTCGTGGCATTGGCCGAGGGCGAACACGCGCTGTATTACAACCCGGCTGGCTTGGCGTTTCTGAAGGAGCTCCACTTGGGTGTCCTGTTTGAAAGCCGCTTCAGCCGGGCCTTGTATGGTACAGTGGCTTTCGCTCTGCCCAACGTGGGAGGCCAGATCCTCTTCTTGAATATCCCTGGCATCACGGAGCGAGACCAGATCGGCGTTCCGCTGGGTGAGATACCCTACAAGCAAATAGGAGTCTTGATCGGATCGGGATTCTCGCTCGCGGAGCCTCCGCTGGAACTGGGGGTTCCGTTGGCAGCGGGGCTGCAACTGAGGATCTATCAAGTGAGTACGCTCCCACAGGGCAGTGGTACATCGCTCTCACTCACGCCCAGCTTTCTCTGGTCCCAGGAACGCTTGGCTCTTGGGGGTCTTCCCGTGCAAGTGCTCCGCGTCGGTCTGAACCTGCCTGATCTGCTCAGCCCGGGCATCACCTATGGGAGCTCTCATCACGAATCGTGGGGGCCAGGATTCCGGTTGGGGGCAGCGGCGACCCTTTTGGGAAACATGACGTTGGCATTGGATTTCGAGGCCGACGGCACCTTTCATCTGGGAGGCGAATGGAAGCTCTCCGGCCTGGAGCTGGAACCTTTGGGAATGGGTGAGCTCAGTCTTCGTCTGGGGCTGAGAAACTTGAGGAACCTGCTCTCACCCACTCTGGGATTTGGCCTTCAGGTGGGCGACTTCCGCGTGGATTACGCCTTCATGATGCATCCCGAGCTGCCGGGAAATCACCGGATTTCGTTTTCGGCCATCTTCGGACCGCCCAACGTTCTGCTGTGCGCACTGCGGCCCGAGTTCTGTCCGCCGGATGATCCTTTGCATTAAAGCTCAAAAGAGCGAAAAGGCACGTCCGGCTTGGAAGGTCAAGACAAAGCTCTGGTACGATCCGCGCGGTTGAATGGCGTCTAGGCCGAAGAGGTACGTCGCGGAAAGAGTAGCCCCCCACTCCTCGACCAGCGAAAAGTTTCCGGAGAGAGAGACTTCCCCTCTCAACTCATCTACCGGAGTATATCCTTCTTGCCCCTTAAGATACTCGACCTGGAATTCCAACCGGGGGGTCACTCCCGGCAAGAGGGTGTATTCCAGGCTTTGCTGCAACGAATAGGAAGCTGTCCGTTCACGATCGCTATCGACGAGCTGGTGCGCCAGGTAAAGATCCATCCCCAATGGCCCAGTCTTCTGCCAAGAGAGCTGTAGGGAGATCTGATACTGGCCGTTCGTTCTCTGT
Source organism: Candidatus Fraserbacteria bacterium (assembly GCA_037442925.1). GTDB lineage: Bacteria > Bipolaricaulota > Bipolaricaulia > RBG-16-55-9 > RBG-16-55-9 > RBG-16-55-9. Next base: position 2,628 of record JBBIPG010000069.1, on the reverse strand, counting down.
CCGAGCAGAGGATGCAGAAGGGTTTCCAGAGTACCCGAAAACTCGAGGGTGGGTCTAAGACTTGGGAAACCCTGATAGTTGAGAGTGAATCGTACATTATCGGCAATGCGCTCCAGCTGGCTACGGCCATACGAGAAGGAAGTTCGCTTGTAGTAGAGACGTCCTTCCAAGTCAGAGAAACGCCCTTGAACGGTTCCCTCGCCGCTCAGCTTAAGATTGGCGTTGGGACCAAACAGATCGCTCGCTTGCGCCGAGAAGGACGCTTGCGGAGAGAGGGAAAGCCCCCCCAGCTGGAGCACGAGCGCACGAATGACCAGCCCCGCGCTCTGTTCAAGGGTGCCAAGATCGAAGGCCCTCAAGGGGAATCGACTATTGCCTTGATAGTTGGCCCGGAACGTGAGCGGAACGCTCCCTAGGGTCAGCACGGTGGTTCCATCGGCTCCCCAGTCCAAGCGTCGTTCGCCCAGCGCCTGCCCAAACCTCCAATTCGTCGGTTGGCGATATCCCAATCGCAACGTCAAGCCTTGTAGTGCCTGGAAGAGAGCCTCTCCACTCAATTGGCTTTCTACGGAGGAGTAGACGGGATATTGCAGATCCTCGCTTTGGCTCAATTCATAGCCTAGAGTGAGAGAGAGGCGGTCATCGAAGAACCGCTCGCGTGCAGAGACGTTGTATGATCGCTCCAGGCGGTCGAAGCCGACGTGACGCAGATTCTGATTGACGCGCTGAAGCGAGTAATCCAGATCGATCTGGGGTCCTGTGTCGGGTTTCAGCGTGAGGCCGACGCGATCTTGAATGACCTGCGAGGGGAAGCTGAATAGACCTTGAAGGCCTTCCTGGTGATCGGCACGCACTTCGATGGCTGGCCCGATGGGATAGCTGGCACCGAGGTTGAACTGGACACGATCCTGGCGATCCAAGATGCCAATGGCGGTGAATCGAGGCGAGAGGCCTTCAAGCGTTCCCTGGAGCTGGAGCGGGCCCAGTTGCTTCGTGAGCCTGATGCGGCCAATCCAGCCGTAGTCTGTATGCTCTGACGCGGGGATGTCTGTGAAGCGATCCTTGGCGCGTCCATCGAGGCGCGTCTCCGCCTGACGATACGACTGTACTCCGTTTGAAGCAGAGTCTATCTGGTAGAGCATCATGACATATTGGGTCGTCGCCGCTTCGCCGGCCCAGATGGCCCCCTGTGAGGCACCGATCGCGGTGATCTCACGTCCGCGGGTTTCCCTGATCAATCCACTCTCTCGACTGTAGAGCCCCTCAGGGGTGCCGTACCATAGATTGTCCCCTTGGGGAGCTACAGCATGGACGGCTTGATCTGCTACAGGCCATCCCAGTCCCTGCTCGCCTTCCAACGCACGGACACCCCAGTCCGTCGCCGCGTAGACGACCTTGCCATCTGTTGCCAGATCGTTAATCCGTACTCCACGAAGATCCTCAGCGACCTGAAACGCGGTGGTCGCAGGATCAAAGATCATGAGTCCTTGATCGGTTCCGGCATAGATCCGACCCTGTGCCGCCGCCAGCTGAAATATTTGATCGCTCAGCATTTCCGGGTGCTCACTCTTCTGGTAGAGCTTCCAGTTCTTCTCTTCGGAGAGGCCATCCAAGGGAGCTTCCGCTAACCCCTTATCCGTCCCAACCCAAAGCGTGTCCCCCTCGATGAGCACCGCATAGATGGTGTTGCCGGGCAGGCCGTCCTGCTGGGTGAAGTTGGTCCAGTTCGACCGTCGGGCGAAGCTCGCTAGGGGATCACCGGGATCGAGTTTGAGGTGCGAGATGCCCGCAGACGTGGCGAAGACCAGCTGGCCGGGAGCCGCAGCAATGTCGTAGACCGTCAGTCCCGCCAGCCCCTCGAAGATCCCAAAGCCGTGCCAGTCTTGGCCATCGTAGACTTGTAGCCCGTTGCGATGGCCAAAGAGGATGAGCGTCCGCCCATAGTGCTCCATAGAACGAATCACATAGATTTGATTGGGTTGATTCACCCTGAGGTTATCGTCCGGCGGAAACTGGTTGATGGTAAATCCCAAGTCGAAATCGCCTTGAAGCAACTCTCCATCCAGCTGACCACTGATGCCGAGTACGGTGTGCGTGTTGGGCATGGTCTGTAGCGTCTCTCGATTGATATCGGGTCGGGCGGAATCGTAGACGTTCAGTAAGTCGATATTGATACTGAGACCCTCGAAGGGGACGTAATTGAGCGTAAGACCCTGGAAATTCTGGCTGTAGTCGCCTGCGCCGCCCAGACCTCCGCGGGCGATCTCATACTCGATGCGCAGCACATCGTCACTCGTGATTTGCTTCAGTAGTATGAGAAACCCCACTTCATATTCGATGAGGTAGTCGACGTTCGGCTGGAGCAGTTGACCATTGAGATAGACCTTCTCGCTGCCCTTGAGGATAGAGAGACCAAGGACATACGTTCCGGAACCCGACTGGTACGAATACGTCACTCGAACCGCACTCTCGCGGTTCTGGAAGAACTCCTCGGGGAAGTTGAATTCGATGATCCCGATGTCGGCATAGACTTTGTATTCATAGTCTGCCAGTTTGGGATCGAGAATATCGGTGAATTCGTCGTCGACTTTGACCTCGATCTTCACGGAGTCTTCTTGAATGTCTTCG
>JBBIPG010000068.1:0-9235 GCA_037442925.1 Candidatus Fraserbacteria bacterium | reverse complement strand
CCCTCAAAATCCCAAAGGGTGCCGGTCTGGCGATCTTTGATCCCATCGCTCTCTGTGTAAAACTCCAGAGGCTCAGCCTGCTGAGGTACGCGGCGGCTGAAGAACTCTACTGTCTTAAGAGTCGGGTTCCAGACGACCAGCACCGGCTCGCCCCCTAGTTGGTCATTCAGAAGTCCAACTTGCTGAACGGCAGTTGGCACATAGGCCTTGGCTGAGTCGTTGACCTCAAGGCCTATGACAGTAGCGAATGAGTCCAAGCGCTTATCCTTAAGAAGTGGGCTGGCAAAGTAATTCACCGTGGCTTCCAGCTGGTATTCATACGGGTTTTGATTGTAGTCTTGCAGGAACAGCTTGCTAGCGGGGTTCTGTGATGGACGGCCTGGATTGCCACCCAAACGATCAGCTAGGGTAGGACGAGCCAAAACGAGCGTATCGGGATGTAACGTATTCCAATTTTGCCAAGGGACGACTTCCACTGGCAGTCTCTCCAGACTCCGGGCTTCTCCTACCAGCGGGCCTACAATGGGAGCTGCTTCTATTTGAGACCAGAACGTCCCTGTGACCCGGTCGTACATCACAAGATCAGACTTATAGAGTCGTCCCGATACCCCGAACTCCGCCAGCTTCCCCTCCAGCACCGGCCGCTTGAAGACCAAACCCGAATTGCAGAGCGGACAGAAGGTGATGACCACGGGCAATGGCCCAAAAAAGTCGTTGACGATCTCATGCCACGTCAAGATCTTTAGGGGATAGGCTTTGGCTGTGCCTTCCAGCACAACTCCCATGATGAGATCAGTGCCTTTGAGCCAGGATGCCGCTTCAGACGGAGTTTCGAACGATGGGCCATCAATGGACTTGATGCAATCCACGAAGGGGCAGCCGGTGACCAACAGCTCCAGCTCCAGATCTGCTCTGTAAGGGATTTGCGTGACGTCCATTGAAAGTGAAAGGCCAATTCGCTCCAGCTCGCCCTTCGAGAAGTATTTGCTCCCGAGATCGCCTGATTTAAGCGCAAGCTGGTTTTGCAGCTCTGGAGTCGATGGCTGAGGCGCAGGCTTCAAAACCTCTTGAATCCGTTGAGCCAGCTCCTCTTGAGTAAAGGGGCCGAACTTGCCCACCAAGCTCCCGATCTTCACAAAACGACCCTGTTCATCGAGAAAGTACGTGGTAGGGTAGACTCTCACGTTGTAGCCGCGTGTGACAGACCCGTCGCTATCGAGCACAACGGGATACGTGACTTGGACCTCCTCACGCAGAAATCTCTGTACGGCCTCCACAGGCTCTTGCATGTTAACGCCGAGAAAGACAAGTTCATTGCGGTGCTGCCGATACACACTCTCGAAGTCGGGCATCTCCTCTTTGCAAGGGGGACACCAACTCGCCCAGAAGTTGAGCACGACCTTCCGGCCACGAAAGTCCGAGAGTCTTACAGTGCGGCCACTCAAGTCAGGGAGCGCGAAGTCGGGTGCTTGGACGCCAACTTCGATAGCTCTTGTCTCCAACAGTCCCACCGGCTTGTCTGTCGCTCCATTGAAAAAGCTCTTGAGCCACGCCGGTCGCAGGGACGCATCCAGATAGAAGATCGTCCCGACCAGCGCCAAGAGCACGCCAATGAGCAGAACCGTGCGCTTCATACGATCGACCTCCTCTGAGTAAGATCAAAACCAGCTGTACAAGAGCCCGATCAATGCCTGCAGTCTTCCCGTGAACACGATCACACCCAATGCCAGCAACATCACCCCACCTGTCAACTGAATGCCCTGCAACAGGCGAGGCACCGAGTTGAGCCACTTGGCAATCCCCAGGGTGAAGAGGCCCGTTAGAAGAAAAGGCAATGCCAGCCCGGCAGAGAACGATGTCATGAGCATCGCTCCATTGAGCGTTGAGCCACTGGTGACCGTATAGGCCAGAATGGCCCCCAGTACGGGTCCGGTGCAAGGAGAGAAGCCCACACCAAACGCCATGCCCATGAGCGCGGAACGCAGGTGGCCCGGTGGGAGGGCGCCCCCTAGCTTTGAGGGAAGCGAAGCCCCTCGCTCCAAGAGGGGGATCTGGATCAGGCGTAGTAGATGGAGCGCCATGATGAGGATGAGCGCACCCCCGATGCGATTGAGCCAGATCTGAAATCCCGGCGTGAGGCTGCTCAGTGCGCCGATGAATGTTCCGATGAGGACAAAGACGATAGAAAAGCCCGTAACGAAGGCCAGGGCATTCTGAAAGATGCGACGCTTAAGATCGCGCTGAACATCCGTTTGCAAGCGGCTCAAGTTGACCCCGGCGATGCTGGCCAGATAGGCCGGAATGATGGGAGCCACGCAAGGCGAGGCAAAAAGCACGATGCCGGCGATGAAGGAGACGAACAACCCAGGTGTTTCCATAAACAATAAGCCTCCAAAACTTATGGTAATGCGTAGAACTCCCGTCAACTGTAAGCGCCCTTACGGTCTTCGGTCCATATCGCTGCTATGCTCACCTCTGAGGTGAATCACTCATGAAGGAAGCATTGATTGTTGCAGTAGTTATACTGGCCGTTCTGGGCGGATGGTTGCTCATCTCCTCTACTTCGCGTACAGGCGGTGGACTCTCGGCACAGGATCAAGTCTATGCGCAAGAGATGAAGCAGCTGCGAGCATTCTACAGTGACAGCCCCACGCAGCCTGCCCTGCCGGATCACCTGTATAAGATCTTCTCCGATGGCACGGGAGCGTTTTTCCACTTCGATAAGCCCGTCGGCCAGGATACCATGATCCTCTGGATCGGTACTCTCGTCCCAGGCAGATTCTGCAAAGCCGATCAAGAGAGAGTGGCAAACTCCTACGGGCCGGGCTTTGTGCACTTCCACCAGAAGTTCACCCCCGGCAGCGATCCGAACGCAGGCCACGGGGGCAAGGGCGGAGAGGACGGATACTGGTATCGGCACATCGCAGTGACGAACATTCCTAAAGGCGACATGATGGCAGGCACTGGAGTGCCTTGGGGTCCTGTGAAGCCAGGCATCGACATGAACTTCATGCCCACGCCGGCTCCGTCTTGCCCCTAGAGAACGGATATGAACAGACGAGGCTTTCTGAAGGGCTTAGGACTTTTGAGCATCGCAGCTCTCGCGGGGTCGCTCATGGGTTGCCGACACGAAGAGTTGCTCGGCCTGAAAGTGAAGACTCCCAGGATCATAGTCGGCGGACCCAAGGGAGAACTGGTGTTCATTCCGGATCGCTTGAGAATTCAACCGGGCGAGAGAGTCACATGGGTCCTGCAATCCGGCGGGCATACGGTGACGGCCTATCATCCCATGAACCACAGCGAGTACAAAGCGCGCATCCCCGAGAGAGCTAAACCCTGGGATTCCGATCTTCTGGTGCAAAAGGACGCCAGTTTCTCATGGATCTTCACGGCTGAGGGGGTGTACAACTATTTCTGTCGGCCTCATGAGAGCGTGGGCATGGTCGGGGCCATTGTGGTGGGCAGGGCTGTGGATGGCCCTGGCCTTGCGCCTCCTCAGGCCGAGCTTCCGGAACTGGCCCGTAGGAAACTAGAAGAACTCATCGCCTGGGCGAAACAACTGCCGTAGAGGCTTCAACTTGGCTGGTCAGTCCACGGGTCGTGGGCACCTCTTTGGGCTTGGGTGTTCTGGCCGTCCCGTAGGTGGTGATGAGCACCACCGCGCTCAAGATGATCACGGCGGCTAAGAGCGCACGGGCTGTGATCGGCTCACCCGCAAGGGCTGCGCCCAGGATCACGGCCACGACAGGGTTGACATAGGCATACGTGGAAACGCGGGCGGGCGTGCTTACCCTCAAAAGCCAGATGTAAGCCGTGAAGCCTACTAGTGAGCCGAAGATGATCAAATAGACAAAAGAGAGCATAGAGCGAGCTGACACTTCGCTGAACTCAAGCCTCGCCCATTCTCCCGTGACAGATCCCGCCAGCAACAGCAAGGCCCCGCCTGCCAGCATCTCCATGGCTGTAGCCAGAAACGGTGAATCTGGCACTTTTGCCTTACGTGAATAGAGAGAGCCAATCGCCCACGAGAGCGAGGCCAGTACGAGCACAGTTGCACCGAGCGGGTTTATGTGTTCTCCACCGGCAATCTCTGCCGGGCTTACGAGCAGCGCGATTCCCGCAAAACCAGCGGCCAGCCCAATAGCAACTCCTGCGCGGGGCCGCGTACCTCCACGAATCCAATCCAGCAGAACCATCCATAAAGGCACGGTCGCGATGAGCAATGCCGTTAGCCCCGAAGGCACAAGCTGCTCTGCCCATACCACGCCACCGTTGCCTCCCAGCAGTAAGAATCCCCCAACCACTGCGGTCGGAACCCAGTAGTAGGGAGCGGGTCGCGGTGTCCCCCGAAGCCTCACCCAGACGTAGAGCGCCGCTCCGGCAATGACGAAGCGTGTGCCAGCCATGAGGAATGGCGGGATGGTATCAATGGCCCAACGTATGGCCAGATACGTCGAGCCCCAGATGAGATATACAGCAGCAAAAGCGGCGACCACACTCAAGGGTGATGGTGCTTTGGAGTTAGACATCGAATGATCGCCTTGCTTGCTGTCTCTCTTCCCAGGGTGCTTTGCTCATATCCTTTAGCTTAGAGTAAGGCGGCCATGAAAGCTATCCGGACCTTGTCTTTAGGTGGGGAAATGTACTAGGATAGTCCTGGCCAGGAGGTCGATGACGATGCGCGAAATCAAGACGATCTGCCCCTACTGTGGCGTCGGCTGCGGGCTCATCTTGCAAGCGGAAGAGGGAAAGCTGATTGGCCTCAGACCCGACAAAGATCATCCGGTCAGCAAAGGGACGCTCTGTCCTAAGGGCGCTACCGCCCACGAGTTCGTCCAACATCCCGATCGCTTAAAGAGCCCGCTCTTGCGCAAAGGCGGGAGGCTGGTCGAAGTGAGCTGGGACGAAGCGTATGACTATCTTGTCCAAGAGTTCCGGAGGTTGCAGCAGACTTACGGTCCCGACAGCCTGGCCCTGATCAGCTCCACACGCTCGACGGTGGAGGAGAACTATCTGGCGCAAAAATTCGCGCGCGCCGTCTTAGGCACCAATAACATAGACCAGTGCCAGCGCATCTGTCACTCGGCTACCGTGACCGGACTGAGCATGGTCATGGGCACCGGTGCGATGTCCAACTCGATCTCCGAGTTTTTCGAGCCCGGCCCCAAAGTTTTGATGATCATCGGCAGCAACACCACCGGTTCGCACCCCATTATCTGGTCTGTGTGGATGAAGCCAGCTCTGCGCAACGGCACAAAGCTCATCGTCATAGACCCGCGCAAGACCGACGTCATCAAAGAGGCCGAGCGCATCGGCGTCCCGGTGCTGCACTTAGCCCTGCGCCCCGGATCAGAGGTCGCGCTCTTCAACGCGATGGCCTATCACATCATCTCGAACCACTTACACGACGAAAGATATATCGCCGAACGGTGCGAGAATTTTGAGCCGATGTGGAGCGTCGTCTCGAGGTACACTCCTGAAATTGCTGAAAAGATCTCCAGCGTTTCCGCAGAGAAGATTCGCGAGGCCGCAGAGCTCTACGCGAGTGCTAAGCCCGCGAGCATCGCCTACGGCATTGGCGTGACGGAGCATCGCAACGGCGTGGGCAACGTTTTGGCATTGGCCAACTTGGCGATGATTACAGGGAACATGGGCCTAAAGAGCGGCGGCCTGAACGCCCTGCGCGGGCAGAACAACGTCCAGGGCGCGACCGACATGGTCCGGCCGGAGACGCTGCCGGGCTATCAAAAATGGACGGACGCGGCTGCTGTGGCCAACTTCGAGAAAGCGTGGGGCGTCAAGCTGTCCGCTCCCCCCGCCCACAGTGAGACGTATTTCTTTCTCTACTGTTCGCACATGTGGGACCGCGCCCTCCAAGGGCAGCTCAAAGGCCTCTACTGCATTGGTGAAGATGTGGCCCTCAGCGAAGGCAATCTGAAGAAAGTCGAAGGAGCTCTAAAGTCCTTAGAGCTGCTCATCGTTCAAGATATCTTCATGACGAAGACGGCAAAGTTGGCTCATGTCGTGCTGCCTGCCGCCAGCTTCGCCGAGAAAGAAGGGACGTTCGTCAACAGCGAACGGCGCGTGCAGTTAGTGCGTAAAGCGGTCGAGCCCGTGGGCCAGAGCAAGCCCGATTGGGTCATCCTGTGTGAATTGGCTGAGCGTATGGGCTATCCGATGTACTACGGCAGTGCCGAAGAGATCTTCGAGGAGATCCGAAAGCTGGTGCCGATCTACGCCGGCATGACGTACAAGCGTTTGGAGCAGCATCAAGGGCTGCAGTGGCCCTGCCCGACCGAAGACCATCCGGGAACGCCGACGCTGCACGTAGGGCAGTTCAGCCGTGGCAAAGGGCACTTGTCCGGCATTGAGTATGAGCCGCCTGCGGAAGAGCCTGATGCTCAATATCCGTTCGTGCTGACGACCGGACGCAGCTTCATGCAGTACAACGCGGGCACGATGTCACGTCGCACAAGAGCCGGAAAGGCCGAGCCGGAAAATTATGTCCAGCTCAACAGCGCCGATGCGGCACGTTTGGGAATCAAAGACGGAGATCGTGTGAAAGTAGCGACGCGTCGGGGAGAGCTAACGGTGAAAGCGAAAATCACGGAAATTGCGCCGGGCGTGATCTGGATGCCCATGCACTACGCCGAAACCCCGACCAATCTCTTGACGAACGACGCGATTGATCCGGTGTGCGGGATCACAGAAGTCAAGGCCTGTGCGGCGCGGGTTGAGCGAGTATAATAACGCGTGTTTGGCTTTCTACTGGCTGTGTCACTGTTTGGTATTCAGTTCTGGATCATGAACGAGCTCTACGAGACTTCGTTTATCGAGAGCGCTCGTTTTCTTTTCTGGTGGTATGCGCTGGCCGGGGCATTCGTGATCGGTGTTGCAGTGCTGAGTTGGGCAGGCGATTTGGGAACGGAGGGCGCCCGCTTGCGGCATGGGGTTTCCAGTGCTCTAGGCTGGATGATCGGGCTGCCGCGTGTGCCGCTGCGTCGTAAGAGCGCTCTCAACTTCCTGATTGTGCGCAGACTCTGTTTCAGCGTGGGAGCATTTCTTCTGGTACGGGGCTTGCAGCCTGCGGGAGCGACGTTCGAGTGGCATGAAGGACGCCTTTGGGCGGGAGCAATTACTGTAAGCGTCGGCGTGCTGTTGTTCGCTATTGTCCCTTTGTTGCGCCGAGCTCACGCTTGGCTTGCCAGATGGCCTGATTCGATCCATTGATGATGGGCAGCAACAACGCCGCGGAGAAGGCGGCGGTCGCCCAGACGTAGAGGCTTCTCCCAAGCCCCATTAGCAGCTCACCCAAGAGGCTTGCAAAAGTGATTCCCAATAAGACTCCGTGCACCTTGCGCTTGGGGCCGCCCCAGATGCTGAGCAATAAGCCGCCGATCACCCCGCCGATGCCTGCTGCAGATTGCACGCTTCCGAGTATGACGGCGTTGTTTCCTGTGCGGGAGAGGATCAAGGGTGCCAACAGGGTGAAGCCGAGTGTGGAGATCAAGTTGCTCGCGAAGAAGACCATTTGCAGTCCCAGGAGGCTGGCACGCTCGAAGATGTAGCGGAATCCATACACGGATTCTGCCCATAGGCTGCCTTGGCTCTTGCGTCCTTCTTCTGTCAGGGCCGGCTGTGGGATGTGCACCCAAAGTAAAGCGGCGATGGCCACTAGAAACGTACTCACGTCGATGAGCATGACTCCTGCGATGCCAATGACGGTCAAGAGAATCCCTGCCAGCAACGGAGCTGCGATGTTGGAGGAGGATTCCGCGAGGGAGAGCATACCGCTGGCACGGGCATAGTGTTCTTTGGGGATCATCGTTGTGATAGCGGCGGAGTAGGCGGGCCACTGAAACGCTTGAAAAGCTCCCGCGAAGGCTCCAGCCACGAAGAGATGCCAGATCTGAAGTTGATCCGTAGCGAAGAGGATGAGCAAGACGACTGTCGTCAAACCAGCGGTTAAGTCGCTCAGCATCATGACGAGCTTGCGATTCCAGCGATCCACGAGCGCTCCGGCGATGGGGCTGAGCAACACCGTTGGGCCAAAGTAGAAGAATGTCATGAGCGCGAGAGCCGTAGCCGAACCAGTCTTTTGCCAGGCCCAGACGATAAGGGCGAAGCTGGTCATGCCAGTGCCGAGCAGCGAAATCACCTGGCCGATCCAGACTATAGTGAACGCCCGCATCCCGGCGGGTTGCTTTGGAATTGCCTCCATGCGAAGGAATTTATACACAGATAGCTTGAATTGTCAATTTTCTTGGCATCGTAACGATCAATCTATCATGTCTTGTAGATTCTGTCTCGATGGCCAATCAGGTGGACGCGAAGTCTTTTCGTTTTAATATCCGCAGTGTAAATTACACGATAGTCGCCAACACGCAGTTTGAACTTACCCCTCAACTGATGATGAAGAGGCTCAGGTTTGATGAGGTCAAAGCTTTCAGCTAGCCATTTAAGCTTCTTTAGAATTCGTTGGGCTAAGGATTGATCTAGCTCAGCTAACTCCTTCTCGGCTTCGGAGTCGAATTCGACTTGATACACAAGCTACCATTCCAAACCCAGCTTCTTTGCTACTTCCGCTGCGGGAATGCCGCGAATGCCTTTACGTTCGCGAGCCAAGCTCCGCTTAAGACGAGCTTTGACTTCTTCCCGTAATTCCAAACTTGCATCTGGGTCCCCTAACAATTCCATTAACTTTTGTTCAACTGTCTGCTCGATCAGCTCCTTGAGCTCGGCTACCGTCAAATCCTTTACTTTTGGCATCAGCCCTCACTCCTTTGCACAGGTTACCAGTTCCGGCTCGCAATCTCTGTATAGTCATCCTTACCACGTCTGAGTTCCAGAGCATACTCTACTTCGTTTCTTATGTCTTCATGCGCAACGATGAAGATTTGTGGAAACGCGCTCTTCATGTGGTCTAGGATGGTGAAGATGTTTCTCTTTCTAAACTCATCGCTGCTGGAAATGCACTCATCCATTAAGAGGCAGTATCTCTCGGCCTGCATTCTCGAATCCAGAATACTTTGGGTGAAGGCTAACCGTAACGCAATCAAAAACTGATCTTGAGTACCGCCGCTGAATACCTCCCTTGGCAAACCCGGAGAATTTTCGCCAAACAGCTGAAGCTATCTCAAAATTGACGGTGGGGTAGAGATGAAGGTATGCTCTCGGCATGAACCGCGATCTGACCGACGAGCAATGGGCACTCCTCCAACCCCTTCTGCCTCCT
>JBBIPG010000067.1:0-9666 GCA_037442925.1 Candidatus Fraserbacteria bacterium | reverse complement strand
GAGGATTTCTACAGAGCCAGAAATTTTCCATCTTGGGCCCGCTGGACCCCCAAATCCAGGGAGTGCCTGCCGCTTCACTGCTGGGGCTCCTAGCCCAGAAACCCCTCGAAGCCATTGCGGACGAGACGATCGTCTATGCCGATATCGCTAAGAAGGCCATCGCCGAGGTGAAAGCCTTCGTGCAGTGGCTCCTGCAGGAGAAACTGTCCCAGGAGAAGGCCGCTCAACTGGCGGATTTTCTGACCAGCGGCTACGTAACTCACGATACGCCAATCTCTTTGCGATCTGTGGAGAATCTGGGGCTGCCCGTGCGCGAAGGGGTCCCACCGCTCGTGTTCGAGCTGTTTTCGACATGCGAGTTTGGGCTTTGCAAGCGGCCTTGCATCGCACCCTACGGCAGGCACCATGAGTGAGACCCTGACGATCTTGGGCTTTACGCCTCCGGAGCTTCTGCTCATCGTTGGCGTGGCTTTGGCCATCTGCACGACCGTCTGCTCGCTGGCCATGGAGGCTGCGGTGCTCTTTACGCCCGCATTTCTCTTTCTCTTTCCGGCGTTGATCCCAAATTTCCCACAGATCACGCCCAATGAAGCGATCGGACTGGCCATCACGATCGAATTCTTCGGCTACACCAGCAGCGTGACCGGCTACTGGTTCCGCCGCCAGATCGACTTTTCTATCGCAGGGAAGGCACTGGCTCTCACCATCCCCTTGGCCATCTTCGCCCGTGGCCTCTCCTATTTCGCCCCCGCCCAGGGGCTCTTGCTCGTCTTTGGCTGCCTGCTCTTGTCATTAGCAGCAATTCTCTATCGCGCCCATCGCCGTCCCACAGAAGCTCTGCCGGACTATCGCCCGAGGGTCTATCTGCTCCAGTCTAGCAACCCAACGAGCTTCAGCACGTTTCGTCCCAACGGGCTCGATCGGCTGATGTTGAGCACGGCCGGGACATTCGCCGGGCTCGTGGGCATCGCCATCGGCGAGATATCGAACACGTTCTTGACAGTGCGTAAGAAGATCCCCGTCAAGATCTCCACCGGCACCAGTGCGCTCATTTTGCATCTCACAATTCTTTCGGCCTTGGCAATGAATCTCGCCATTCTTAATTTTGCGCCAGCTGTCTTCCATGCTGAGCAGATTGTGATCCCCTGGCGCGTGGCCGCGATCATCGCCCCGGTGGTGATCGTAGGCGGACAGATTGGGTCTTTCATCAACAGCCGTCTCGAAGAACGGACGATTATGCAGGTGTTAATCACCGTGTATACGCTTGTGGGCATCTTTGTTATGGGGAGGATCATATTCGCATGAGCCCCGGAGAAGTGAACTTCTTGCAGTATAAGAACTAGACCTGAGGAGGTGCATTCTAATGTCTAAGCGGAATGACGAAGAAGATCAGGAGGAGCAAACAGACTTGCGCAGCCTGGTCATGGCTCAACGCAAGGCCATCGTCGCCAAGCTGGAGAAGAGGCGCAAGAGCAAAGTCATCACACTCATTCATCGAAGAGAGCCCTGGGCTGAGGACGAAGAAGATGAGAAGGGCGAATCGATCACTATCGAGGATTCAGAATTCGTCTTGATGGAGATCAACCGGACTCCCAAAGACAGACCCATCGATCTCATCGTGCACACCCCAGGCGGCTTAGCTTTGGCCGCCGAGATGATCGCTATTGCTCTAAAGAATCACCCCGGCAAGACTACAGTTATGGTGCCCTTCTACGCCATGAGCGGCGGAACGCTCATCGCACTGGCTGCCGACGAGATCCTCATGGAGAACTATGCAGTGCTGGGTCCGGTCGATCCGCAGTTCAACGGCTATCCGGCTGCGGCCTACACCTCGCTCCTCAAGGAGAAGCCACCGGAGGCCATTCAAGACGAGATGGTTCTGATGACGCATGTGGCTCGCTTGGCCAGCGGTCAAGTGAAAAACTTCGTCAAGTGGCTGCTTGCAGATCGATTGCCTGCTGAAAAGTGCGAAGGTCTGGCCGACTTTCTCACCGGTGGTTACATCACTCATGACACGCCGATTACCCTGGCGACGGCGCGCGATTGGGGGCTGAACGTCAATGAGGGTGTGCCACCCGAAGTCTTCGAGCTGTTTACGACGTGTGAGTTTGGACTTTGCAAGCGGCCTTGTTTTGCGAGCTATGGCTGAGGGTCAAAGGAGCTGGAATCCTTGGGCTTTGAGACGAGACGAGAATCAAAGCTCATTTGGAAACGCTTTGAATGATCCGCATGATCTCTTCCGTCGGCTCCACAAGCCCATAGATCGCCGTCTTTCTCCGCACCCGCCACGCCCAGCAGCTGTCTCCATACGACCAGTGCCACCACTCGCCCGCATAATTTGTGAAGCCCGCTTTTGTCATCACATGGATCAGCAACTGTCTGTTCTTGCGAGCCGCCTCTGTGAGCCTGGGATCGTACGTCGCGGCTACATGGCGCATCTCCTCTCGCTCTCTCCCATAGGGCGAGGTCATATCCAGTTCTTTCCCATCAGGACCTACGATCGTGACATCCACAGCGCCGCCCGTGCAGTGGCCCGGAGGCGTCTTGGCATCGGGCGGGTGCACGAAGCGATTCGTCTGCCGCTTCAAAATATTCTCCGGCCACTGGGGATGATCTTTCTTAAAGCTCTCGTACACTTCGTTATAGACAAAGCGTTGATACTCCGGCGTGCGGTACGTGCTCCAGATGAGAAATTTGTGGTCTTTGGGGAGAAGTTTTTGGGCTTGATTGAGCATGGTGGCAACCGTCTTGCGCACGTAGTAGAGCCGCGGTCTCCCCATCCGATCAGGCTCTTGGCTCAAGAGGAGCCCTGGGCAACGCTCCGCAACGCTGACCAGAGGTTCGCCGCATTCGAGGATCTTGATCTTGTTTAACTCGCGGATGGGTTCAACAATCGATGATCGTGGAAGTTGCACAGCCATAGCTTGTAGATGTAGCAAATTCACGCCTTGCCTTCAACCCATCTCTCTCGTTAGCATGTGATGTGCACCCGTGGGGGTTGCTATGGCCAAGCTCACGCCGATGATGCAGCAGTACTTCAAGCTCAAGTCCCAACATCGGGACGTCATCTTGTTTTTCCAGTTGGGGGAGTTCTATGAGACGTTCTATGAAGACGCGCAGCTCTGCGCCCGTGAGTTGGATATCGTGCTTACCAAACGGGACGAGGCTCCCATGGCGGGTGTGCCCATCAAGAAGGCCCATTCTTACATCAACCGCTTGCTCAAGAAGGGGTATAAAGTTGCCATCTGTGACCAGCTGCAAGATCCCGAAGAGGCCAAGGGCGTCGTCGAGCGCGACGTGGTTCGGATCGTCACACCGGGCACCGTGCTCGACGAAGAAGCATTGGAACAAGGCAAGAGCAACCACATCGCTGCACTCTTCGCTGAAAACGGGAGAGTCGGCCTTGCCGTAGCTGATATTTCCACCGGCGAATTCCGTGCCACAGAGTTGGATTCTTTGACGCAAGCCCAACACGAGCTGGCACGTCTTGAGCCCACGGAGCTTGTCCTCCCTTCGGATCACGATGCCAAAGACTTCCCTCAAGATCCGGAACGCCACCGGGCTACAACGAAGCTCGAGCAACATCACTTTCGAGCTGACTCCGTAAAAGAGCATTTCGAGATGATCTCACTCGACGGTTTGGGATTGACGCCTCTCGCTGCCCGCGCGGCCGGTGGTCTTCTTCGCTACTTAAAAGACACGCAAAAAGAAGGGCTCCGTCATTTGAGTCCCCCCTCGTTCTATTCCACATCGGAACAGATGGGGCTTGATCCGTTCACGCAACGCAATCTGGAGCTGGTGCGCGAGCTGCGCACCGGAGGCGAGGAGCACACGCTGCTTGCCGTGCTCAACGAGACAATCACGGGGATGGGAGAGCGGCTGCTGCGTAAGTGGGTCTTAAGCCCTCTCTTGGATCGAAGTGCCATCGAGAAGCGCCTCGATATGGTTCAATTACTCTACGAGCAAGAGCTGGCCCGCCACGAGCTGCGAGAGCTTCTGGCCCAAATCTATGATGTGGAACGACTTGCCGGGAAATTGGGCTCGAATCGAGCCAACCCGCGAGATCTGCTCTCGCTCCAGCAATCGCTCGTGCATCTGCCCACCTTGTTGAAGCAAATCTCAGAGCTTCGTGCTCAGAGCCAGGCTGCTCGGCTCCATGAGCTGGTGAAAACCCTCGAAACTCTACAGCTGAATGATCTCGCTCACGAGCTGAGTCGAGCACTGCGCGATGATGCTCCGTTCACCCTCAAAGAGGGAGGCATTCTGAAAGATGGCTACTCAGCGGAACTGGACGCCCTCGTTCAACAGGAGCGTGGGTACAAACAGAAAATTCTGGAGCTGGAACGCCGCGAGCAAGGGCGCACGCAGATTCCTTCCTTGAAGGTGGGCTATAACACTGTTTTTGGCTACTACATTGAAGTCACGAAGACGCACGCCAAGCGCGTCCCACCCGACTACATCCGCAAACAGACTCTTACGCAGGCCGAGCGGTACATCACGCCAGAGTTGAAAGAGTATGAAGAGAAGATTCTCTCCGCTCAAGAGAAGGCTCAGCAGCTCGAGTACGAACTCTTCTGTCAGCTGCGGGATCGCGTCGCCCAACGAGTGAAAGATATTCAGAGACTTGCTCAGACCATTGCCGAACTGGATGTGTATGCAGCGTTGGCAGAGGTTGCAAAGAAGAACAATTACTGTCGTCCGGTCTTCACGGAAGGACGCGAGATCGAGATCACAGAGGGCCGCCACCCGGTGGTCGAAGGGCTGCAACGAGGTCAAGAGTTTGTGCCCAACGATCTGCACTTAGAAGAGAACGAGATACTCGTCGTATTGACAGGCCCGAACATGTCTGGAAAGTGCGTCAGCTGCGAGACCTTGATCTTCACGGACCAAGGACTGAAGCGCATCGAAGACCTTAAGCCTCAAGGGGCCTGTGAAGGCGTATTCTCGCCCATTACGTACACAGTGCAAGGCTTACGGGGGCGACGGCTGGCGACCTACTTCTATACAGGCGGCCAGCAAAAAACAGTGAAGATCACGACGCGTCTTGGCTTTTGCTTGGAGGGCACGCCCGAGCATCGCGTCTGGATACGTAGCCCGGACGGCAGCGAGGGGTGGAAGCCGCTAGGTGAGCTGCGAGTCGGTGACGTCGTAGCTATCGAACGGAACATGAATCTCTGGGGGCATGAGGTGACGATCAATCCGGCGGCAGCTCAAGTGTTGAAGAAGGTCAAGCGCTACCGGCTGCCCACCGAACTGGACGAAGACTTAGCCTACTTTATAGGGTTGCTCGTCGGAGATGGTACGCTGACCTACAAGGGTGCGGTACTACTCTCCAGCGCAGATGAGTTCATCCGTGACGAGTTCGCCCGCATTTCCGAACGTCTTTTCGGCTATCGTGTGGGCTGTAAGGCCAATGGCAAAGATTTCTTCATCACCAGCAAGCAAATCCGTTTGTTTCTGGGAAATCTGGGACTTGGGTACGCCTCCGCTCACGAAAAGCGTGTGCCACAGGCTATCATGCACGCGCCACGGCCCATGGTCGTGGCCTTCTTACAAGGACTGTTCGACACGGATGGCTATGCTGAAAACCGCTATGGCAACGTGCGCTTGGGTACAGCCTCACCACAATTGGCCCGCGAGGTGCAAATGCTCTTACTCAATATGGGAATTGTGGCCTCGCTACATGTCAAACGAACGAAAGCCAGACCCAGCTATCAGCTCTCGATCGATGGTGCGAATGCCATCGCCTTCCACCACAAGGTGGGATTCCGCCTGCCGCGCAAACGAATGCGAAGCACCCTCGCCTCCTCTATCCGGCGTCCGAATGTGGGCGGTATCCCTTACCTGGAAAGCACTCTCAAAACGATTCAGGCTCGTATCGTCGCCACCAAGCACAAACCTCAAGCGCTTAAGCTCAATAAGAGGGTGAATTCCATCTTTTACACGTATCTGCCCCTGAGACGGAATGTCTCCTATGACAAGCTGCACGAGTTAATTGCGTATTGCTATGAGAACGGTGTTCCCTGCCCTGAGCTGGAAACTCTTGAGAAAGTGCGCTATTTCTACGACTATGTAGTCTCCATCGAGCCCGGCGAAGCCCATGTCTACGATCTCTCTGTAGAAGCCGATCATGTCTACATTGCGAACGGCTTTGTCAGCCACAATTCCACATATCTCAGACAGAATGCGCTCATCTGTCTTATGGCCCAGCTGGGTTCATTCGTGCCCGCCAAGAGTGCCAAGCTCCCGATTGTCGATAAGATCTTCACCCGCGTGGGTGCCAGTGATATGCTGGCCTTCGGCTATTCGACGTTTATGGTGGAGATGATCGAGACGGCCAATATCCTCAACAACGCTACAGAAAAGAGTCTAGTGATTCTCGACGAGATGGGCCGGGGAACAAGCACGTTCGACGGAGTTTCCATTGCATGGGCTGTGGCTGAGTATTTGGTGAAACATATCAAAGCCAAGACTCTCTTTGCCACGCACTACCATGAGCTTACGCTCTTGGAAGAGAAGCTGCCGGGTGTTGTGAACATGAATGTAGTGGTGAAGGAGTATGGCGATCAGGTGATCTTCTTGCATCGAGTGGAGCGTGGAGAGGCCGAGGGGAGCTATGGAGTGCACGTGGCCAAGCTCGCGGGGCTCCCCAAGGAAGTGACCGACGAAGCGAGCGATATTCTTTACAAGATTCTGCAAGGCAACCCGCTGGAAGCGATTGAGGGTAAGAAGCCGATGACACCGAAAGTGATCAAACAACAGGCGCTCTTTAGCGGCGAGCCGCATCCGGTGATTGAAGAGCTGAAAAAACTCGACGTCAACAAGCTCACGCCGATTGAGGCACTGAATCTACTTGGCAAGCTGAAGGAAAAGTTATGATGGCCAAGAAAAAACAGATTGATCGCGACACAATAAAATCCCTCGGCTAATAGGGAATCAGGTTTATGCTGCTCGCCGGTGATGATGCTGTAGAAATTTGATCAAACTAGGGTCGAGATCTGATGATGTTGATGTTATAATGTCAGCATCAAGAGGTGACGTTGGATGGCTTTCGTGAGAACACAGGTGTATCTGACGCCAGAGCAGCATATGTCCTTGAAAGAAGAGGCTCGGAAGCAGGGAGTCTCCCTAGCGGAGTTCTTGAGGCGCGTGGTCGACGAATATCTCCATCAGGCTAAACCCAAAGAGGAGTTCATGAAAATCGTCGCTCTCGGGCGAAGCGGTAAGCGCGACATCTCAGAAGAGCACGACAAATACATAGCTGAAGCACTCAAAGCTAAGCATGTTCGTTGATACCTCTGCATTTTACGCTCTGGCAGATAGAAGCGATCGGAACCACAAAGCCGCCAAGGGCTATTACGAATCGATCATTGGAAAGAAGCGGCTGATCACGACCGACCATGTCCTAGTGGAATGCTGGATCTTGCTCCGGAGTAGACTCGGCAGGGACAAAGCCCTGGTGTTCTGGGACGGCCTGCGATCTGGAATTGCTTCTCTCGTGAGCGTGCAAAGCGGGGATCTCGAAGCAGCCAGAAAGATAATGGAAGGCTTCAAAGATCAAGACTTTTCACTTGTGGATGCGACCAGCTTTGCCGTGATGGAGCGACTGGACGAGGGGGAAGCCTTTGCCTTTGATACGCATTTTCGAGTCTACCGATTTGGGGAGAGACGAAGTCAGTCTTTCACAGTGTTACCGGCGGACACTCACCGATGATACGCAGGATGCCTAGGTTTCACAGCCACCAACGTTCCTCGACTTGCGTCGACAAGAAAGGGGACCCAAAACTGTGCGCCAAGTCGTAATCACCAAACACGGCAGCTTTGATGTGCTTAAACTCCAAGAACGCGAAGACCCCAGGCCAGAAGCAGGGCAAGTCCTCGTTCGCGTAAAAGCCTCTGGGATCAACTTTGCAGATATTCTCGCTCGAAAGGGCTTGTACCCCGATGCTCCCAAGCCTCCCTGCGTCATCGGCTATGAAGTCTCCGGAGTCATCGAAGCGGTAGGCGAGGGAGTGGATTCGTCGCTTATCGGCAGATCTGTGATTGCCCTCACCCGCTTCGGAGGTTATTCTGACAGAGTCGTGCTGCCCGCCTCTCAATTCTTCGAGAAGCCAGAGTCCCTGAGTTTCGAGGAAGCCGCTGCCATCCCCGTGAATTATCTCACTGCATATCAGCTGTTGGTGGTGATGGGCTCACTCAAGAAGGACGAATCGGTGCTCATCCACAACGCCGGAGGCGGCGTCGGTCTAGCAGCTCTAGACATCGCCCAGCACATCGGCGCAGTCACCTACGGCACAGCGAGTCCCAGCAAGCATGACTTTCTTTTGAAACGCGGACTCGATCACCCGATAGACTATCGCACCCGTGATTGGACACAAGCTCTCAGGCAACTGACGGATGGGAAGGGTGTGGATTTGATCATCGATCCTATCGGTGGAAGCCACTGGAAGAGGAGCTACAAGATGCTGCGAGCAACCGGACGCCTGGGCATGTTTGGAATCTCGTCCGCAGCAGAATCCAGAGGGGGAGGGAGATTTCGGTTGCTCAGAATCGTGCTTGGGGCACCTTGGTATCACCCTCTGGCTTTGATCCGTCGCAATAGAGGAGTTTTCGGCGTCTATCTGGGCAACCTGTGGGGAGAAGGCGAAAGAGTGCGCGGGTGGATGCAGGCCCTTTTGAACGGAGTCCAAGAAGGCTGGGTGCGCCCGCATGTTGACAAAGCCTTCTCCTTCGAGCAAGCTCCGGAGGCTCATCGTTATCTTGAAGAGAGAAAAAACATCGGCAAAGTGGTCTTGGTGCCTTGATCAACGGTGGGCTGTGACCCCCGCTTTCTCACACATCTTGTACACAGGGCAGATGGAGCAGCGAGGCAACTGCCCTGTACAAATGTGTTTCCCGAAGGGAACCAACAGACGGTTGATCTCCACCCAATATGGGCGTGGCAGTCTTCCCTCTAGAGCCGCGAGTGTGCGTTCCGGAGTCGATGCCCACACATAGCCCCAGCGGTTGGTCACTCGGTGCACGTGAATATCGACCCCAATGCAGGGTTGTTGACAAGCAATGCCCAACACGAGATTGGCGCACTTCGGCCCCACACCCACAAACGATAACAACACGTTACGGTCGCATGGCAGATTCCCTCCGTATTGTCCCACAACCTGCTGAGCTATCGAGTGAATTTGCTGTGTCTTACGCTCATGGAAGGTGCACTCTGCGATGAGTTCATCAATGACTTCGGGCTCCAGTTTGAGAATCGCGCTGGGAGTGCGGGCGCGCGAGAAGAGTCGTCGGGCTATGGGCAGCATGACTTCATCCAGAGTGCGAATCGAAATGATGCAAGCTACGAGGATTTCAAAGGGTGAGCTAAACCCCTCTTCCGCCAGCTCAAAGAGCGCAGCCTTGGGGTATGGTTTGACGATCTCTTCGATCCGACGCATCGCGAGGTCAATATCGAAGGGTCGTTTTGAAATGCTTAGCTCCTTCCACAAACTAACTTGGGCCTCACTGCCAAAGCCCTTCCTTCCAGATCGTCATCAAGAGGCCAAGCCCGTCTGAAGCCATGCTTCCGCCAGCTTAAGATCCCAGGGTGTCGTGATCTTGATGTTCTGAGCTTCACCTGGAACGATCTTGGCTCGGACACCGCTCATCGCTGACACCGCTCCCGCC
>JBBIPG010000066.1:0-10467 GCA_037442925.1 Candidatus Fraserbacteria bacterium | reverse complement strand
CCTGATAAGCGTGAGGTCGAAGGTCCGATTCCTTCTAGCCCCACCAGCGGGGACGTAGCTCAGTTGGGAGAGCGCCTGCTTTGCAAGCAGGAGGTCGCCGGTTCAAGTCCGGTCGTCTCCACCACGGAAGAGCTATTGAGCAGTGAAGCAAAGTTCAAAATAACCCTGAGCAAGAGCACTACGCGAAACCCACTTCGATCCTCACTCAGTTCAAGGATTGAGCTGCCAAATCGAGAAATTGAGCACTGCCGCGGAGCTCACCCACAAGAAATACGGGAGCAGCAGGATGCCCGCCGGCGAAGGATGTCCAGATCACCGAGTTCTGACTCGATAGCGGTCCTTGTCCGCAAAGAGGTCTAGGACTCGACAGCGTGTCTTAAACGTTGCTGCGTGAGTGACGCCGGCTGGGATGAAATAGCTATCTCCCTTACGATAGGTGCGTGTTTCGGGGCCAATCGTCAGCTCCATCTCGCCCTCGAGCACGACTCCCCACTGCGCCCCGTGGGAGTGAGGAGGGACTTTGGCAGTAGCTGGAATGTCAAAGAAGACGACTTGGCCCTGCTCGCTTTGGAGAAGCTTTCCTCGAACGCCGGGAATAGGAATCTCCGCGTCCGGTAGATTCTGGATCAACTCAGGGTAGAATGACTGCATCTTCGACTCCATGGCTCGACCTCCTTACATTCCAGACGCACCCAGACCAGTGCGATCCGGCTGGATCAGGGTAAGAAATGGAGGCAGTGTTGTCAAAGGGGTGAGTCAACTTCCTTCCAGGGCGTGCCGCTGCTTGGGTGCTTCGGGCGATAGTCCCTCGCTTAGTGTTCCCCCGTCGGACCCACCAGCTTGCACCAATCCAATGGCACAGCGGCTTCGATGGGGGTAATCCCGAGTCCTTGCTTAACTTGCTGATAGATCAAGGTCACGCGGCAGCCCGTGGCATAGATCAGCGGACGTGAGCTAGATAACTCATGGCCTTGCTCCAGAGGAAACACGGCAACTGGACTGCCATCTGCGTTGATCAGCTCCGCTCTTGCCTCTGGCACAAAGATTCTAATCTTATAGAAGCCCCTCGGTACGCCCAGTTGCGCAGGCAATGCGAGAAAGGCGAATCCAACATCCGCTACCCGGTTGGGTTGCTGTAACTTCAGGGAGTCAAAGCCCGTAACCAAGGCATGTGCGACCACAACATCATCCCGCGAGACAAAGACGAGGTTATTCGCTTGGATCGATATCCCTGCCTCTTCCGCTGCCCGCTGCATCGCCAGCTTCACTTGCTCTCTCAGTTGCTCATCCGCACTGGAGAGTGCCATGAGTGGATTGCTGGATGGCGATGGAGGTGGAGGCGGATTCAGCAACGAGCAGGCACTGACGGCTGCAACTACCAATATCAGCAAGAGAAATACTTTGAGCGGCTTCATGGTTCTCCTCCTTTTTCTGATCTCTTCTCTGTCTTCATGGCCTTGGCCCAGGGATCACGCAATGATACCGTCCGGTTGAATACGAGCTTCTCTGGGGAAGAATCGACAGGATCGACGCAGAAATAACCCAGTCTCTCGAATTGGTATCGATGCCCCGGCTTGGCGCCCGCCAAACTCGGCTCCACTTGGCACGAGGTCAACGTCACCAGCGAGTTCGGATTGATATTCGTCTTCCAATCTACTCCTTCCGGCACGTCCGTGGGGTCTTCTTTGAGGAAGAGCCGATCGTACAAGCGCACCTCAGCCTCCATGGCGTGTCTTGCTGAGACCCAGTGAATCGTCGCTTGGACCTTGCGTCCGTCTGGGGCATGACCACCCCGCGTCTTTGGATCGTAGGTACAACGCAGCTCCACAATCTCGCCCGTCTTCTCGTCTTTCTCCACCCCTACACATTTGAGGAAATACGCATATCGCAGTCGGACCTCACGACCGGGCGCGAGACGATAGAACTTCGGTGGTGGGTCTTCCATGAAATCGTCCCGTTCGATGTAGAGTACACGGGAGAAGGGGACTTTGCGGGTCCCCATGCTGGGGTCCTCGGGATTGTTGATGGCATCGAGATATTCGACTCCGTCTTCCGGATAATTTTCAATGACGACGCGCAGAGGGCGCAGCACGGCCATCACCCGAGGCGCACGCTTGTTCAGATCCTCACGGACACAGTCTTCGAGCATAGCCATGTCAATGACGCTATTGACTCTGGACACGCCCGTCTTCTCACAAAGATTGCGAATGGCCTCTGGTGTGTAGCCGCGCCTCCGCATTCCGGAGATCGTCGGCATCCGCGGATCATCCCAGCCACTCACATATCCGCCTTCGACCAGTTCAATCAGCCTTCGTTTGCTCAACACCGTGTAGCTGAGGTTGAGGCGGGCGAATTCGATCTGCTTGGGACGGTGGATTTTCAACGCATCGAGGAGCCAGTCATAGAGCGGGCGATGGTCTTCGAATTCCAGAGTGCAGATGGAATGGG
This sequence comes from Candidatus Fraserbacteria bacterium, assembly GCA_037442925.1. Lineage (GTDB taxonomy): Bacteria > Bipolaricaulota > Bipolaricaulia > RBG-16-55-9 > RBG-16-55-9 > RBG-16-55-9. Next base: position 8,019 of record JBBIPG010000066.1, on the reverse strand, counting down.
TGATGCCTTCGATAGAATCGCTCTGCCCGTGGGCGAAGTCGTACGTCGGGTAGATGCACCATTTGTCTCCGGTGCGATAATGCTTCGCGTGGATGATGCGATAGAGAATGGGGTCTCGCAGATTCATGTTGGGTGAAGTCATATCGATCTTGGCGCGTAGAGTATGAGTGCCTTCTGCGAATTCCCCGGCGCGCATTCGCTCAAACAGTTGCAGATTTTCTTCGACGGATCGATGGCGGTAGGGACTCACTTTGCCCTGCTCATACCAGGGGCCACGGTGCTCTTTGATCTCCTCGGGGCTCAGGCTATCCACGTACGCCTTGCCTTCCTTGATGAGTTGGACGGCGAATTGATAGAGTTGATCGAAGTAATCTGAAGCATAGAACTCCCGATCTTCCCAATCGAACCCTAGCCAGCGGATGTCTTCTTTCATCGCTTCCACATATTCCGCTTCTTCTGTTGTGGGATTCGTGTCATCAAAGCGCAGATTGCATAGGCCACCATATTCTTGGGCGAGGCCAAAGTTGAGACAGATCGATTTGGCGTGTCCAATATGCAGATAGCCGTTGGGTTCCGGGGGAAACCGGGTATGAACCCGACCACCGAAGGTGTTCTTGGCTATGTCCTCATCGATGATCTTCTTAATGAAGTTGGAGGGAGCAGGGGATTCGTTCGCGCTCATCTTACGGTGCCCATCTCGTTCACCTTCTGTTGACATGCTTGCCTCCGGAATGACTTCTCTGATGGATGTCGCGTTCAGGCCAGGGGTTCATGCCTTATGGTAACCAGACCTTCTCGCACATTGCAATTCTCGATGCGTATGCATTTAAGGAGCTGATTCAGGCTGGTCTTGTGCACGCCCATCTCTCGTGGATGGCGCTTGTCGTGGAAGCGAATGAAATCTATATAATCACCTTCAAAGAGATATTATACCGCGGGTGCGGTATAATTACTAGTTAGAAAGCGTCCGACCAGTCGAAGCGTACTGAAACTAAAGAAAGGAGGTGACCATCATGCCGAAGTTCGTCATCGAGAGGGAGATCCCCGGGGCCGGGAAGCTCTCCCCGCAGGAGCTCCAAGCCATCTCGCAGAAGTCATGCGGTGTTCTGAAAGAAATGGGGCCACAGATCCAGTGGGTCCAGAGCTACGTCACGGACGATAAGATCTACTGTGTGTACGTCGCACCGAATGAAGAGGCGGTACGCGAGCACGCTCGGCAAGGCGGGTTCCCCGCGAACCAGGTGTCGCGTGTCCGATCGGTAATCGATCCGACCACAGCGGAGTGACAATGGGCGATGTGTTCCCGCGCTTGGCGGGAGAGGCAACAGCGCCCTCTAACACGCCAATGCACCTGACGGCGGGCGCCGCGGGTTCGTGGCTCGGCCAGCGCTTATGAGCGCCCGCCGCAGGTGATTGGTAGCTCGTTAGACCGAGCAAGGCCTTTCGCGATAGAATTCCGAGCAGGCTATGATAGAGCGATGATATACGAGAGGAGTTGATCCTCGTGAATGATCCGAAGCTCAAAAGATCGAGGCGCGGCAAGTCGGCACCGGTGGCAGAGCTCTACCCGCCTCAAGGACAATGGACGGAAGAGGACTACTTTTCACTGCCCGATACGAATCGTCTTGTAGAGCTCTCCGAGGGGGCATTGGTCATGCCACCGCATCCAACGTACAGCCATCAGACAGCCTTACAAAACTTGTTTCTCCAGCTAGAGATGTTTGTAAAACAGAAGCAACTCGGTGTAGTGCGCTTGGCCCCCCTTCCGGTTCGGCTGTGGCCGGGGAAGATCCGCGAACCCGATATCTTCTTCATCTCCAAGGAGCATCGGGATCGTATTGCGGAGCAAGCCTGTGGCGTGCCGGATTTGGTTGTCGAGGTGACCTCACCGAGCACCCGTCGCGTGGATCGCGGAGAAAAGCTATTCGAGTACGCCAAGGCCGGAGTCGGAGAGTACTGGCTGATCGATCCGGAAGAGCAGACGATCGAGGTGTACGTACTGCGGGAACGGGCCTATGAGCTCGTCGACAGATTCCATTCCGGTGAGACCGCACGCTCTCAGGTACTCGCCGGCTTCAAGGTTCCGGTGGGCGAGGTCTTTCGATAGAGCTTCATTCGATTGTCTCCGTACAGCCGCTCATCGAAAAGCTCTAACGCACCGTAGCGGTCTTGCACAGTCTCTTTCTTGAAAATTTCTGTCACAACAATCGCATCGGGGTTCAGCACATTTAGCTCAGAAATTCTCTCCAGTGTTCTGCCTACTAAGCCCTTGCCATAGGGAGGTCCCACGAAGACGAGATCAAAACGCTGTCCCCTCTTGCTGAGATCCTCTAGAGCCAGGAATGCGTCTTCACGATAGACGGTCGCTTGCTTCATCAGTTCGAGTTGCTGTAGATTTTTCTGAATGATCTGTACGGCTTGCGTGGAACTATCCACAAAGACGGCGTGCTCAGCTCCCCGACTGAGTGCCTCGATGCCTACACTGCCTGTGCCCGCAAATAGATCAAGAAACCGGCTGCCTTCAATGACATGCTCGAGGATGCTAAAGAGCGCCAGGCGTACCTGATCGCGCATGGGGCGAATCTCGGCGCTCTTGGGACCGAAAAGCTCGCGTCCCTTGAGCATTCCCCCTGTCACCCTCATCGAGCTGGGGACCCGACTCCTTGGATCTTTTCTATCGCCCGCTTAAGCCGCGCGATGACCCAAGCTTTGCCGAGAAACTCCATGGTCTCAAAAAGCCCTGGGCCTGTTGTGACTCCCGTAAGCGCCACCCGGCATGGCTGGGCGATCTCTTTCAGAGCCCGCCCTTGTGACTCCAAATGAATTCGAACCCTCTCTTCCAAAACAGCAGCTCGGAAGTCCTGGTCGGACATCGCCTGAAGAATCTCTGCAATCTCCTGCAGCAGCGTTGCCTTGTCTGGAGTTAAGAACTTCTCGACGACTTTCGGGTCATAGTTCAGTCGATCCGTAAGGAAAGGCAGCGCTCCTTCAGCAAGTTCAAGGAGCGTCCGTTTGCGCTCTTTAAGAAAATCCACAACGGCAGCCCAACGCTCTTCGGGGATTTTCCCAGCCTCGGCTTCGGTGAGGAAGCCACGTCTGACGGCAAACGCGCGCACGAGATGACCCAATCGTCGTTGGTCTCCGGTCTTGATGTAATGGTGATTGAGCCACAGAAGTTTTTCATCATCAAAGATGGCTGCGGCGGGGTTCACGGACTCCAAGGAAAATTTCTCGATGAGTTCCTCCCGTGAGAAGATCTCTTGGTCGCCGCAAGACCAGCCCAATCGGGCTAGATGGTTCATCAGCGCTTCCGGTAGGATGCCCCGATCTCGAAACTCAAACACCGCTGTGGCCCCGTGGCGCTTAGAGAGCTTCGTGCGATCTTTGGCCAAGACCATGGGCACATGAGCAAACTGCGGGAGCGCATATCCCAAAGCTTCATAGATGAATATCTGTTTGGGCGTGTTGTTGAGGTGTTCATCCGCACGGATCACGTGAGTAATGCCCATGGTCACATCATCGACGACAACCGCGAAGTTGTAGGTAGGCCGCCCATCGGAGCGGAAGATGATAAAATCATCGAGTTCTGTGTTGTCAAACTCCACATGACCGCGAATAAGGTCTTCCACTATGGTCATGCCGCTTTGGGGAGCTTTGATCCGTAGAGCCGGCTTTCGGCCTTCCGCCTCGTAGCGTTTCTGCTCCTCAGAAGAGAGATTTCGGCAGTGCCCATCATATTTGGGCTTGCGCTTGGCGGCCATCGCTTGCGTACGCTTTTGTTCAAGCTCTTCTGGTGCACAATAGCAGCGATAGGCTTGGCCCTCGCGCAGCAGTCGCTCGGCATACTCTCTGTAGAGAGCGAAGCGCTGGCTCTGAAAATACGGTCCCTCATCCCAGAGAATCCCAAGCCAGCGGAAACTTTCCAGAATGGGCTCCACCAACTCTGGGCGATTGCGCTCAATGTCCGTGTCTTCGAAACGCAATACAAACACGCCCCTGTGCTTGCGGGCGAAGAGCCAGTTAAAGAGCGCGGTGCGGGCGCCTCCCACATGGAGTTCCCCTGTGGGGCTGGGAGCGAATCGAACGCGAGGCCTCATCTATTTCACTCTCTGTAAGGGTTTGCTGTAGATGGGCGTTCCGGTCTCGGGGATACCCGTGATCTCTTTGTATCGCTTGCGAAGTTCCTTGGTGATGTGACCTGGCTGACCGGAGCCAATCACGCGCCCATCGATCTCCACGATGGGGACCACTTCGGCCGCCGTACCCGTAAGAAATACCTCGTCGGCCATGTACAGCTGCCCGATGCCGAAGTGCTCTTCGCGGACCTCGTAGTCTGCATCATGAGCCAGCTCGATGATGGTGGCTCGCGTGATGCCGGGCAAGTTCGTCGTCACGGGAGGCGTATACAAGACGCCGTGCTTTACGATGAAGACGTTATCGGCAGTCCCCTCGGCTACGTTGCCCCGCACGTCGAGCATGATGGCTTCGTCCGCCCCCCATACGTTGGCCTCAATCTTGGCCATGATGTTGGTCAGATAGTTGAGGGTCTTGATGCTGGGCGAGAGGCTTTCGGGAGGTCTGGCCCGGGTTGCTGCCACGATCGCCCGCAGCCCCTTCTGATAGTGCTCTTCGGGGTAGAGCGACTTCCACTCGCGCACGATGACGATCACCGTGGGCTTGGCCTTGCACTTTCTTGGGTCGATCCCCAGATCTCCCACACCGCGAGTCACGATGGGGCGGACGTAGGAAGTCTTGAGTTGGTTGACGCGGAGTGTCTCCAAGATGGCTTCCTTCATCTCCTCACGCGCAAGAGGGATCTCTAGACGAATGCCCCTGGCGCTGTCGTACATGCGATCTAAGTGTTCCTCCAGCTTGAAGACGTACCCGTTGTAGGCCCGGATGCCCTCAAAGATGCCATCGCCGTACAAGAGACCGTGGTCAAAAATGCTGACCTTTGCTTCCTCCTCTGGCACGAATTTCCCGTCGAGGTAGACCTTCATGGATGGCCCCTTTCTTCCGTTGATGCTCTTCTGAATAGAGAAATCTTCATCAGGTTCCGCTGGGGGTGTCCCCTTACACGTTACTACAAGGGGCTTGGGAATGTCAACTCGAACATGCTATGCTAGCCCCTTGAGGAGGACATTCTTCCATGGGAACGAAGCATTTCATCTCACTGGCTGATTTCAGTGGTGACGAGCTTTGGGAATACATAGAGACCGCGAAGCAACTTAAGATCGAACACAAGACGGGTCATGAACAGACGCTTCTTAGGGGCAAGACGCTCGCGATGATCTTCCAGAAACCATCGCTGAGAACGCGCGTCTCCTTCGAGGTCGGTATGACCCAGCTGGGGGGACATGCCCTCTATCTGGCTCCCAGTGATATTCAGCTCGGGCAGCGCGAGATGACAGAAGACATCGCTCTCGTCTTGAGTCGCTACTGCGACGGGATCATGGCGCGCGTCTTCGGGCACGAGATAGTGGAAGAGTTAGCAGAACATGCGAGTGTACCCGTCATCAATGGGCTTTCGGATCGAGAGCATCCCTGCCAGGTGCTGGGAGATCTCTTAACCGTGTGGGAAGCCAAGCGAAAGATCGAAGGGCTGAAACTGGCATGGATTGGCGACGGCAACAATGTTTGCCACTCATGGCTTCAGGCGGGTCCGAAGTTGGGCATGGATGTCTTTGTGGCGTGTCCCCCAGACTTTGAGCCGAAGCACGAGATTGTGGAGTATGCGAAGCAAGGGGGAACGCGGGTGGAGATTCTACATGATCCCCAAGAGGCTGTGAAGAATGCTGATGTTCTCTACACGGACGTCTGGGCTTCGATGGGACAAGAAGCGGTCGCCCCGCAGAAGAAGCAGGCGTTTCGTGGCTTTCGTATCAATCATGAGCTACTCAAGCGTGCCAAGCCCGATGCGATCGTGATGCATTGCCTGCCTGCCCATTACGATGAAGAGATCGCGCATGAGGTGGCGCATGGACCCCAGAGTGTGATCTTTGATGAAGCGGAGAATAGACTTCATGCCCAGAAGGCGATTCTGGCCTTGCTGATGAGATAAGTGCTCAAACTCTCGATTACGGGAAGACTTGGCTCAGACGCATCTGAGATCGAATAGCGTGTCACCTCACTCGAATTCGTACGAGACGCCATAAGCTTGCAAGAGCTTCTCAATCTCCTTCTGGAGAGATGTGGGAATCCCTTCGGACTCGATCACCAGGTGCACTTGCCCGTGGAGCTGCCGTAGCTGCTCGGCGGCTTTGAGAAGGGGGTAGAGCATCTCCACTTGAGTCGAGATCTTCAATCGTCGAACTCCTGGATGGGGCATCGTTGCGCTGTCAGATGCCGAACTCGCCCGCACGACTGCCTGACCTGTCGAGCTTTGTCTGCTGGCAGCTGTTTCTGTCCCCTTCGCTGACGCATTGAATTGAACTCACGAGCGTTTTGGGCTGTGATCAGAACGCCCGTAGCGAGATCTTGTCTTCACCTTTGGGCCAGATGAATTCCATGAGGAACCCCGGAGCCAGTGTCTCCAATAAGAGACCCTGTTCCTTGAGACTTCGCCAGATGCGCTCTGCCAGTGTTTGAGCCCCCAGCGCCTCCGCCCGCAGATGTTTCATCAGAATGAGCGCAGGGGCCGCAGCCCGCAAGAGTTTCGTCAACAGCTCGCTGCTGGGGGCAGTACGGGCTTCATCGGCCTCACGCACGAGCTCATAGAGCGCCACGAGGGTGTGGGTCTTGCCGCCGCCGCAGGGCGTCTGGAGCTGCAAGACGGGCGCGCCCTTCTCTGCCTCGCCCGACAGCCGCCCTAGCACGCCCTCTAAGAGATTCTCTAAGCTCTTGGTCATAAACGTCTTTTCGAAGAAGCGCTCGGGCTCGGTGTAGTCGGCGGATGCGTCGCCCGTTTCGACTTGGTGTAAGCTCGCGGCAAAGAGCGTCAGATTCAACTCGCCGGAGAAGACATCGGGATGGGGCTCGCAGAGTTCCCAGACTCTCGCGAGGGACTTCTTTTTGCCCATTTCTTCGTCACTTAGTAAGCATCGCCTCGGGATGCGATGACCTCAACATAGACCACCTTTTGTTCCTGATCCACCTTGTATACCACGCGGAGCTTGCCTACCCGATGGCGCAACCTGCCCTTGAGCTTTCCCCAAAGCCGCTTGATGTCGTGATGCTCAAAGTCGAAGGGATCATGTTCCAAGGCTGTAAAGCATTCGTCGAGTCTCTGAGCTGTGCTCTTGTCCACACGCTTGTAGTAGCTTGCGGCGCTCTTTGATAGCTCGACACGATAATTAGCGCGCTTTGGCATTGCTTCGCTTTATCTTCCGCCATGGGATAGTTTCACCGCGCTCGACCTCGGCCTTGCCCTTTTCCCAAGCCTTCATAAAAGTTTCATCTTCGAGGAGTTCGAGTGTTGCGCCCCACTCCTCCAAGCGCTCCATCAGAACCAACAGGTCGCGCACCATTTCGTTCGGCAGTTCATCAATGATCGCTTTAGCTCGCTCCTTGACCGTCATCACCGATCACCTTTCTCTTCAAACAACCCCTTCTGCCCGCGCGGGACCTCTCGTGCCGACTCTTTTCTCAACAGCCCCTCGCGCGAGGGCATCAGCTGCTCCAACAGCTTACGCTCTTCGTCGCCGTCGGGCAAGACGGTGATCAGCGCTTGGGCCAACCGCCAGAACCTCTCGGCGTTGAGCAGGCCCTCTGCGGCCAAGAACTCGTGCAGCTTTGCCAGATCGCCTTTCTCCCAGAGCACTAGTGCTTTGTGCAGTCCATTGATAAGCAGCGCTTCTAGCCCTCTTGCTTTTCTAAGACTTTCGGATCGCGCTCCAGAGCCGCAAGCACCCGCACTCTGTCTTTGACTTTCTTCGCCAAGCCCCCTTGAGCCAGCCCATCCAGCTCGACTCCCAGCGCCTGCGAGAGCTTTCTGGCACAAGTCTTTCACGAGGGCAAAAGCATGGTATCCTAGCCTTCAGTAACGAAAAAGAAGGAGGGTACCATGCCGATCCTGGAACA
>JBBIPG010000065.1:0-12374 GCA_037442925.1 Candidatus Fraserbacteria bacterium | reverse complement strand
CAACCAGACTCTGTCTTTGTCTACCTTCTTGATCACGCCACAGATGCCGCCCATCGTGATCACTTTATCCCCCCGCTTGAGGCTCTCGACGAGCTCTTGGTGCTGTTGGCGCCTGCGGCGCTCTGGACGGATCAAGAGGAAATAGAAGACCGCCACCATCAGCACCAAAAAGATCAGTGTCGTAAAGATGTCTGTCACAGCGATTCTCCCTCTCCCTCACGGAAGCAAGTGATGTATTATACTCAATGCATCGTAGTAAGCCAAAAGCTACTACGCCTTCGGCAAAGTTATTCCCGTCTGGCTCATGTATTTGCCCCGGCGATCTGCATAGGAAATCTCGCACACTTCATCGCTCTCTAAGAAGAGAACTTGGCAGATGCCCTCATTGGCATAGATCTTCGCGGGCAAGGGAGTTGTGTTCGAGATCTCAATTGTTACGTGTCCCTCCCACTCCGCTTCTAAAGGCGTTACATGGCAGACTATCCCACAGCGCGCATAGGTCGATTTCCCCACGCAAATACAGGTTATACTGCGCGGGATGCGGAGATACTCGACGGATCTACCCAGGGCGAAGGAGTTGGGCGGGATGATGCAAAACTCTCCCTTGTGATCCACGAACGAGCCGGGATCGAAGTTCTTCGGGTCGACAACAATCGGTTTGCCTTCCGCAATCAAGCGCGTGTTGACGCTGCTGAAGATCTTGAACTCATCGGCTACCCGGATGTCGTAGCCATAACTGGAGAGCCCGTAGGAGATGACCCCCGTGCCAACCTGCTTCTCGACGAAGGGCTCGACCATCTTGTGCTTCAAGGACATCTCGCGAATCCACCGGTCGTTCTTGAGCATGTTTCCCCCTTTGTTTCTCATGGGATCATACGGCTGAGCAGCAGAGTCCCGAGACCCAACAGCAGCAAGAAACCGCAGATGTCTGTAAACGTCGTCAGCCAGATGGCACTGGCCAACGCGGGGTCCTGCCCCAGCCGCCGTAACACCAAGGGTATCAGGCTGCCCATGATGCCTGCAATCAGCACGTTGCCCACCATGGCCACAAGGACCACCAGCGCCAGCCAAGGGTTCTGCGTGAGCAGGAGAGCGAGCGTAGCGGTGAAGGCCCCCGCCAGCGCCCCATGCACGAGCCCGAAGGCCAGTTCCTTGCGCACGATCCTCCACAGATCGCCCAGAGAGACCTCGCCTAAGGCTAGGCCGCGCACCACCAGCGTCGTCACTTGCGTGCCGGTGTTCCCCCCATGGCCAGCGATTACTGGCATGAAGGCTGCTAGAATAGCAACGGCGCTGATGGTGTCCGCAAACGGGGCCACCACCAGCGCGGTGAGAAACGCCGTGCTGAGATTGACCAGCAGCCATGGGATGCGGCGCCTAAGAGCCGCGCCCAGTGGGCTGAGTACGCTCTCTTCCTCCGGCAGACCCACCAGGCGGTGCATGTCCTCTGTGGCTTCTTCGCGAATGACGTCAATGACATCATCGACCGTCACGATGCCCAGCAGACGCTTCTCACGGTCTATCACCGGCAGCGCCAGAAAGTTGTAGCGATCGAAGAGGCGCGCCACTTCTTCTGAATCGGTGTCGGCGATCACGGTCACCACGTCGCGGTGCATGACGTCTTCAATGGGTGTATGAGCGTCTCGTATGATGAGATCCCGCATGGATAGAACTCCCAGGAGGCGACGGTCCCGGTCAACCACATAGGCGTAGTAGATCGTCTCGGCTTCATGGGCCGTTCTACGCAGAGTGGCAATCGCTTGCTCCACAGTGAGATCCTTAAGAAGGGCCACGACATCCGGAGACATCAAGCCGCCCGCTGTGTCCGGCGGATAAGCGATCAGCTCTTCGAGCACTTCCGCTTCGGGAGGCTCCATGCGATGCAGAAGTTCAACTCGCTCTGCCTCGGAAAGTTCCTCAATGATATCGACGGCTGCGTCAGGAGCCATCTCTTTGAGGATGTCTGCTGCCTCTGACTTCCTCAGATGCGCAATGAGCTTTGAAGAAGTCTCCTCGTCCATGTGCTCGAGGACCTGCCCGGCCACCTCGAGGGGAAGCTCTTTTAAGGTCTTAAGGGCCTCCGCCTGGGGTTGCTCTTCCAGTTCCTCGGCCAGGCGAACGATCTCCGCTTCTGTGAACTCTTGGCGCTGTTCGGGATGAGCCATGAATTCCCCCCAAACTTGCATGGCTAGACGGGATATTCTAAACTCTTCCCGGAGGAGATCCAAGATGGCAGGCCATTCCAAATGGGCTAATATCAAATATCGCAAGGAGAGACAAGATGCCGTCCGCGGCAAGCTCTTCTCGAAGCTCTCCAAAGAGATCACGATTGCCGCGCGCAGCGGCGCCGATCCCGCCAAGAATCCCACCCTGGCCGATATCATCGAGCGTGCCCGCGGTGCCAATATGCCCAAGGACAACATCGAGCGGGCGATCCAGCGCGCGACCGGGGAACTTCCCGGCATGCAATACGAGGAGACGGTCTACGAAGGCTACGGACCCTTTGGAGTGGCTGTCATGGTCCGCGTGGTCACCGACAATAAGAATCGAGCGGTTGCCGCCATTCGCCGAATCTTTGAGGAGTACGACGGCAGCCTACAGGGATCTGTGGCTTGGCTCTTCGAGCGACGGGGAGCTCTAACTGTCAAGCTCTCTCCCAACCAAGATCGCGAGGAACTGCTCATGACGGCGATCGATCTGGGCGCGGAGGACGTGGAGGAACGCGAGGAAGAGATCCAGATCTATTGTCCACCGGATCGCCTGGGCATCGTCAAGGAAGGCCTCAAGCAGCAGGGTGTGACCATCGAGCGGGCAGAGGCGACTCTGGTACCCAAGACGACCGTGCCACTCGCCGGCCGTGAGGCAGAAAAGATCATAAAATTCATCGAAAAACTCGACGACCAAGAAGACGTGCAGGAGGTCTTCGCGAACTTTGACGTGCCAGAGGAGCTCCTCGCCCAGGTCGGCTGATTTGTAAGAACTTGCGCACACGCGCTCACTGAAGGGGGTATTCACCTTATATGACCCATCGAAAGCCTCTCGCGTTACTTGCTATGGCTATCCTCGTGTGGATCACGGCGGTGCCCGCTGCAGCCACTCCGTTGTCCTCTCTCGAGGTGGGAGTCAAGGTACCACTTGCGGGATTCGCCTCCATGAGCTTACTGGAGCAATTGAGATTGGAGCTCTCGGCCGTCATACCTGGGTTCAGCGCGCCTCTCGTCGACTTCGAGGGCATGCTCGCTGCCAAGCTGTACCCGGCACCCCTGGTCTTGGGCGATCTCCCCTTGAGTCCCTTCGTCGGGGGCGGAGCACTCTTTCTCTGGGCTGTGGGTGAGCTGGTGCCCGGTCTTGTGGTACTTGCGGGTATGGAACACCGAGCAACAGGGCTACCGTTGACTTTCTTCTTTGAGGGCAGCGGGGCCCTCCTCATGAGCGCAAGCGCGCCCATCCTCGTCTTCCAGTTGAGTGTCGGAGCCCGCTTCGCATTTGGCCCTTGACATCCAGCCCTGCTGGCGGTAGAATCGCTCATTAGCAGACAGACCATGAGACTGCTAATCGAGGGATCCTCAATGATTCGCTTCGATAAGCTGACAGAAAAAGCCCAGGAGCTCTTCCGTGATGCCGCAGAGCTTTTGGAAAGATTCAAGCACAACCAGCTCGATGTGGAGCATCTCTTCTACGTGCTGGCTGAGAAGGAGGGTGTCGGGCGCGAATTATTGCAGGAAATCGGCATTCCACTGCCCGGCCTCCTGAAAGACCTTGAGATCTTGCTGTACAAGAAGCCTCAGGTCTCTACTCCAGTCGGGCAGCAGATCTACCTCACGCCACGTCTGGACGGCTTGGTGAAGTCTGCCGAAATGGAAGCCGAGCGCCTCAAAGATGAGTTCGTGGGGATCGAGCACCTTCTCATTGCCATTAGCCGAGATACCGACGCGCAGCTCCGGCGTGTGCTTACCAAATACGGGCTCACCCCGGAGGCGGTCTATTCCGCACTGCAGAAAGTCCGCGGAGCGCAGCGCGTGATCGATCGCACCGCGGAAAGCCGCTATCAGATCCTGGAACGCTACAGCGTAAACCTCACGGAGATGGCCCGTTCTGGAAGGCTCGATCCCGTCATTGGCCGCAGCCGCGAGGTCCGGCGCGTGGCGCAGATCCTTTCGCGGCGCAAGAAGAATAATCCCGTCTTGATCGGGGAACCCGGCGTGGGCAAGACGGCGATCGTCGAGGGTCTCGCGCAACGAATTGTCGCGGGCGATGTGCCCCAAACCCTCAAAGAGAAGGAGATCATCCAGCTGGATCTGGCGGCCATGGTCGCCGGATCAAAGTTCCGAGGAGAGTTTGAGGAGAGATTGAAAGCCGCCATGAACGAGATCGAAGCGGCCAAGGGCAAGATCATCGTCTTCATTGACGAGTTGCACAACATCGTCGGAGCCGGCGGCGCGGAAGGAGCCATCGACGCCTCAAATATCTTGAAGCCCTCGCTCGCGCGCGGAACATTTCAAGTAATCGGGGCAACTACGCTGGACGAGTATAGAGAATACATCGAGACGGATCCCGCCTTGGAGCGCCGCTTCCAGAAAGTTCTCATTGAAGAACCCTCCTTGGAGGAGACCGTGGAGATCCTCAAAGGACTACGACCCAAGTTCGAGGAGCATCATCAGCTCAAGATCACCGACGAAGCTCTCAAGGCCGCGGCCGAACTATCACAACGCTACATCACGGATCGTTTTCTGCCCGACAAGGCGGTAGACCTCATTGACGAAGCGGCATCCAAGATTCGTATTGACAAGACGTTCGCACCGCAGTTGGAAGAGTTGGAGTCTCGCATCAAAACCGTCGAAGAAGAGCTTTCGCGCCCTGCCTATGGGAAGCGTGACAAGGCACGTATGGAAGAAAGACTGGAAAGGCTGCGGGCGGAGCGAGAGAAGCTCCAGCGTGATCGCGAGGCCAAGCTCAAGCGCACGGAAGTGACCGCCGAAGACATAGCCGAGGTCGTCTCGCTCTGGACCGGCATTCCCGCGGAACGAATGTTTGTGGAGGAGCGGCAGAAGCTCTCTCGCATGGAAGAGGAACTACACAGAAAGATCATCGATCAAGAGGAGGCGGTGCGGTCCGTCTCACAGGCCGTGCGCCGCTCGCGCGCTGGCCTCAAAGATCCCAAGCGCCCCATCGGCAGCTTCTTGTTCCTGGGACCTACGGGCGTGGGCAAGACGGAACTGAGCAAAGCGCTCGCCTGGTTCTTGTTCAATGACGAAAATGCCTTGCTCCGGATTGATATGAGCGAGTACATGGAAAAGCACTCCGTGGCGCGCCTGATCGGAGCTCCTCCCGGCTACGTTGGTTATGAAGAAGGTGGGCAACTCACGGAAGCCGTGCGCCGCAAGCCCTATCGCGTCATCTTGTTTGACGAGATCGAGAAGGCCCATCGAGATGTGTTCAACTCGCTGCTGCAAGTCCTAGATGAGGGACGGCTCACCGATGGCCAAGGGCGCACGGTTGACTTTAAGAACACCTTGATCATCATGACGAGCAACTTGGGCAGCGAACAACTCATGAGCACCCACAAGATTGGGTTCGACGGTGATACGAAAGCAGATTCCCGCCGGACTCCCAAAGAGGAGAAACCCTACATAGAGATGAAAGCTCAGGTGCTCTCTGAAGTTCGGAGGTTCTTCCGGCCCGAGTTCGTCAATCGTCTGGATGGGATCATCGTCTTCCAGCCGCTCTCGCCCGAGAACCTCCGCGAGATCGTGGAACTCAAACTGGCGGAGCTTAGCAAGAAACTCGAAGAACAGGGGATCGAGCTGCAAGTCTCTGACAAGGCGAAAGACTTGCTAGCAGAGCTGGGTTATGACCCAATGTATGGTGCTCGACCTCTTACGCGAGTCATTCGCGAGGAGCTGGAGAACGAGCTGGCAAACCGTCTGATCGATGGGGAACTGAGTGAGGGCGACCGCGTCCTAGTTGACGTGGCAGATGAAAAGTTCGTCTTTCGCCGTGTGGCCTCGGAACCGGTACGAGCAAGTCAGTCTTAGGTGTTCGTATAGTGGTCAAGAAAGGCGACTATCGACTTGACTGCCCCGTCGTAGCCTGCCACTTTCTTGTTGCCCTCCCAGACGATGTACTCATCAGGGCTGTGAGCCCGGGCCCCGTGACCTAAGACGCCCATCGTGAACGGGATCTTAAGAACCTCACTGAAGAGATAGAACGGCGCACTACCGCCAATTCGAGGCCAGATTTCCGGCTCGTGGCCGAAGTCTCGATAGGCCCGAATCACGGCCTGCACGACGGGAGCAGTGGGGTCCGTCTGCGCCCAACTGTATGAATCCATCGCGCGAATCTTTATATCGCCATAGCCGCGCTTATCCAGATGCTTGCGCACCAGCTTGAGCATCTCTTCTGGCTGCTGATGAGGAACCAGGCGGATATCCAGTTTGGCTGTCACTTTATGCGGCAGAACCGTCTTTGAGCCAGGCCCAATGTAGCCACCCCAAATCCCATCGATGTTGAGGGTGGTGCCATAGAGATATGCACGAAGCAACTCCTCTTTGTCCTTCTCATCCGCACTGAAGCGCGAGATCCGATTCACCTCTTTGATGGAACGAGGATCGAACGTCTGAACGAGTCTTTTCAGAAGGGCTTCTTCTGCTGATGCTGGTTCAGAGACCTCATCGTAGAACCCCGCAATGGTGACGTGATTTCCCGACTCATCTGTCATGGTAGAAAGAGCGTGGATAAGCCGCCAGACAGGGCTGTCCATCCAGGCTTTGTTCGATGAATGGATATCGAACTCCTCCGGTCCGCGACCCCAAGACTCACCAGAGCATTCCAACTCGAAGTAGATAATCCCCTTGTTACCAAGGAACAAGACGGGTTTTCCGTACTGGTCTTGGGTGAAGAACGGGAAGAAACACGCATCAGCCTTGGAGAGTTCCTTCTTGTGTTTTCTGACAAACTCCGGCAGATGTGGGCTGCCCAGCTCTTCCTCTCCCTCAGCAACGAGCAAGAGATTGAAGGGCAGTTTGCCTTCCACATGGCGTATTGCCTCGACAGCATGGAGAAATGCCATCAGGGGACCCTTGCTGTTGTCTGCGCCGCGGTTGACGAGCGCAGTCACCTGACCCGATGGCAGCTTCATGGGGACAAGATCTGCGCCCATGGGATCGTGAGTCCAGCCAGGCTCATCGTAGGGCTGAGTATCGTACATCAAGTAGGCGATCAAGGTTTTCTCTGCGCCCACATCATACTTCCCATAAACAACGGGGTTACCTTCTGTTGGCACGATTTCCACTTTCTGACAGCCTAGACGCTCGAAGTACTGGGCAACAAGTTTCGCAGATTTTTCAACGCCGATGTTCTGTGGGCTGACGCTCGGCTGCTGCAGGAGCTTCTTGAGATCTTTCAAGTGACTGCTCTTGCGGCGGTCGATCTCGTGATAGATTTTTTGCAGTCGCATAGTCATAAAGCCTCCCTCGCTTTTTCACTGTACTCAAGAGTTCACGGACTACGCAAGAGGTTTTGGCAATAAGCGACTCGTTTGACAACGTTGAGACTGTGCATCATGATCAACCGTGATGAAGGAGCAAGCACAGAAGTGGCTTGAGCAGTCAGATTATGATTGGGAAACAGCGAAAGCTCTCTTTCGTTCGCGAAGGTATGTCTATTGCATCTTCATGTGTCACCTAGCTATTGAAAAGGCGCTGAAGGGTCTGTATTCAGAAATCAAGAAGCAACTGCCGCCGAGGACACATAACTTACTATTCTTCGTAAAAGAACTGACCTTGTCTGTCCCGCCAGATCTGCTAGACTTTATGGGGAAATTGAACGATGTCAGTGTGGTTACGCGCTACCCGGAAGACTTGCAGAAAGTGGTCAAAGCCTATCCTCGGCGTGTAGCCCAAGAGTACCTGAATAAGACCTATGAGGTGTTGAAATGGATAAGAACGCGATTGTCTCGGTAATCGAACGATACAAGAAGCAGCTAGGCAAGATGGGTCTAGGAGTTGAGAAGATCATCTTGTTTGGCTCCTGGGCACGTGGAGAAGGGAAAGCTTGGAGTGACATCGACTTGATCGTGATCTCCCGTGGCTTCGCCGATAAGGACTTGCGAGAACGTCTGGAGTTGCTGGGAGTTGCTGCTGCGCGCATCCTGGAGCCTATCGAAGCGTTTGGAGTCACACCGCAGGAGTGGGAGCACGATGAATGGCCATTCTTGAAGGAGGTTACCAAAGGGAGGGTCATTCATATCTAAAATGAAGGCTTATTTGCTTTGTTCAACAGACGCAAAAAGTCGAGAATTGGCAATCAGCTTTGGGAAGAGTCTAAGAAAGTAACATAATGACCCATCGCGAGCGCATCGAAGCCGCTATTCGAGGCGAGAAGCTTGATAGAGTCCCCATCGCTCTCTGGCGACATTTTCCGGTGCAAGACCAGACGGCCGAAGGACTCGCCCAAGCCGCCATCGACTTCCAGAAGAAATACGACTTCGATCTCGTCAAAGTGACTCCCGCCTCCGGCTACCCTGCGGAAGCCTGGGGAGCCCTACTAAAACCCACAAACAACGCGGAAGGAACTAGACAGTATCTCAGCCGACCAGTCAAACACCCTGAAGACTGGCATGGACTGCAACCGCTCCATGTGACGCAAGGTGTTTTCGCACGTGAGCTTCGTGCTCTAGAACTCATCCGCCAGGGCGTGGGCAATGACGTTCATGTGCTGCAGACGATCTTCAGTCCTCTCACCATCGCCAAGCAGCTCGCGGGAGATCTTGCGCTGGAGCACCTGAGGAACCATCCCAACGACCTCAAGACTGGCCTGCACACGATTACGGAGACGACGGCCCGATTCGCTCTCGAATGTCTGCATCACGGAGCCGATGGGATCTTCTTCGCCACACAGCTCGCCAGCTATGATCTCTTGAGCAATGAAGAATACCGAGAGTTCGGAGTGGAGTACGATCTCCCCATTCTGGAATACGTACGCGGCCAAGCGAAGCTCTTACTACTGCACTTGCATGGCCTGAACCCGATGTTCGGACTCGTAAGTGTCTACCCTGTGCAGATTATCAATTGGCATGATCGAGAGACAAGACCGTCGTTGGCAGAGGGTCAACGACTCTTCCGCAGGGGAGCCGTGCTTGGCGGACTGCATCGCTCGCAGACACTCTTCAACGGCGCGCCTGCGGACGTGCAAGCTCAGGTGCAGGACGCCTTGCGCCAGACCAAAAACTCGCGAGTGATCCTCGGCGCGGGCTGCGTGACTCTCATCACGACACCCGAGGCCAACATGCGCGCCGCTGTGGAATCTGTCAACGGATGATCTGACGAGTCTTTCTTGGACTGGCAAATGGACATGCACAGCGTGGATGATTCGTCGCTTCATCATAGCACGAAGGGGATCGCTTCGCAGGAGCCTTCTACGTCTTTCTTATGGTAAGCGCTGATTTACTGGAGTATCTGTCAGCCAGTAGGCAACAAGGCGTACCATCGTGCTGAGATCGATGCGACGCCCATTGGTACCGGGTACGGGCCGCTGCTCCTGCCAGAGAGCCGTCGCCTGAAGAATCTGGGCGAAGCTGATCAGGTTGGAAAGCGTAAGATCGATCTCCCCTTGATCGTTCAAGCGTGAGATCGCAAGCTCAATCGAGAGCGCGCTGATCACACGCATTTCGCTGTTGCCACGGACCTCGGTGATCACTTGTGGGAAACCACTGATCGCACGCCCCGTAAAGCGATAGACGCCCGGTTGCTCCCGCATGGGCACCTCTATCCGATACTGAATCCGGCGTCTGTCCCCGGCATAGAGAGTCTCGAGGAAGACCCAAGCCAACGTCTCGGCGTTGAACTGGGCCCCGTCGTTATCCACGGGCCGAACGCTCCAGCCCACAGGAGGCACCTCTTCAATGCCCAAGCCGTTAACAGTCAACTCTGAATCGACCCACAGCTCCACGTCGAACGAGTAGCCTCGCAGGATCTGAAACTCTGGCAGTGGGGTCTTAAGGACCCTTGTCACGCGCACGGCACCGTTTTGCACGGGAATCGTGCGGGTTTCTCTCGCCACCCGCCCCATCCCATCTTCGATTTCCAGTGTCACCGTCTGGTCACCCGGTGTCTGAAACGCGTGCGTGGCTAGAGGAGTCGTGGAGCGAAGCTCAGCGATGCCATCACCGTCAAAATCCCAACGGTATTGCGTGATCGATCCGGCGGACGAACGAGAGGAACTGGCATCGAAGGATACCCACTCACCGGCCAGAGGTTGTTCCGGTTGAAAGCGGAAGTGGGCGACCGGATCGGGCAAGCGCATTTCCAAGGTGAGGGGATCGCGCGGGCTCAGTTCAATGTACTGCGGATTATCAACACCGCCTGTGGCCAGCCGCCAATGTTTGATTTCCGGCTCGAACCGAGGATAGATGGTCAGCGTAAACTCCCCCAGCAAGCCTCCCAGGACCGTCCCATCGGTGTACCTCGCCGACCACCTCCAGTTGATGTTGCCTGCCGGAGGGGAGAGCGAATAATAATCATCGGGATCGTCCTTGATGAGCGTATAGGCCGTTGGCGGCACTCCCCACAGCGAAAAGCTGGCTGTGCTCTCGATCGCCCCATATGATGAGGAGGAGCCATGAATGATGACGAGGTTGAGCATCTCGGCTTGCGTATCCCCGGAATCTCGATAGAAGAAGACCAGGCTGGTATCTGGCTGTATGAGAGGATTGTGACTCTGAAAGTCACTATACGCATAGAAGTCCGCGGGAGTCTGCTGCCCCACAAGTGGAGTGATCGTCCAGGAGAGGCCGCTTTGACGAGCGACAAGGGTCTCTTCTGACGAGGCAGTTTCTGCCTGGGTGACAAACGCGGTGAAGAGGAAAGACACGGAAAGAAGAAAGAACACTACACCTCGCATCTTCGGTAGCCCGGCCACCATAGGAACCTCCTTTAGGCCCGTGGCTTTGCGCCCCGCTCTTTCGGGCGGTTTGCCCTTTTCGGATGGTTTCGGTTATGTACTAATACTAAATGTAAGTTGCTAACCTAGCGGTTCTATTTATAATTTCTATCCAAAATGATAACGCGGACGCGCGCGGTTGTCAAGGGGGAGAGAATTGCGTTTCGTACGGATGAACCTCATAATTCGGAGGACGATCAGCATGAGAGAACGCGAAGTCTTGCGATGGCTAGCTCAGCGGGTCCCCAGCGCTGGGGACGATTGCGCGGTCATCCCCTTTGCCGGAACCCATCTTGTCGTCACGACGGACATGCTCTGGCGAAAGATCGATTTCCCAGATGGTGTAACCGCTTATACGATGGGATGGCGAGCGGTGGCGGTCTCTTTGAGCGATATTGCGGCCATGGGGGCCAAGCCCTTGGGCGTCGTTCTGGCACTAGGTGCGCCGAGCTTCGAGCGCCTCTTTTTAGATGAAATGCTGCAAGGCGTGATCGATAGCTGCCAGAGTGCGGACACGCTCTATTTGGGGGGAGATCTCTCCCAGCATCAGGAAATGACGTTGGTAAGCTCGGCAGTCGGTGAAGTGAAAAGGCCTGTGAGGCGCTCGGGCGCGAAGCCAGGAGACCTCGTCTGTGTGACAGGTTCGCTCGGACGCACAGCGGCCGCCTTGAAGCTCTTCGAGCAAGGAGAGCATGAGCGCGCAAATCGACTCTTCCGGTTCACGCCACGCATCGCGGAGGGTCTAGCTCTGGCTCCTCATGCCACGAGCATGATGGACATCAGCGATGGTCTAGCCCGTTCGCTGTACCAACTCGGTGAGGCCAGTGGTGTGGGGTTCTGCGTGCGCTTTGGGGATTTCCCTATTGATAGTGAGGTAGCGAGTCTCGCTCGTGATGAAAGCGAGCTTCGCGAGATGGCCCTCTACACGGGGGAAGATTTCGAATTACTCTTCACGTTGCCCACCACATCCCTGCAACAGGCCCAGAGTGCCGCACCATTTGCTGTGATCGGTGGAGTAACGCAAGAGGGGATCTGGATGGAAGAGAACGGGAGCACAGTCGGATTAGCAGATCGCGGGTATGAACACTAAAGCGTTCCTGTCCCTCATGATGTCGCTTCGCTGCCGGCCGCAGCCCAAATTCTAGCTCAAGTTCGAGCCCGAAACCTTCCTTCACAGATGGATTTCTACAGACCCGGTCATCTCGGTCATCAAGCGCAAGCAAGTATGGAGATGCCGTCAGCAGCCGGGTGTGGTGGCGGCAGTTCCGGGAGCTGGTGGCGGTGTGTTTGGTCTACAACCTAGAGCGAGCGGTGAAGCTGGGGGTGACGCTACCCTGTTGCCTCACCTAAGAAAGTACTCGAAATGAGATTCGTTGCCTCACGTAAGAATGTACTCCAACTCCTTCCTCTCTTCCAGGCAGCGCACGGCTCTCTTG
>JBBIPG010000064.1:0-13125 GCA_037442925.1 Candidatus Fraserbacteria bacterium | reverse complement strand
CATGCCATCGAATGCCGCATCAACGCCGAAGACCCCTCTCGCAACTTCATACCCTCCAGCGGCCGCCTACAAGTCAGAAGCTGGCCGGGAGGTCCCGGCGTTCGCATCGATTCGCACATCCATGACAGCATCGAGATCAGCCCGCATTACGACTCACTCCTGGCCAAAGTGATCACCCATGCCGAAGATCGACAACGAGCGCGAGTAAGGATGATCAACGCGCTTCGACGCCTTGACCTGGAGGGACTGGCCACAACACGTGAACTGTGCCTTGAGGTTCTAGAGCATCCCACCTTCATTGCAGGACAAACCACGACCCGCTTTCTCGATGAACAGATGGCCAAGGCGGAACGGACAAGCTAGAATCAAACGGAGGTAGAAGCGATGTTGGATGCATTAAGCCAACGACTCAATTCCATCTTAACGGCACTCAAGCGCAAGGGAAGACTCACCGAGAAAGATCTGGACGAGGGCCTAAGGGAAGTGCGTCGCGCGCTTCTGGAAGCCGACGTCAACTACAAAGTCGTCAAACACTTTGTGGATGAGGTGCGCGCCAAAGCCTTGGGACAGGCCATCATCGAGAGTCTTAATCCGAGCCAGCAGATCATAAGAATCGTGCGCGATGAGCTGACTGCACTCATGGGCAAAGAGAAAGCGGAGCTCAGCACCGATCAACGTCCGGCCGTCTGGATGATGGTGGGTCTTCAGGGGTCAGGCAAGACGACCACAGTGGGAAAACTTGCCAAGCATTATGCTCGCCAGGGCAAGCGCCTGCTGCTCGCCGCCACGGACATACGGCGCCCGGCGGCCATAGAGCAGCTCAAGCAATTGGGATCACAGTTAAACGTTCCGGTGCACGCTCAAGGCGAGACAGCCCTAGAGATCGCTCAAGGCTCACTAAGCCAAGCCAAACAACAAGCCGCGGACATCCTCATGATCGATACGGCGGGGCGACTTCAGATCGATGAAGAACTCATGAATGAACTGGTCGAGATGAAGACCAGCCTCAATCCCAGCGAGATCTTGTTGGTGGCTGATGCCATGACAGGCCAAGAGGCCGTTTCCATCGCAGAGGCGTTCAACGCGCGCTTGGGACTCACGGGAATCATTCTTACGAAGATGGACGGTGACGCCCGAGGCGGTGCTGCTCTTTCCATGGTGGAAGTCACCGGAAAACCCATCGTCTTTCTGGGCGTCGGCGAAAAACTCGATGATATCGAGGCTTTCCATCCAGACCGGTTGTCCCAACGAATTCTGGGCATGGGCGATGTGCTGAGCTTGATTGAAGAAGTCGAGAAGAAGATCGATCAGAAGAAGGCGGAAGACTTCGCCAAGAAGCTCGAGAAAGAACGTTTTACGCTCGAAGACTTTCAAGAACAGCTGGAGCAAGTTCGCAGTCTGGGCCCGCTCGATAAATTGCTGGAGAAGCTGCCAGGCGTGAGTGGTATCAAGGGTCAAGTGCAGATCGATGAACGTGAACTGACCAGAGTGCAAGCGATCATTCAGTCGATGACCCCGCAAGAGCGACGTCACCCGGAAGTCTTGAACGGGAGCCGCAAGAAGCGGATTGCCAAAGGGTCGGGTACGCAAGTGAGCGACATAAATAGATTGCTAAAACGCTTTGCGGAAGCCAAGGTGATGATGAAGAAGATGAAGAAGCTGGGGGGACGGCTTCCCCAAGGAGGCTGGCCGTTTTAACCCCCAGAAGGTATACTCCATGGAGTCTTAGGATTCCCAAAGTGCTTGATGGCAGCGAAATCGAGATAGTCTTCTCAACGAAAGGAGCATGATGGCAGCGAAGATTCGACTCAAGCGAACCGGGCGGCGTGGACAGACATCGTTTCGCGTGGTCGTCGTGGACGAGGCCAAGCCGCGCGACACCCGGGTCGTAGACGACCTGGGAGCCTATAACCCACGAACGGAGGAACTGGCTGTGGACAATGGACGCGCTCTCGACTGGCTCAAGAAGGGCGCTCAGCCTACGCAGACCACGCGCGCGTTGCTCTCCCGGCTCGGCGTCATGGCCCAACTCGCACGCGAGAAGCACGGCTCAGCTCCCGCATCTCCCACGTCGTAAGTACCAAGTATCCGGCTCGTTCATGAGCGTGCTTCGGGAGCTTTTGGCTTACCTTGTACAATCTTTGGTGGACAACCCACACGGAGTTCGTCTGGATTGTGTGGAGACACCTGAGGTAAGCATCTTCTATGTGCGGGCAGGCCGAGGAGATGTCGGGCGAATTCTGGGCAAACACGGCCAGACCATCGAAGACATCCGTCGGGTCATGGAAGCGGTCGCCGCCCGCCAAGGGCGCGAGGTCATCATCGACATGGTCGATGAGTCGAAACGCCGCTCCGGCCGCCGTCGTTCTCCTGCCTCTGACTAATCAGATCCGACCATGCGCGTGGACATCGTCACCCTCTTTCCGGAGTTGATCGAACCGTACTTTGGAGGGGGCTTGCTGAAGACGGCACAAGAGCGCGGCCTTCTGGAGATTCACATCCACCAACTGCGGGATTACACCACCGACAAGCACCGTCAGGTCGATGATCGCCCGTATGGCGGAGGCCCTGGAATGATTCTCAAGCCGGAGCCATTCTTTGCTGCCGCAGAAGCGATTCAGAAGGAGCTACCCCACCAGGCTCGGGTCATCCTTCTGTCCGCCCGCGGACGGCTCTTCTCTCAGGAATTGGCTCGCGAACTCTCCAGCGAAGAGTGTTTGCTGTTGCTGTGCGGCCGCTATCAAGAGATTGACGAACGCGTGACGACTCTTACCACCGATGAAATCTCCATCGGCGATTATGTCGTAAGCGGGGGCGAGCTGCCAGCACTCGTTGTGACGGAAGCGATCTGCCGACTGGTACCCGGAGTTGTAGGAAACCTTGAATCGCTGGAGACGGATTCTTTTGCCCAGCAGGGCCTGCTCGGACCACCGCAGTATACTCGACCTCCTGACTTCCGGGGCATGAAAGTACCTGAGGTACTTCTTTCTGGCGATCATGGGGCCATTGAACGCTGGCGCTGGGAGCAGGCTTTAGAAAAGACCCGCAGGAACCGACCGGACTTACTGAAATAATGGGAAATCTCTACATTGGCCTTGTGCACTACCCTGTGCTCAGCCGCGAGGGTAGAACCGTCGCGACTGCCCTCACGGGGCTGGACATTCACGACTTGGCACGCACGGCCCACACGTACGATGTGCAACAGTACTACGTCATTACGCCCCTCGTGTCGCAGCGCGAGATTGCCCGACGCATACAGCAATACTGGCTAGAGCTCAAGGAATGTGATCCTACCCACCGCGCTGAGGCCTTGCAACAAGTGATGATAGTTGCTACCCTAGAGGACAGTTTTCGGCACATATTGATGGAAGAAGGGGTCCGACCCCTCATGATCGGAACCTCAGCGCGCTGCCTCAACAAAGAGCAGATTAGTTATGAGAGGCTGAGGGCAAAGATCGAGCAAGAACGGGAGCCGGTATATATTCTATTCGGCACCGGATGGGGTCTGGCCAACGAAGTCATCGAACGGGTAGATGCCCTGTTGCCCCCTGTCTGGGGGTCAGGGGAATACAATCATCTCTCGGTGCGCGCTGCCGCAGCCATCATCTTGGATCGCCTGCGCGGCCGCCGCGAATGAAACACAAGAGAACCAGGAGCAGATAAGACTATGCACCAGAAGATAGATGCCCTCACCGAGGAGCTTCGCGCTACCGTTTCAACCGAGAAACAGCAGTATCCTGCCTTCCGGCCTGGCGATATTGTCCGAGTACACGAGCGGGTCATGGAGGCCGCAGGAGAAGAACATAGAGAGCGCGTTCAAGTCTTCGAAGGGGTCGTCCTGCAAGTCCGGGGCCGTGGAATCTCGAAGATGCTCACCGTGCGTAAGGAGTCATTCGGAATCGGCGTAGAGAAGATCTTCCCTCTGCATTCCCCCAAGATCGTTCAGATCGAGCTGGTGGAGCAGCAGCGGGCCCGTCGCGCACGACTCTTCTATCTGCGGCGCCAGGGTGCCCGTTGAGTTGGAGCCATGTCGGAAGAGATGGAGCGCACGCCACTTGAGGAGCCAGAGACTCTTCTTACTCCTCCGTCTCCGCCGGAGGTCCCTCGATCCAAACCCCTTCTCGCGCGATTTCTTAATGCCCTGCGCATCCCCACCAGCCCCGGAGTCGATTGGGCACTCGATTGGCTCCAAGTGATCCTCATTGCGGGGCTGCTCGCCTGGGGCACGATGAGCTTCGGTATGGTCCGGATGCGCGTGCCCACCGGCTCGATGATCCCCACGATCCTTGAGGGCGACAGTTTCTTCGTCGATAAGTTCTCGTATCTTTTGGGTCTTAAGAAGCCTCAGCCCGGGGATATCATTGTCTTCTGGCATACGGAGAGTGGTCGCTCCTGCCGCGACGGATTTCAGCTGGGACCTTGGGAATGGCGCTGGGGTGACCCCAAACCCTGTCGAGAACGCTATGTAAAGCGCCTGATCGCCGTGGGAAATCAGACGGTCACCATTCGCCAAGGCCAGATCTACATCAACGGAGAGTTGCAGACAGATCCCGCCTTTGATCGCGACTATATCTGCAGCAATGCGGAACAACGAATCGAACCGGCCTTGCGTTCACCCGAGGGATGCAGTTGGACCGTTCCCCCAGGGCACTATTTCGTCTTAGGAGACAACACCACCAACAGCTCCGATAGCCGGTATTGGGGCTTCGCGGACGAAAAAGACTTTATTGGAGAGCCTTTCCTGCGTGTGTGGCCCGTAAGTCGCATCGGCTTCATGAACGGCTATTTCGGTAGCCCTCCCTGAGCTCTCTCGCGCAACACAAGTGCACGATATGACTCCCTCAGGGGACAAGTGGCCTTCCCCTGGGATGACCCTCTCCCCTATCTTGGTCACGATGTTTCCCTTAGGAGGGTGATACGGTCGTGAGAGGATTCGTGACACGTTGGACTTTGGTCGTCTTGGTACTCTTCATTACGGGACTCAGCACTCTGACGCATGCGGACGGCCCAGTACAGACTGGGACTGCTGGCGTCTTCACCGATGTCCCGGCGGATCACTGGGCGGCGGACAATCTCAAGTACTTGCTCGAGCGCGGCATCATTCAGGGTCTTCCCAATGGTCAGTTCCAGGGCGACCGCTCTCCCAGCCGCTATGAAGTTGCCACGCTGCTGAGCCGTGCTCTGCACTATCTGGAGAAGAACGGCACAGGAGCATCCTCACAGATTCCATCGGAAGACCTCAAAGTACTGCAAGACTTGATTTTCAAGATCTCCGATCGACTCCAGCAACTGGGTGGTGAGGTCGAAGCCATCAAGAACACGAACCCCCAGATGGATCCCGCGCTCGCAGAACGCATTCGCACCTTGGAGCTGCAATCGAAGGAGATCCAGGAGCTGCGCACCCAGGTTCAGCAAGATCAACAGACGATGCGGGATCTCAAGAACCAAGTGACGCAGTTCCAGATCAAGTCGTCAACGACTTCGGAAGAGACGGTGGCCCAGATGAATCAGCAAATTTTGGCCAATCGCATCATCGGGATCGCGGGGCTGCTGTTCGCCGTAGTCGGGATCGCTCTGGCGACGCTGCGCTAAAGCCTTTCGCGCCTCTTCTGGGGGTCTTTGCGTGAGGTGATGATTTCGTCAATGAGACCGTACTTCATTGCCTCTTCGGAGCTCATGAAGAAGTCTCGATCGGTATCTTGGTTGATCCTGTCTAAGGATTGCCCGGTATGATGGACAAGAATGTGATTCAAGCGCTCGCGAGCCTTAAGCAACTCCTGCGCCTGGATCTGGACATCGACGGCCTGCCCCTGAGCGCCGCCCAGCGGCTGGTGAAGATGGATGCGTGAATTGGGGAGAGCCAGGCGCTTGCCCTTCGTGCCGGCGGCGAGCAATACGGTTCCCATGCTCGCCGCTTGGCCTACACAGATGGTGGATACATCGCAGCGGACATACTGCATCGTGTCGTAAATGGCCAGGCCAGCGGTAATCACGCCTCCGGGGCTGTTGATGAAGAGCTTGATGTCCTGTTCCGGGTCCTTGGCTTCCAAGAAGAGCAGCTGGGCTACTACGAGATTGGCGGAGTGATCATCGATGGGACCTTGGACGAAGACGATGCGATCCTCCAGCAGTCTCGAATAGATGTCATAGCTGCGCTCGTATTGCCCCGTACGATCGATCACAAAGGGGATCAGTTGTTGGCGTACGCGCTCCATCTAGTCCTCCTCTTCTTCTTGCGGCTCCTCTCCTTTGCCGCGCTTCGGCTTTGATTCCGTCGATGGCTTCTCGATGATCTGAACTTTCCCCAGGAGAAGATCCAATACTTGCTGATTCTCACGGTCGCCTCGCAGCCGCTCCCGTTGACCCTCTCGCTCCAGAAGGGCCTTGTACTTCACGGGATTTGTCCCGCGACGTTCGGCCTCTTGTTTGATGACCTCCTCCAGCTGTTCATCCGTGACTGCGATCTTCTCCTTCTGTTTGATGGCTTGGAGCACGCGATCTCGCTTGAGCCGCTGCTCGATGGCTTCTCTCAGCTTCTTCGACTCATCCTCTGAAAGTGCGCGTCCGCTTTGCTGAAGGATCTTTCGTTCCTCTTCGAGCAGTTCCTCCACTAGGCGCGCAGGCACCTTCACTTGACCGCGCTCGACCAGAGCGTCCAACACGGCCAAGCGAAGCCTTTGTTCATACCCTTGTTTGTGGCGTTCTTTGAGTTTCTCACGGATGTCTTCTCGTAGGGAGTCAGGGTCTGCGTGGCCGAGAGTCTTTGCCAGCTCCTCCACATCGGGCAATTCGATGCGCTTGATCCCCTCGATTGTGGCTCGCAGTCTCTTCCCGTCAGGAGCGTCAAGCTCAAGTGCCTCTCCGGTCTTCTTGCCGATGAAGGTCGCCGTCCACCCCTGGGAGCGCGCCTGCACTTCACGCGTATCTCCTCCGCGCTGACGGATCAAGACGACGTCATCGACCTCCACAGCGGCGCTTTGCGACTTGGGCACAAGAGTCGCGTGTTCTACGCGAAGCTCTTCGATCACCTGATCGATCTCCTTCTGGGTGACTCGCTGCTTGGCAGGGGCCTCAACCTTAAGATTGGAGTAGTCAGCTACTTGAACTTCGGGGAAGACTTCTACATCGACTTCGAAACGGAAGGGTTTTCCGGCTTCAAACTCCAGAATGCGTGGTTCGGGTCGGGATGCCGGTTCGATCTTGTGTTCTGAAAGTACCTGAGGCAGATACCGCTCTAGAAGTTCCGCCTGCGAGTCTTCGTACAAGAAATCTTTGCCAAAACGCATCTCGAGGAACGCCCGCGGGATGTGCCCCCGGCGAAATCCGGGGATTTCTAAGGTACGCACCACGCGGCGATACATCTCTTCGAGCTTTTCATTGACCACTTCGGGAGGGATCTCCACCTGGATGACGTACTGGGTCTCACTCTTCTCTTGCAGTGTGGTTTTCACGTGCGAATCCCCTCACTCAAGCAATTATTATACGGGCTGTGACCACGCAGAGCCAGCGGAACTTAGACGCCCCTCTTGCTGACAAGCTGAGTGAGCAAGCGATTGAGCGGTGTGGGAATCCCCAATCGCTCGCCTTCTCGTACGACAGCGCCATTGATGAACTCGATCTCGGTGCGCTTGCCCCGACGGACATCTTGTAGCATCGACGAAAGATTCGCTGACGTCGCCCGACAGATGCCTTCCACACGCTGGACGGCATCGCTTGGGGAGAGCTGCGCTCCATGAGCCGCCACGACCGGTAAAGTCTCCAGAGTGACATCTTGCAAGATGGCCCGCAGGGCTGGATTTTCCACAAGGATGCCATTGGTGACACCGAAGAGGGCCGTCAGCGGGTTGATCGCCGCGTTGACGAGCAACTTCTCCCATATCAATGAGTGAACGTTGCGAGCATAGTAGGCTTCGATGCCTGCTTTCTCCAAGACATCCACAACTTTGTTGAAAGCAGCCTCCGAGGGCGCAGGATCAAGAAGGGAGCCAAAGCGAGTAGGTCCGCGACCGGCCCAGCGAACCATGCCGGGTTTGACCAACGTGGCCCCCTGCGCTGTCACGCCTCGTAATATCTGCTCCTTGGGCACATAGCGACTGAGAATCTCTTCCGAGCCAATGCCATTTTGGAGGCTGAGGACCCAACTGTGCTTTCCGACCAGAGCCCGTGCATCTTGGATGGCTTGCTCGGTGTCATACGCCTTGACGAAGATTCCCACAAGATCCATCGTCTCCCCGATTTCTTTGACGGCCGTCACAGCCGGCAGGGAGATGCTTTGCTCGCCTGTCTCTGTCGCAAGAGTCAGTCCCTGAGCACGAATGGCATGGATATGTTCCACAAACGAGGGGTTATACAACCAGACCTGCTGACCGCTACGGGCGAGCAGGGCACCAAAGAGACTCCCTAGAGCTCCCGCACCAACTATGGCGATCTTCATGTTCTGTCAAGACATGAGCTTCCGGATCACATCCTCCGGCATCGAGAAGCTGTGCTCTTCGACAGTAGGAAACGTCTCGCCCTTGACATCTTCTTTGAAGGCTCTTAAAGCACCTTCGATGATCTGGCTCAGATTCACGTACTGCTTGGCGAATTTGAGCGATAGCCCCGAGAGCCCCAAGACATCGTGGAGCACAAGCACCTGCCCATCGCAGTAAGGTCCCGCCCCGATGCCAATGGTGGGAATCTTCACGCTCTCTGTAATGAGCTTTGCCAGTTGCCAGGGGATCTTCTCCAAGACGATAGAGAATGCTCCGGCTTCCTCCAGAGCGCGCGCATCTTCGAGCAGCTTGCGGGCGCGCTGCTCATCGCGCCCTTGCACTCGTCCAGCTCCACCCAGCTGAGAGACCCTTTGCGGAGTAAACCCGATGTGCCCCATCACGGCGATCCCAGCTCGCTCCAGAGCCGCGACGCGCTCGGCCATCTCTTCCCCGCCCTCGATCTTGATGGCATCGGCTCCCGCTTCTTTGAGGAAGCGCCCCGCACTCTCAATGGCCTGCTCGTGAGAGACATTGAAAGACATGAAGGGCATATCCCCTACAAGAAGAGCCCGCTTGAGGCCGCGTCGGACGGCTTTGGTGTGGTGGAGCATCTCCTCGAGCGTGACCGGGATGGTATTATCGTAGCCAAGCACATTGTTGCCTACAGAATCGCCCACGAGTACTACTTCGATGCCTGCTCGATCCACGAGAAGGGCCGTTGGATAATCATAGGCGGTGATCATGCTGATCTTCTCGCCCTTCTCTTTCATCTCGAAGAGCCCAGGGATGGTGATCTTCTTGTCTTTTCCCATTGTATTCACCTAGCGCAATCTTAGTTCTTCTGGAAGGTTTGTGCAATTCTGTCTTGATATGCTAAGCTCTCTGCCGGTGATCCCTTTGATTCATGCACAACCCGTCATCGATATCCACGTGCACATCCAGCCCTGGCGCATGCTCAAGCCCGATGTTCTCTCGCTTTGGAAGCGCCACCATCCGGACTTTGATAAACTGCTCACACTTGCCGACAACCCCAGTGAGTTCTTGAGGTTTCTCGACCAAGAAGGCCTGGCACGTGCCGCCCTCATCAACTACGTGAGCCCTGACGTGATGGGCTTTACGGATGGGGTAAACGAGTTCGTCGCAAAGTATTGTAAGACAGCTCCCGATCGCTTGATTCCCGTAGGCTCACTCCATCCACAGCACGTGGGGAACCCAAAGACGGAGATGGCATACCTCGTGGAAGACCTTGGCATCCGCATGATCAAGATCCATCCTCCACACCAACTTTTTTACCCGAACGACTATCTCCACGGGCTGGAGTCGTTAGGTGTTATCTACGAACGGGCCGAGCAGTATGGCATCCCCATTATGTTCCACACCGGCACGTCGATCTTCCCTGGTGCACGAGTCAAATATGGCGACCCAATCCACCTCGACGACGTGGCCATTGATTTCCCCAGACTGAAGATCATACTGGCACATGGAGGACGACCCCTCTGGATGAGCACCGCCTTCTTCCTCTTGCGGCGCCATCCCAATATCTATCTGGACATCTCCGGCATACCACCTCAGAACTTGTTGAGCTATTTCCCACGCTTAGAGGAGATCGCACACAAGACGATGTTCGGCAGCGACTGGCCGGGTCCGGGCGTGAAAAGCATTCGCATCAATATCGAGAATTTTCTGGGACTGCCGCTCTCAGCAGGGAGCC
The DNA here is from genome assembly GCA_037442925.1 of Candidatus Fraserbacteria bacterium. Classification (GTDB taxonomy): domain Bacteria; phylum Bipolaricaulota; class Bipolaricaulia; order RBG-16-55-9; family RBG-16-55-9; genus RBG-16-55-9. Next base: position 2,940 of record JBBIPG010000064.1, on the reverse strand, counting down.
AGCAGGCCATCCTTTTCGAGACAGCCGAAAGACTCCTCCCCTCGCGCTAGCACATGCAGCTCCTGCGGATTCTCATCGCCCGCAAGTGGTTGATCGCCGGATTGGGGCTTGGCATCCTTCTCTTATTCCTCCCGCCCCCCGCCGATCTCTCTCCCGTCGGCATGCGGACGTTGGCACTTTTGGTCACGGTCGTGATCTTTCTCATCACAGAGCCGATTCCGTTGCCCGCCACTGCGCTGCTCATCGCCGTCGGCCAAGCTGTCTTGGGTTTGGCAGAACCCAATGAGATCGCCCGCTCGTTCTTGAGCGATGCCGTCTTTTTCATCATGGGCTCGCTCATGATCTCGGTGGCCCTCATCAAGCAGAAACTGGACAAGCGCATTGCGTTTGCGCTTCTTAAGAGAACCGGTCCCCGCGTGGAGTGGATCGCCTTTGGCATCGCTGCCACGGCCTCGCTCTTGACATCGTTTACCGGCCAGCACACGGTGGCAGCCCTGATGCTCCCCGTGGTATTGGCGATCATTGCCGCTGTAGAACAAGACTCACCGGGAGTCCCAAACCTCTCGACCCTGCTGCTTCTCTCTTTGACGTACGGCTGCGCGATGGCCAGCTTAGGCACCCCCTCCGGTGGAGCGCGCAATGCGATCATCATCGACTACTGGCGACAGATGTTTGACATTCGAATCGACTACGCCACATGGATGGCCTATGCGTATCCGCTGTTGCTGCTGAATTTGCCTTTCCTCGGGTGGATTCTGCGGCGCACGTTTCCACCGGAAGAGAGGGATCTACGCCGAGCGCTCGTGAGACTACGACGGGATGTGCGCCAGAGAGGGCAGCTCTCCTCGCAGGATATCCAAGCCATCGTCATCTTTCTTCTGATATTGCTGGGGTGGATCACCCTGAGCAGCCAGCTGGGGCTGGGCATGATCGCGCTCTTGGGCGCCTCGCTCTATCTCATCACAGGGCTTGTGAGATGGGAAGATCTCAACTCGGGAGTCAACTGGGGAGTGGTCTGGCTCTACGCGGCGACCATCTCGTTAGGTTTTCGCCTGCAGGAGACGGGCGCGGCCCCTTGGCTGGCCCAGCAGTTCTTGATGCTTCTAGGAGGCACGCAGGGAGTGGGCATCCTACTGGCCATGAGTCTGCTCGTCATCTTGTTCTCGAATCTGGTGGGTGGAGGACCTGCCGTTGCCATCCTGGCGCCCATCACGTTGCAGATGGCGTCCTTGACCGGAGAAAGCCTCATCGCAGCCGGCTTTGTGACGACGATCTCTTCAGCCTTCACCTATCAGACTGTCATCGGAGCACCTTCGTCGATGATCGTGTACGGCAGCGGACATCTCAAGCCAAAGGATTTTCTGAGGGCCGGTTCCAAGCTGCTCGTCATTTCCGTTATAATTCTGTTGTTGCTGGCGCGATTCTATTGGCCATGGTTGGGGTTGAGTCGCTGAGCGAGAGAGGAGTGCCATGAGGAAGATCCTGGTCCCTATCGCGTATTTTGAGAGTTGTCAGTCGGCCTTGGCGCTGGGAGCGCGCCTTGCCCGCAGTCTGGGCGCCGGGCTCACTGTGCTCCACGTGGCCCCTTCGCACAGCCATGAAGGGTTGGCCAGCGGCCTTGCCTCAGGGAAACTGGCCGAATGGGGTATAGAGCTTCCTCCTTTCAAGTTGCTTCAACAAGCCCAAGAGACTCTCCAGTCACTGGACGCACTCCGACTCGACCCCGTGGGCCGACCCATCGAAAAGCACACTCCTAAACTCTTAGCTCCAAGATTTTACGAGGCCCATCTCATCGGCATCCGCGGGCAAGACATCCGCTTCCGGCTGCGGGAGGGAGACCCCACAAGAGAGATCCTCCGCGAGGCGGAAGATCCTGAGTACGATCTCATCATCACCGGCACACGGGGACACCGTGGGCTCAAGCGCTTCTGGGTGGGCAGCGTCGCTCAGGAAGTTGCACTGCACGCGCCTTGCTCCATCTTGGTTGCGAAGAATCTCCAATCAGATCAGGGCATACTCGTAGGCGTGAGCGGACTGGAAACAGCAATGGAAGCCGTTCGCCAGGCCGCGGTGCTGGCAGAGGCACTCCAAGTGCCGCTGACGCTACTGGCTGTCGCTCCCGAAGAGAGTGCACGCACCGAAGCCGAGCGTCATCTCTTAGAAGCCCGCCAATTGCTCGGCCCGGTGGACTTCCCTCTTGAGGCACATCTTCGCGTGGGAGATCCGACCCGCGTGATCCTTGAGGATGCCACAGGAGCACAGATCATTGTCCTCGGTCGAGCCCCTCTCTCGAAAGTGAAGAAGCTCCTGCTAGGAGATGTCTCCCTCAAGATCCTGGATCAATCCCTCGGGCCTGTGCTTCTGGCACAATACCCACGGCTGCTACCAGAAGAGACTGAATCCACGCTCTCCCCTTCTCGATCCGCTTGACGTGCCATGCCTGAGACGACCTTCTTTCGAGATCTTGCGTTCGTCCTGCTGGCGGCTCTCGGAGGTGGCTTCGTAGCCCATCTCCTGCGCCTGCCGCTCTTTCTCGGTTACATTGTCGGTGGGGCGCTGATCGGCCCCTTCACCCCTGGCCCACAGGTCGCGGAACCCCGCGCCATTGAGCAGCTCGCGGAGATCGGAGTCGTGCTGCTCATGTTCACGGTGGGCTTGGAGTTCTCACTCAAAGAACTCCTGCGCGTGCGCACTGTGGCCCTCGGGGGAGGGCTTGTGGGGATGTTGGCCATGATAGTACTCTTCTTGCCCTTGGGTAACTTCTTTGGACTCTCTCTCGTTCAGACGCTCTTTATGGCTGCTGCCATCTCCGTAAGCAGCACCATGGTGATCGCCAAGCTGCTCATGGAACGGGAAGAGCTCAATTCCGAACACGGTCGGCTCATGATTGGGACCCTACTCGTAGAAGATCTCGCCGTGGTGGTCTTACTCATCCTGCTT
>JBBIPG010000063.1:0-13137 GCA_037442925.1 Candidatus Fraserbacteria bacterium | reverse complement strand
GCGACGAGAAGAACCATAGCTTGATCGCTTGTTTCTCCATCTCCTCTCTACCTCCCTGGACTCGTCAGGTCGAATGGGCCGATGAGAAAGGCATAGATGAGCCAGAGCAGCACAGCTACCCAGATCCACCAAGGGAAACGGCCCTCGCCCTCATGGATGGGCTCTGGTGAGCCCTGCTCCGTCTTCTTGCTCTTTGCCATACTCATGCCTCCTTACTCCTCTGTCGCTTCCATCGAAACGCGGCGAGTGTTAGTACAATCAACGCCAAAACTAGACCGACCACTGTCAGTATGAGCGTATTCGACTGGCCGAGGCCGAGTGGGCCAGAGGGCACTCGCGCAGGCAAAGGTTCCTCAACGGTGAGTTCAAACTCGGCGCGCACGGGCTCAGCGTGATCTGTCAGGCTCAACTCCGCGACGAGCTGCCAGCGGCCGGCCATAGTGAGATAAGACCCCCGCGCGACGTAACTGCCTTGGCCTTGCGGGTCTGTGATGATCGATTGTTCACTCATGTCGCGATCAGGCATCCGGAAGAGAAGCCGGATTTGTGCGTTGTCGACCGGCTGGTACCCGCGGCTGATGTCCAGTACATTCAGCTCAAACTCATGTTCTCCCACGCGGATGGCAGTATCCCCTTCGTCCTCGTCGTGTTCGAGAGAGTGGACGGCAATGACAGACAACGTGATGTTCCAGTTTTCGACACGTCGGGAAATGCTGTAGTGTGCCCATGCTGATGGGGCAACGAGCATGAGTGTGGCAATGCCAAACAGAACGAGAAGAGTGCGTTTGTTCACGTGCTTCGTACCTCCCCCTCCGTTACTTGACCCTCTCACTCATCTTATCATCTTTCCACAACGAGGTGAACCTCTGCCTTCAAGTCATCGATTCTATCTTTGAGGCGGACCGAGACGGTAACATGCCAATTGCCAGGTAGACTCATGAGAACCCCCTCCACGCGGTATCGACCTTCCCCGGTCGGTTGAGCCACCGCTGTAGTCGATCCCAACGGCTGATCGAGATAAACAAAATCGATCCAGACTTTCAAGATGTCCTCGACGGGCTTTCCGCTCGAATCTGTCACCGCGATCTCGAAGACGTTCTTGCCGACGCGCACCGGGCTCACGCTCAGGGCGACTGTGATCTGGCCCAGCGGTTGAATGAAGAGCTGTGGTTGCTCCAGAGGCGTCTGCAACGCAGAAGCGGCACCTCCGAGAGGCGGTGCAGTCAGCGTCAGAACACCAGCGAAGAGGACGATTACTCCAAGAACCAGCACTTCTGTAGCAATGAGCTTGTGAAGATGCGAAAGCGTGTTCTCTGTATTCTCGACACTCTTCACCGGATCTGGGTTGGTGGAGACAAGAGCAACACGAGCGATCATTCTGGGTTTCAGCAGCCAGCGATTGATGGCTGCCAGCGCTAAGACTGGAAGCAACAAGAGGTGTTTGGCGAGCAGGGCTTGACCGTAGAGGGTGGAGGTGAGCGCGCCCCATGAGGGAACTTGGCGTAAAGCCACATAGAGTCCGCTCCCCAGCAGCAACAGTACGCTCACGAGCGCTAGATTTGAGAACCGGGACACAAGCTCGCTCAGCAAGGTAGCCCGCTGCTCTGGAGATCGGTGTAGCCTTCGGGGGAACCAAATGAGGGCCAGTTGCGTCAGGCCTCCCAGCCAAAGGGCGACGGTCAGCTGGTGAACCCAGTCGGCTGCCACACCCATGGGTCCCAACACGGCGCTATGGCCCGACATGGAAGAAGCGAGTAGGAAGAGAGCGGAAAAGCACCTTGCCAACCAGAGGTTGAACCTGCCTTCCACACTGTTGCAGAGCGTGATCCCTAAAGCCAAGGCGAAACTCGCTTTGGCCAGCTGCATGCTACCCCAGCGGCTCTGCATTAGTATTTCCATGAGAGAAGTTCCCAGCCTCTGCGCTTGCAAGAGAACATCTGCCACCCCAGCAAGAACGAACACACCCCAGCTGATCCGGAGCAGATTTCTTGCCTTGAGGTTCTCTTGAGGAATCCCGTTCTTGGCAGGAAGCAACAGGGGGAAGAAGAGGCTTCCTACCAGGATCATGGTAGCCAAGAATCCTACCCAGCGGGTGAACAGCCTCCCCAGCGGCGGTGCAGAAGTGGTTTGGGTAGCCTGCCCAATGGACGATGACAAAGCGGCATCCACGCCCACGGCAAACGGGATCGTCCCCTGTGTGAGGTGTCCATCCACGGCTGAGAGCACTTGCCAGCTCAGTGTGTAAACACCCGGTGGCACAGGGCTCAAGCTCAGAACAGCTTGTAGCCCATCTTGCTCCAGCTGTGCGGGTAGTTCGAGGATTCTGTTGCCTTGGGCATCATAGAGTCGGAAGTGACTGAATTTGGGTTCAATCGCCTCGCTGTAGCTGAGTTGGAGCTGCTCCGGTGGAGCCGCCAGTACGGCTCCGATCGGCGGCTCCGACTTGACAAGATACGCATGAGCCAAAGCTGTCGAGGCCGAGAGCCACGTGGTGGCCGCGATGAGCAATAAGCCGGTAAGCACTCTGTTCATAACGTCAGAACGCAGGGGAGACAAGCGATGCCTGTCTCCCCTGTAGCTCGTCTTTCTTACTGGCCCGCGACCGCAAAGCTGAAGCTGCCTTCGCTGAAGCCTTGATCACTGAAAGATACCGCGACCCATTTGACTCGATAGACGCCCGGGTCCAGGTGGGGTAGCGTTACAGCCATGACATTGCGATCGGCAACGCTGAGATCGACTTGGCCCAAGGCAACCACACTCAGCCCACTTTCCTTGATGACCCAGAAGAAGCTCTGTTCTGGGACAAGTCCCTGAGACTCCACGCTGAAGACCAGCTGCACTCTAGCGGGTGAGGAGTTTAGCAGGGCCCCTGGACTAGGGCTGGACTCGTTCGCCCGTAGGTTAGGATGAGCTGCGCTTCCACTCGCGATCAAGAACAGCATTCCCACAACCGCTAGGAGCAGCGTCAGCCCTTGTGTCAGTCTAGCTTGCGTTCTTCGTTGCATAGCAACCTCCATAGGCGTAGCTTACGAGTCGAAGTGCACGGCAAAGGTGATCGTTCCTTCACTAAAGCCGGCGTCATCTGGGGTGACGGCAATCCAGCGGATCTGGTAGACTCCTTCATCGAGCGCATTGACTCCGATCGTCATCTGATTCTCCTCAATGAAGAGATTGCCGTTGTCCACGATCCGGCGTCCCTGAAGCCGGACGACGTAGACAACACTTCGTTTGGGATCGATCTCCTCGTTGAACGTCAGGGTGATCTGACCTGGGACTTGTGTGAGATTGAAAACTGCCCCGTCGGCGATGTTTGAGGTCTCGACCCGTGGATGTCCGAAGGCTGCTCCTACGAAGAGTAGCCCCAACCCGATGGCTGTTAGTACGATAGACAGACCCAAACTCACTTTCTTCATCTTCACCAGCTCCTTTCAAAGATCTGCTGTTTTGGGTATAGCGAGGCCTAGGAAAGGAGTTTCGGGGGTTTGAGGGGAGGAGGGTGGTAAGGCTGTAGCGAGAAGGTGTGAGAGGTTGCGCGAAGCGAAGTGAGCAATTGGAATTCCGGGAGAATGTCTGTAGCAGTCGTGGCTTGATCACAGCTGCCAGGGATTAGAAGAACTGGGGAAGCATAGCTATTATGAAGGAGGTGACAGTCATGGTCAGTAGTATCGTGATGATGCGAGCTGCTGTGGCCATCTTCGGAGGCTGCGGAAGACTCATGTAGGTGCCAGCGATGCAAGCACGTTACAGCGACCGCGCTTGCATCCAGGGCGACGATGATCAGCAAAATGATTGCATGGCGCGCAAATCTTGCGAACATTGAAGGCCGTTATACCACAAGTATTCGATGAAAGCAACAGAGCTTTCTCTCTTATTTTAAGAGTATTCTGGCATCCACGACCCGGGCTCCCTCACCCTTGGTAAACACGATCAGCGGGTTGATGTCCAGTTCCTCGATCTCGTCGACTTCTTGCGAGAGCTGCGAGAGCCTCAGCAAACACTCTGCCATCGCGTCAATGTCCGAGGGGGGCTCACCGCGGTATCCCGCGAGGATCTTGTAGCCACGAATCTGCTCGATCATGCGGTAAGCCCCTAGCGCACGAATGGGCGCAATGCGCATCGTCACATCCTTGAGGACTTCCACATAGATGCCACCCAGACCAAACATCAAGAGGGGACCGAAATGCGGGTCACGCTTGAGGCCCAAGATGATCTCCTTCCCTCCCGAGATGTGCTGCTGAACGAAGGCTCCCCAGATCTTCGCCTGGGGCTGCACAGATATCACAGCCGACATCAACTCCCGGTAGGCATGGCGTACTTGTATTTCACTTTGGAGGTTTAGCTTGACGCCTCCTACGTCTACTTTATGAATGATGTCCGGTGAGACGATCTTCAAGACGACGGGGTAGCCGATTTCATTGGCTGACTGTGCTGCCTCGTCCTCTGTCTTGACCAGATGGGATTTCAGCACCGGGAAGCCGTACGCCTTCAAGAGGGCATGGGCTTCGGGCTCCGGCAAGAATCGGCGTCCCTCGGCCTGAGCGCGTGAGGTGATCGCCTTCGCCTGAGCACGATCTATATCAGAGAAGCTTCTGAACTGCGTGCGAGGGCGATGAACCCAAGTCTCATACTGAGCCATCTTGGCGAGCGCGCGTGCTGCGTCTTCGGGAAAGCGGTAATTGGGGACCTTCGCTTCTTCTAGGATGTTGAACACCTCGTCGATCTCTTCTAGGGCCATGAAGCAAGCCAGCAGCGGTTTCTCAGCTCTGGCGCTCTTGGCGACGACACGGGCGATGGCGTTCTGATCCGACAAGACGCGAGGACCGCAGATGACCAAGCAGGCGTCCACGTTTTCGTCAGCGAGTGCCGCTTGGAGCGCCAGCTCATAGCGATCCTCGTTCGCATCTCCGATCAGATCCACAGGGTTGTGGACGCTGGCTGTAACAGGCAGCCCTTGCCTTAGAGACTGCTGGGTCTTCTCGCTGAACTCCGCCAGCTGCAAGCCGTGTCTCACACAGGCGTCCGTGGCCATGATACCGGGACCGCCCGCGTTCGTGACGATGGCCACTCGATTGCCCCGAGGTGTGGGTTGATTCGCGAAGGCCACAGCATACTCGAATAGTTCCTCCAGGGATTCCACGCGGAGCACACCCGCTTGCAGGAAGAGCGAGTCGTAGAGTTCATCGGAGCCTGCCAGGGCACCCGTGTGCGACGATGCGGCCTTGGCTCCCTCCCGTGTCCGGCCGGATTTGATCGCCAAGATCGGTTTCTCGCCGGTGATCTCCTGAGCGAGATCCAAAAAGCCTTTCGGGTCTACGAGGTCTTCCAAATAGAGCAAGATGACATCGCTCTCTCGATCCTCTCGAAGCGCTGCCAAAAGATCATTCTCGTTGAGATCGGCCTTGTTGCCCAACGAGATGAACTTGGAGAGCCCAATGCCCTCCATCTGGGCGTATTCTAGAGCCGTGGCGCCTACAGCCCCACTCTGAGAGACCAAGGCAATATTCCCGGCCCGCGGGATGACTCGCGCGAATGTGGCATCCAACGAGACGGACGGATCGGTATTGATGATCCCCAGACAGTTTGGTCCGATGAGCGAGATCTTGTACTTTCGCACGATCTCTATGAGTTGCGATTCCAGGGCGGCACCTGCGGGTCCGATCTCCTTGAAGCCCGCGCTGATCACAACGGCTCCTCGAACGCCCTTGTGCCCGCACTCCTCCAGCACTTGGGGCACCCCCGCCGCAGGCACAACGATCACAGCTAGATCCACTTCATCAGGGATCTCCCGTACAGAAGGGTAGGCTCGCACCCCCAATATGCTGTGAGCCTTGGGGTTGACGGGATAGACGATCCCCTGAAAGCTGTGGAAGAGGATGTTGGCGAAGACAGCTCGACCGATCGAATCCGGCCGTGTGGAGGCACCAATCACGGCCACGGAGCGGGGCGCGATGATCGGGCTTAGTTGTCCCGTGTTCGTCCCCTTCATGGTTTCAGCTTGCGATGTGCGCTCTCTAGAGAGAGGCGCATGATCTCCTTTACGGGCACGTTGCTCTGTCTTGCCAATCGTACACAATCTTCGTACTCCGGAGCCAAATTCATCACGCGCTCCTGCCAGAGGCCTACCTTGACGCGGACTCTGCCCTGCGGAATCTCTACTTCCATCATCTTTCGCTCTAGCCTGCGCTTCTCTACTGCGTTGATCCGCACTCCGAGTGTAGTCGTCTCACGAAAGACCGTCTCACAGAGCGCATCAACGTGTTCCGGCGGGCTCATCACGTAAAGCCGGACACCGGGACGGTTCTTCTTCATATGAAGCGAGTGCCAACTCACGTCCTGCGCTCCTTGCTGGAAGAGTAACTCCTGAACGTGTGGGAGGAGCTGTGGGTTCATATCATCGATATCCGTCTCGATGACCACAGCCTCTTCGTGCGCTGTGCTTTGAGTGGTCGGGATGCTCTCTCCAATGAGCACGCGGAGCACGTTAGGCTGTTCTTTGAGATCGCGGGTTCCGGCGCCGTAGCCGATGGTCTCCCAGCGAGCGGGGGGAAGCCCACACTCGGGTGCGAGATGCTTTACGATGGCCGCTCCGGTCGGTGTGACGAGTTCCGCTTCGATGCCGGACGAGTAAACGGGCAATCCCTTCAAAAGCTCCAGTGTGGCCGGGGCAGGCACGGGGAGCGGGCCATGTTCTGTCTTGATGAAACCCGATCCCAGGTTGATCTTCGAGACGAAAGATCTCGTTATGCCACTATGCTCTATCACGACGGCTGCGCCGACGATGTCTAGGATGGAGTCCACTGCACCCAGTTCGTGAAAGTGCACTTTGTGGAGGGACGTATTGTGAATCTTGGCTTCGGCTTTGGCCAAGCTGTGAAAGATGGCGATGGAGCGTTGTTGTTCGTCGGCCGTGAGATCGCTCTTTGCGATCAGCTGGCGAATATTGCGGAAGCTCCTATGCTCTGGCGCTTTCTTGCGGCGTGCGGTTTGAAACGAGATGCGTGTGACCGCGATGGAGTTGCGCTTGACTCTTCGGGTGATAATCTTTACTTTTCCAAGACTCAGGGTTGACAGCTTTCTCTCTAGGAGACTCTCTTTGATGATGCCAGCGTCCAAACACGCCGCGAGGAACATATCGCCGCTGATGCCGGAAAAACAATCCAAATAGAGGATCTTCACGGTCTTTTCGCCAAGGGAGTAGAGCTAGCCCAGGATCTCATCGGCTGTCACTTCAAGCTGGGGGAAGGCTTGTGGGGTGAGGCGCTCGCCACGACGGACGATTTGAACTCTCTCATACCCTTGGGATGTGGGCTCGCGATAGACTTCGACACATGTCTTGGCGAGATCAATGAGCCAAACTTCAACGATCCCGGCTTGAGCGTAGATGGGGATCTTCACGTCCCGATCATAGCTGGCGGAAGCATCTGCAACCTCGATGATCAGCAGGATATCTCTCGGTCGGGGGTGGCCGGAAGCGTAAAAGTCGGGGCGAGGTTGGAGTAAGGCGAAGTCAGGTTCAGGTTCCGAGTGTTCGCTTAAGTGAACGGGATTTTGGACCCAAAGAATGCCTTTGCTTCCAGCACGGGTGAACAGCGCAATCAGCCGGGCTACACAAGCCGCATGAGAACTGCCGATCGGTGTCATCTCTACAACCTCCCCCTTAATCAGCTCCACTCGGTCATCTTCGCTAAAGATTCCTGCCTGGGCCATCTGATGGTATTCGTCTACTGTGAAGCGGCGTCTCGTGAGTAGAGCAGCCATCGTTGTGATCCTCCCTTCGTTCCACTCAGCCTTATTGTACTAGATGGGTCGATACGTCGGCACGATGGTACGCAGCAAGGCAATGATCTCCTCCTTGGTACCTTGCGAAGCGAGTCTCTCCAATTCGTGGAGCTGTGCGCGCAGTCTTCCTTCTTCGGGAGCTGCTCCCATACGCGCGATGAAGATCTGCTTATGCTGTGTAGCGACGGTCCCCTCCTCAGCTGTCAGGAGTTCTTCAAAGAATTTCTCGCCCGGTCTTTGCCCGGTGAAGACAATGGGGATGTCTTTGTCCGGCTCATAGCCGGAGAGGCGGATCAACTCACGAGCCAGTTCGACAATCTTGATGGGCTCGCCCATATCGAGCACAAACACTTCGCCTCCTTGGCCCATCGCGGCGGCCTGCACCACCAGCAAGACCGCCTCGGAGGTCACCATGAAATATCGCTGCATGCCTTCGTGAGTGACGGTGACCGGTCCTCCCCGCTTGATCTGTTCTTGAAAGAGGGGAATGACACTGCCACGGCTGCCCAATACGTTGCCGAAGCGAACTGCCACAAACTGAGTTGATCCCTGCCGATTGAGCGCTTGTACGGCCATCTCGGCCACCCGCTTGGTAGCGCCCATGACGGACGTCGGGTTCACGGCCTTATCTGTAGAGATCAGCACGAACTTCTGGCAGCTGTGTTTTTGGGCTGCCTCGGCCACGGTCAATGTTCCAAGGATGTTGTTCTTTACAGCCTCGTCCGGATGGGCTTCCATGAGCGGGACATGCTTATACGCCGCCGCGTGAAAGACGATGTGCGGCTGATGCTCCTGAAAGACCTGCTCCACTTTAGATTCATCTAGGATGTTTGCAACAATGACCTGAAGATCTACCTCATCACATCGCTCGCGTAAGTCGCTCTCCAGATGAAAGAGCCCCGTCTCATCTTGATCGAGTGCGAGTAGCCTCTGGGGATGGAATCGGGCAATCTGGCGACAGAGTTCTGAGCCGATGGAGCCGGCCGCACCGGTGACCAATACTACTTTCTCTTGCAGAGATCGCCGCAACTCAGATGCGTCGACATGCACGGGTTGTCGACCCAAGAGGTCTTCCAGCTGCACCTCTCGTATATCGGCAAGCCCCACGCGTCCGGTGACCAACTCGTGAAATCCAGGCAGGATCTTAATCTGCTTTAAACCTGCTTGGCGTCCCAACCCCACCGTCTCTCGAATGATCGGGGCCGAAATGGAAGGCATGGCGATGAGGAGTTCCTCGATCTCGTGCTGCTTGACAATTCGTGGAATCTCTGTACGCTTGCCCAGCACACGGACTCCGTGCAGGGCGATCCCCTGCTTGGCGGGGTCATCATCGACGAAACCTATCGGGAAATACTGAGAACGCTTCTCTTGCAACATGGCGCGCACAATCTGCTCTCCAGCATCGCCGGCTCCTACGATGAGCACGCGGTGCCCCTGGCCGGAGAAGCCACCATGCAGCCCCAAATAGATGCGCTTCGCCGAGCGAAATCCACCGATGAGAAAGAGCGTCAGAAAATAATCGATGATCCACGCAGATCGAGGAAGAGTCCAAGCGATCTGCTCTGCTCGAAGGATGAAAAAGAGTGCTCCGAGCAAACTGGAGCTCAAGCTGACGGCCAACAAGATGGACCAGAGCTCCTTGAAACTGACGTGGGCCCAGCTCATGCGATATAGACCCAATGAATAGAAGATGGGAAGCTTGGCTCCCAGAGCGATGAGTAGGAAGGTCGTCCAGCTCCTGAGCCAGGGGGAAGGAATTTGCCCCTCAAATCGAATGAACAGGCTGAGGTAGAGTGACAAAGCGATGAGGATGATGTCTCCCACCATGAAGAGCAGAGTCCTCTTGCGCAGGAATGCGGACTTGAGCCAAGCGCGATTCATCGCATGATTATAGCAGGGCCTTGAGTCGTGAGACGACGGAGTCGATTTGCTCCTCGGTTAAGTTGTTATAAAAGGGTAGGGCGATGGTGCGTTCGGCGACGTGCTCTGTGATGGGGAAGTCGCCCGGTTCATAGCCAAAAAGATTGCGATAGAACGGCTGTAGGTGAATGGGACTGAAGTAGTTGCTACAGCCGATCCCCCGCGCTTTCAACCCCTGCAAAATCCTGTCCCGATCCGCACGTGTATAGCGATCTGCCAGACGAATCACGTAGACAAACCAGCTGATCTTCACATGAGGCGCTACGTAGGGCGTCCGCACCTCTTCGATGCACGCTAGGCGTTCGTTGTATATTTGGGCGACGCGCTCGCGCTTTTGCAAGATCTCCTCGATTCGTTCCAATTGGGCCAGCCCCAAGGCGCAGTGGATGTCGCTCAGCCGGTAGTTATAGCCCAGACGCTCGTGCTGGAGCCATTCATCGCCTTCGCCACGCCCTTGGTTTCTGAGGCTGCGGCAGAGTCGGGCGATCTCGTCGTTGTCCGTGAGGACGACTCCCCCCTCTCCTGTGGTGATCTGCTTGTTGGGATAGAACGCGAAGACGGCGGCATCCCCAAAGCTGCTGGTCCTTCGGCCCTTGTATTCAGCTCCCAACGCCTCCGCGGAATCTTCGATGAGCTTCAACTGGTGCTCTTGGGCGATGCGTGTTAGCTCGTCCCATTCCGCAGGGTGACCAAAGACGTCCACGGCCAGAATCGCTCTTGTCTTCCGTGTGATCTTCTCCTCAATCTGGGCGGGATCGATGTTGAGCGTTTTCGGGTCGATGTCCACAAAGACGGGCCGAGCGCGCTCAAAGAGAACACAGTTGGCGGAGGCGATGAAGCTGAAGGGTGTGGTGATGACTTCATCACCTTCACTGATTCCCAAAGCACGAATGATCAGGTGCAAAGCAGAGGTGCCGCTGTTGACGGCCACTGCGTGTCGAACACCTGCGTATTGGGCAATTTCGCGTTCGAACTCTGCGAGCTTAGGGCCGAGGCTCAGATGGGGCGTCCGTAAGACTTGAGTGACGGCCTTAATCTCATGCTCTGTGATATCTGGACGGGACAGGGGGATCTGCATGGCCCTCACCTGACTCTCCGTTTTCTCTTGTTCTCTTCGAGTGAATGGTCCTTAAGCCAGTGGGCAATCTGCTCGACCCCCAAGCTCTTGTCTTCGATGCGGAGCATAAACTCCAAAACCTCTTTGGGATCGGCCTGCAGGGTGTAACCGTTCTCCTCGATGAGGGTGTGCATGGCTTCCCAGGCGGTTCTTTTGTTGCCGTCCACAAAAGGATGATTGAGCACAAGGGAGTGACCCAAAGCGGCTGCCTTAGTGAAGAGATCGGGGTACAGCTCCTGCTTCTCAAAGGTAGCTCTGGGCCGGTGGACCGCGGAGTCGAGCAAGTTCCAATCTCGTAGTCCTCCGGCCCCACCGAATCTCTCCAGAATACGCTCATGGATCAGGAGCACCTCTTCGGCCTCGAGATATCTCATAGTTCGGCCAGTCGTTCCATCGCTTCCCTATCCTCCTCGAGCCGCTCGTCGAGTCGTCTGATGAACTCTAGCCGCTCTCGATCACGTTGCCACTTCGCCAATAGCAGCTCGACTGCCTGGCGCAGGAGCTCCGCCTGGGGGATCTTGGTCTTGCGGGAGAGTCTCTTTAAGGCCTCGATCTGACGCTCTTCCAGCTTTGCTGCATAGGTCTTAAGCATCATCAATCACCTTCTGGGTATACTAACCTCTTGAGCTAGTATGTGCAAGCATAAGCTAGCTTTTCTTGATCACCTTCGCGGGAACCCCGACGGCGGTGACGTGATCTGGAACGTTCTCAATGACAGCGGCTCCTGCGCCGATGATCGTCCCCTCTCCTATAGTGATCCCTTGGATGATACTGCTGCCGATCCCCAGGTGGGCTAGTCTTCCCACTCTCACTCCACCGGCCAAGTGAGCCCCGGGGGCGATGTGAACGAAATCACCGATAACGCAGTCATGATCGATTGTCGCTCCTGTATTGATGATCACGTGCTGGCCGATGATGGTGTCTGTATTGATGACGGCGCCTGCCATCACAACCGTCCCCGCTCCCAAAGAGACGCCCCGCCCGATCTGAGCAGCTGGATGGACAATGCAAGCGAATCGTTCGTCCCGTGCCGCTAGATGTTCCTGGAGCTTACAGCGTGCTTCATTCGAGCCGATAGCCAGGATCAGCCGACAGTGCTTATACGATTGTTGCTTCAGCTGCTTCATGCCTCCGAGTATGGGATAGCCCGCGCACTCTTGGCCATGCAGCTTCGGGTTGTCATCGAGAAGACCCATAATTCTATACTGCCCTCTTTGTTCAACGGCGTCGATGATCACTTTGGCATGGCCGCTGGCGCCGTAAATGAGCAGTTCTTCCCGCTTATTGGGCATGTTTCTCTTGAGAGGCAGTTGCTGCTTGAGTTGGTGCATGATCAACGAAGGGATCGTTGATTCCGCCTTCGCCGTAGATCCCTTCGCGCTTGATGAGCACGACCCACAATGTCTGGAACAAGATCTTCAGATCCAGCCAGAACGACCAGTGGTCAACATACCAGATGTCGAGCTTGATGCGCTCTTCCCAAGGGAGCGTATTTCGACCAGAGACGACCGCGAGACTGGTGATCCCTGGCTTCATCTTCAAGCGTTGTCGTTGAAACTCGTCGTAGTGCTGGACCTGGTAGAGTAGAGTTGGTCGCGGACCAACCAAGCTCATATCTCCCTTGAGGACGTTGATGAGCTGTGATAGCTCATCAAGGCCCCAATCGCGTAGGATTCTACCGACGCGGGTGATCCGCGGATCGTCCTTGGCGACGTTATATCCCAGCCCCTGCTGCTCAGCTCCCTCGACCATCGTGCGGAATTTCCAGACTTTGAAGAGTTTTCCGTCTTTGCCCACGCGCTCCTGCCTGAAAAACACGGGTCCCTTCGAGTCGAGCTTGATGGCCAGTGCCATGAGCACAAAGGGAAGAGCCAGTACTGCCAGTCCGATGGCGCTGACGATCACGTCCAGCACTCTTTTAGCTGCAAGGTGGAATCGGCGACTCATTTGCATTCGCTCACCAAAGCGTTTCCACATCATACTGAGCGATCTGTGGGTCGCTCGTCAAGATGGGGAAACCGTACAGATTGTGGACTAAGTCCTGGACTAAGTCAAGGATCATCCGGATCTTCTGAGAAAGCTACTAGGCGCTCCCAATACACTGCATCAATCTCTCGGCCAGTAGGGGCATGGCGTGGTACTTCTCGACATACGCGCGTCCGCGGCAGCCCATCGCCTCGCGTTCTTCTTTAGGCATCTGATAGAGCTTGATGACAGCGTCGGCGAGGGCTTGTGGATCTCGTGGCGGAACGGTGAGGCCACACTGGGCTTCTTCGACGGGATTATTAGAGGATTGAACAGAAAAGATGACTGGTCTTGCA
>JBBIPG010000062.1:0-13370 GCA_037442925.1 Candidatus Fraserbacteria bacterium | reverse complement strand
TCCACGACGGCCAGTTGACAGTACCGCTTGTGATGATCGACTCCGACATACAGCATGATCGTGCACCTCCGTCCGAGATTGTGGCTCCTCTTCTACTGCGGTGCACAACCATTTTCATGCTACCTTTCCAAAGGGAAGGGAGCTATCTTCCCGGTCCTCCGCCGAAGCCGGGACCCTGGCCGCCACCAAACGCGCTGGCCGGCAGGCGGAAGCTGACCCGTGATACCTCACCGCGCTTCAAGGTGAGGGTAACTGGCTGGCCTTGGTCGTCCTTTAGGCCAACCGGCTGAAACTGAATGCTGCTATCCTCATCTAGCTCTCCGGAGATCCGATCCCCTGTCTTAAGCGATATGAAGTCTCTGCCGGTGCTCGTATCGGTGGTCAGCTCAATGCTCGTCACATCGCTGGCCTTTAGGGTCACGGTTCCAAAGAGCGTGGTATGAAAGACGAATTGTTGATTCAGGATAGCCCCGCTCCAGACCTGCTGATTGGAGAAGACTGCCAGATCGTAGGTGGTCAAGGCCTTGACGAAGAGCGCGAAGAGGTTCTGCGACTGCAATCCGTGCATGATTCTGAACATTGCCATTCGGTCGGCCTCGCTCGGTGGACCTCCAGTTGGCGTGGGCAGGTTGAGCTTGAAGATTGTCAGCCTCGTCTCCGATTTGGGGATGGTTACCTCAGCGCCAGTTGGCAGTGTAAGGGCGAGTGGATCGATTTGCGCTCTACCCGTCAGTGTATCTCCGCTTGTGAGCACCAGTTGATCGCTCTGCTCGCCGAAGTTAATAAGAGCAATCTCACTGCGGTTGAGCGTCCTCGACTGGCCTGATGGGCTCACGTTGAATGTGAACTGGTCTCCTTGAACTGTTCCGCTCAGCGCTGCGCCGTTGATGAGCAGCGCCAGATCACCTGCAAGCATCGCTCGGAAGAATGACTCGAAGGCCTGACGTGCACCTCCAGGACCTCCTGGAGCATGTTGCGGTTGGGATACTCCACTGGTCCATCCTGCGAGCAACAGCACTGCTAACACGACACCGAGTATGCTGCGAAACTTTCCATTCATGACGAATTCTCCTTTCCCTTGCGAATGCCCCTAAGCTAAGGGGCGAATATGAACTCGTTATGTCAAACTTGTGACAAAGTGATGACTTCCGAAAGGGTTAACGATGGACCCGAATGGGAGATGTCATGAGTTTGTCATAAGTTCGTCATACACGAGTCACATGCTTCTATTAATATATGTGTGTGGAGGTGACTTATGAACAGTATACCCACATGGCTGCTGGTCGTGCTGGGGGTGGTCGTAGCTCTCCTAGGGGTCGGTCTCCTGATGTCTCGTACAGGCTCGGACAAGGCTCCCAGGGCCAGTACACCCGAGATCTTGCAGGTCGAGTTTCCAAAGGAGATCACGGCAGATGGCAGTAGCGTCACGGGTCATGTGCGCTTTCGCGATTTGGATGGCGACGTCGTCCAAGCCGAGTTCGAAGTGGTGGAAGCTCTGGCATTCACCCCGTTTGCCTTTGATCCTGGAATGCAAGGTGTTACGGATGGAACGTTTGAGTTTAGCGTCTTCACCGTCATTCCTCAGGAGGTTGCGCTCCGAGTGACTTTGATCGACGCACAGGGTCATCGCAGCCAGCCGATGGAATTTCGGTTCACCGCCGCGGAGCCTTCAGAAGCTTACTATGTCTGCTGCGTAGCTTCGCCAGCTTGGGATGGATGACCACTTGGCAGTAGGGTTGATCCGGGTTCTTGTTGTAGTAGTCTTGATGATAGGCTTCGGCCTCGTAGAATTTCCCCAACGGCTGCACTTGAGTCACAATCTTGTTTGGGAAGACTCCCATGACGGTCAACTCTTGGATGTACGCTTCGGCTATCTTCTTTTGCGCCTCGCTTGTGTACAAGATGATCGAGCGATACTGCTCTCCCACATCGTTGCCTTGGCGGTTGGGGGTCGTCGGATCATGCGAAGAGAAGAAGATTTCCAGTAGCTCACGATAGGAGATCACGCTTGAGTCAAATTCAATCCGAACCACTTCCGCATGACCCGTGTCTCCCTCACACACAACGCGATAATTGGGATTCTCCATCGTGCCTCCGGCATATCCGGAGGTGACAGAGAGGATTCCTTTGATCTGCTGGAAGACGGCTTCCAGGCACCAGAAGCAGCCTCCGCCGAAGACGGCTGTTTCGCGGTGTTGTTGCATGACTGTAATGCTCACACTCCTACAGGTTCAGATGAGGCGAACCGGCGCACGTTTACCGATCTCATCGGTGTAGCCTACATCCGATGCACCGTGCCCAATGCCTTCTTCAGCTCTTCCAACCCGCTGACAAGCTCTTTGACAGACGGGCTGGCCTCTTGTGCGGAAGTACCCACAGCTTCCTTGAGCTTGCGCAGGTTTTCACAGAGATTTTCCAAGCCGTTCCGCATCTCCGGCGAGATGATGCTGCCGTACTCGGCGCACACACCTCGGATGCCCTGTACGATGTCATCGAGCCGCGCACTCAAGATGCGTGAGGGCAGAAATTTTGCCTCTCCCCAGTTGAACTCCAGTCCTCGTGCGGAATCGCGAAGGACGGCCTCCAGCGCCCGATAGGCGCGGCGCAACGACTTCTGACGCCCTTCCGGCACAAACGGGAATCGAGAGACCTCGAATCGGATGATCTGCTTAAGGCTTTCAAAGTTCATGAGCAGTTGCCTCATCATCTCCAGAGGGCGTCCTCCTCTGGGGTACGCTGCTTCCTCATCGGCGATTGGACCATTGGGCTACGACCTCGCCACAGTGAGGACAATACGTGGGATCACCTTTGTAGAACCTCCCACAATGAATGCACTCTTTCGCTAGAGCCCGCTGCCGCAGCCACAGATGCCAGTAGACTCGCCAGCCGATCCACCAGCTGACGACCAAGAGCACAACGAGCCCTAAGAGCCATAGTCCCATAGCTGATGGCACCTACGGCAGCGATTCAAAGACCGCGGCAATGCCCTGGCCTCCGCCAATGCAGAGCGACGCCAATCCGAACTGCTTCTTCTGCTTTCGCAGCTCCATGAGGAGCGTGAGAGTCAACCGTGCACCGCTGGCTCCCAGCGGGTGCCCCAACGCAATGGCTCCACCGTTCACGTTGACCTTCTCACGGTCGAGTGCCAGCTCGCGTTCCACAGCCAGATACTGCGCGGCAAACGCCTCGTTGATTTCAATGAGATCGATGTCTTCCAGAGTCAGTCCGGCCTGAGAGATGGCCGCTTGCGAGGCAGGGACTGGTCCAATGCCCATGTACTTGGGTTCGACGCCCGCCGTCGCCCAGCTCACAACTCTTCCCAATGGGCTCACTCCCAACTCTTTCGCTTTCTCACGGCTGGCCAGGATCACAGCCGCCGCGCCATCATTGATCCCCGAAGCATTGCCAGCCGTCACAAATTGATTGCCCTCAAATGGTGCCAAGGGGAGACCGGCGAGCATGTCCATCGTGGTGTCTTTACGCGGGTGCTCGTCGGTATCGATCCGGACTTTCTGCCCTTTCACTTTCGCTTCCAAGGGGAGGATTTCGTCGCGGAAACGGCCGTTCTCTATAGCACGAACGGCTCGCTCGTGACTGCGTAGGGCAAATTCGTCTTGCTCTTCCCGCGAGATCCCATACTTCTGAGCCAGGTTGTTGGCCGTGCCCGCCATGGTGCATCCGCCATACGAATCATACAGCGCTTCCCATAGATAGTCTTCGAGCTTGGCGGAACCCAGCCGCAGACCTTGACGAGCCCCACGGATTACAAACGGCGCTTGGGTCATGTTCTCCGCACCGCCCGCTACAATGAGATCCGCCTCACCCGTCTGAACCATGCGCGCAGCTTGGGTGATGGCCTCTAAACCCGATCCACACAAGCGATTCACTGTGACGGCGGGAACATGGATGGGAAGGCCCGCGCGTAGCCCAGCATGGCGTGCGAAGAAGATCGCGTCCGGCGACGTTTGCAGGGCATTGCCGAAAATCACATGTTCGACCTGGTCTGGAGATGCATGGGCTCGTTCGAGCGCGCCCTTCGTCACATGTGCTGCCAGCTCTATCGCTGAGACATTGGAAAAGGCTCCCATGAATCTCCCAAAGGCCGTGCGTACTCCCGTCACGATGACCGCTTCTCTGTTCGCCATGGAACTCATCCTCTCCCCTGAATGATCTGAAGTATCTCCTGTTCGCTGAGGACTTTTGTAGAACATTTCGCTTTCTGGAGCAGTCTCTCTACCAACTGGGGGTTGGGGTCGATTCCTCTTACTTGGAGCCAATGGACGATGTTCGATTGGCCGCTCATCGGCCCGATGTCGATCTCTTGTTGCCGTCCGAATAGATCCGCCGGCACTGCAGAATAGACGCGGTTGGCCAGATACTCATCTCCCTTCTCTTTGGCCTTGATGATGGCCGCGGCGTGCACGCCGGTCGATGTCCGGAAGGCGTCCCGCCCCATGACGGGATAGTTGAACGGCAGAGGAGCATGGCAGAACTCATGCACGAGCTGGCAGTATTGAGGCAATACACTAAGATCTTGATCCAGCCAGCCGAACAACTTCAAATTGACGAGCAACTGGTCGAGAGACGTATTCCCCACGCGCTCCCCGATGCCCAAAATGGTCCCGTGCACACAATCGGCACCGGCTTCGAGAGCCGCAAGACTATTGGCCACGGCCAACCCACGATCATTGTGTCCATGCCAGTCAATCTGTAAGCCCTTCTTATTCCCAACGATCTCTTTCTTGAAGAATTGAACTAGATTGCGGACGCCATGGGGAGTGCAATGTCCGACTGTATCCGCGATGCATAGGCGATAGGCACCACAGCGGATGGCCGTCCCATAGAGTTTCTTGAGCACCTCCGGCTGGGCGCGCGTCGTATCTTCCGTCACGTACATAACGGGCAAGTGGTGCTTCACGGCAAACGTGACGGCCTCTTCCGTGCTACGCAGCATTCGGTCGAGGTCCCAACCCTCAGCCAGCTTGCGAATCGGGCTGCTTCCGATGAAAGCGGAGGCTTCTATGGCGATGCCGGCCGCCTGCGAGAGATCCACAATGGCTTGGATGTCGCTCACCACCGTGCGGGCAGCGCAGTTGGGGTGGATTGATAGCTTCTCTTTGGCGATGACT
Organism: Candidatus Fraserbacteria bacterium; assembly: GCA_037442925.1. Taxonomy (GTDB): domain Bacteria; phylum Bipolaricaulota; class Bipolaricaulia; order RBG-16-55-9; family RBG-16-55-9; genus RBG-16-55-9. Next base: position 8,241 of record JBBIPG010000062.1, on the reverse strand, counting down.
TTCGCAAGCTGTAGGGTGTTCTCTTTGATGAGGGAGCTCGCACAGGGCATGCCGATGTTGGCATTGGGGATGCCGAGTTGTGCCATGTAGTGCAACGCTTCGATCTTCTTTTCTAACGGTGGATCGGTGATCGAGGGCGATTGGAGACCGTCACGCAGGGTCTCGTCGTTAAGCTCGATCTTGGAGAGGGCCGAAGGCGCATTGACCTTGTTCCAGTCATGGATCAGCTCATGAGTTTCAAAGGTCTTGACCATGATCTTCTCCAAAAGTATAATCGAGAGCGCCCTTCAATCCAAGATGAGCAACGTGAATCCGTACGCTCACTTGTTCCTGCATCCGTCATCGGCTAGACTGGGCAAACCATTCTACACTCTCATGGAAAGAGGAGGGACACCATGGAGACCAAAGAGCACATCTATCGGGTTCGCGGAAGCTGGGCCGGGGATCTACACGGTCGAGGGACGATCCAGAACGAGAAGGGCACATTTACGACGGATTTTGCGGTCCCTACGAGCTTCGGCGGACCCGGTGGCGCCCGGACCAATCCGGAGGAGATCTTCCTCTCTTCTGCTTGTGCGTGTTATCTCGTGACGCTCGCCATGATTGCGGAAAAGATGAGACTGCCCGTGAAGAATCTTACGTGTACTGCGGAGGGAAAAGTTACGTCGGATCAACATGACGGCCACCACTTCCGTGAGATTACCCTCTATCCCCACTTTGAGTTGGAGGGAGATGCAGACAAGCATGACGAAGCGATCGCCCGCGCCGTGCAACTGGCCGAGCAACGCTGCATCATCTCCCGCGCTGTGAGGGGAACTGTCAAGTACGAGATCCAACACACGGTAGCGGTCTAGTCGAGTCGCTCGATGATCGTCGCAATCCCCTGGCCGAAGCCAATACACATGGTCACAAGCCCATATTGTCCGTCGGTGCGCTCCAGCTCGTAGAGAATTTTCGTGATGAGGATGGCTCCCGTGGCCCCTAGAGGGTGTCCATGGGCGATGGCTCCTCCGTTCACGTTCACCTTCTCCCAGTCGACATCCAGCTCGCGGCCCCAGGCAATGGGCACGGATGCGAAGGCCTCATTGATCTCGATGAGATCAATGTCTCGTAATGAGAGCCCTGCCTTTGCCAACACTTTCTGAGTGGCGGGGATGGGCCCTGTCAGCATGATGGTGGGGTCTACTCCGGCCACGGCCCAGCTCACGAAGCGCGCGCGGGGCTTCAGGCCCAGCTCTTTCGCCTTGGCGCGTGTGGTGATGAGCACCATGGAGGCCCCGTCGCTGATCTGGCTGGAATTGCCCGCTGTGATCTTGCCATCGGGCCGGAAGGCCGGTACGAGCGTGGCCATCTTTTCTAGGCTTGTGTTTCTGCGCACGCCCTCGTCTCGCGTGATGAGATTTCCATTGACTTGCACAGGCACGATCTGTTTATCGAAGCGACCCTCGTCTTGGGCACGGGCAGCCTTGCGATGGCTCTCCAGTGAGAACTCGTCCAACTCGCGGCGCGAGATGTCCCATTTATCTGCAATGCGTTCGGCAGACTCTCCCTGCCAGACGATCTCATAGGCATTCTGTAGCTTAGGATTGAGCGGCTTGTCGATGTCGGAGCCCATCGGTTCGCGGGTCATGCTCTCCACGCCTCCACCGATCGCAACGTCAGCTACTCCGGCCAGAATCTCTTGAGCTGCGAAATTGACTGCTTGCTGGCCCGAGCCGCACATGCGATTGACGGAGGTGCCTGTGACGGTGACTGGCAGGCCTGCCGTGAGTGCAATGAGACGTGCGATATTTCCGCCCTGCTCGCCACGTTGGGTGACGCAGCCAGCGACTACATCTTCGATGAGATGAGGGTCTATCCGCGTGCGTTCGAGCAGGGCTTTGACGGCAATCACCCCGAGATCGTCCGGACGGGTGCCTCTAAAGGCACCTTCTTTCTTGCCAATAGGTGTGCGCACGGCCTCGACAATGACCGGCTCTCGGGGGGTCATGGCCTTGCTACGCTAAAGATCGCCAGCTTGTGAGAGGCCGTCGAGGATGTCCTTCACGAACGTATTGACGTCGTTATAGGGAAAGCGTGCGCGTCCGGCCAGTTTCTGAGAGAGCTCCATGGCAGTCCAGGATTTGCTCCCTGCGGTGAATCGGGTCATGGGGCCCTGGGGCAATATGGGCAGTAAGTCCATGACGCTTCTCACGGGGTACTTGGCCTTCCCGAAGATGTCTTTGAGCTGCTTTTCTAGATCTTCACGTGTACCCATAAGAACACCTCCATTTGTGGAATCATTGTAGTTGCTTTGTTGAGGGGCTGTCAATATTTGTAAACCAATTTCTCACGCTGCTATAATGCCCGTATAAAGATCAAGCTCTCCTGAAACTCTATTTGAGGTGATCGTCCGTGAAATTCGAAGAGATCAAGACCATTGCCGTCATCGGAGCCGGCACGATGGGCCATGGCATCGCGGAACTCGCGGCGCTGGCCGGCTACGAAGTCAAGATGCGCGACATCAACGAAGAACTCGTCCAGAAGGGCTATAAACAAATCGAGTGGAGCCTAAACAAATTCGTCGAAAAGGGAACCCTCACAGCCGAAAAAGCCCAGCAAACTCTCAAACGCATCACCCCTCTTGTGGATATCAAAGCAACCGTTGAGAAGGCAGACTTCGTCATCGAGGCCGCACCGGAGATCATGAAACTCAAGAAAGAGCTCTTTAGCAATCTGGATAAGTACGCCCCTAAACATGCCATCCTGGCCACCAACACCAGTTCGCTCAGTGTTACAGAGATCAGCAAGTCTACCCAGCGCCCCGCCCAAGTCGTCGGGATGCACTTTTTCAATCCGCCCGTCAAGATGGCCCTTGTCGAAGTCATCAAAGGCGGAAAGACAAGCGAAGAAGCCATGCAACTGACGGTGGCTCTGGCAAAGAAGATGGGTAAGACGCCCATTCGCGTCGAAAAAGACGTCTTCGGCTTCATCGTCAACCGCGTGCTGGTGGGACCCTTCATGCTCGAGGCGGATTGGATCGCTTCCCGAGGAGAGGCCACGGTACAAGAGATCGACAGTCGCATGAAATACCATGAGGGGTTCCCCATGGGCCCCTTCGAGTTGCAAGACCTCACGGGCATCGACATCGGATACCATCTCACCAAAGAGGCCGGATTGGCAATACCGCCGCTCCTCGAGGAGATGGTCAAGCAGAACAAGCTGGGCCGCAAAACTAGCATCGGCTTCTACAACTACAAGAACGGCGGCGCGAACTACCCCCGCGAAGCAGGTGAAACGTTTGATCCCACTCCCATCTATGCGCTCATGGTCAACGAGGCCTGTCAGTTGCTGGAGCAAAAAGTGACAAAGGCCGAAGATATTGATCTCGCCGTGCAGCTGGGCGCGGGCTTTCCAGAAGGCATCCTCCAGCGAGCGGATCGCATCGGCTTAGACAAGCTTCTCAATGCACTCCGAGAACTGCACAAGAAGCATGGTGATGAGCGATACAAGCCTTCGCAGTTGCTCGAGCACATGGTCAAGGAAGGGCGCACGGGACGAGCCGCCGGCCGTGGCTTCTACGAGTATGGTGAAAAGGGCTCTGGAGCGCGGGAGTACAAGTCCATTCAGGTGGAGATCGACAGCAAGAAAATCGCTTGGATCACGCTCAATCGACCTCATCGTTTGAACGCAATCAACTCGGAAATGCGCGAGGAGCTGCCTCATGCCTTTGACGAATTGGGTAAGAACGACGCGGTGAGAGTCATCGTCGTCCGCGGAGCCGGAGGCAAAGCGTTCTCTGCCGGGGCCGATATCACAGAATTCGCGGGTGGGAAGCCGTATCAGTTTGCGGAGTTGGGCGAATTTTTCAACGCGCCCATGCAGTGTCCGAAGCCTGTCATCGCCGCCATTGACGGCTACGCGCTGGGGGGCGGACTGGAGCTGGCACTGGCGTGTGATTTTCGTATGGCTTCCAAGCGTTCCGAGCTGGGTCAGCCAGAGATTCACTTGGGGCTCATCCCCGGTGGCGGAGGGACTCAACGCTTAGTCCGGCTCATCGGCGCAGCCCGCACGAAAGAGCTGGTGATGCTCGGAGAACGCATCCCGGCGGAGCAGGCTGCTCAGTGGGGGCTCGTCAACAGAGCCATCGACAACGAGCGCTTTGAGGGTGAAGTGCGGGCCTTTGCTGAAAAACTCGCAGCCGGGCCGCCGGTGGCGATCCGCTTATCGAAGCGCGTGATCGATTGGGGTAGCGAAGCCCCCATGGAAGCCGCTCTCTTCTTGGAACGAGAAGCCTTTGGGCTTCTCTTCAGCACCGAAGATATGATCGAAGGCACCACGGCCTTCTTAAGCAAGAAGAAGCCTGAGTTCAAGGGGAAGTGATCGCATCACTCTCCTGAAGGTTGGAGGAGGTCGCTTGGGGCAAGGAGAGCTGGGCGCAGACAGATGATTCCATCGCCGTTCTTATCTACTCCCATCTGGCGGAGAAAGGCGACATCGCTGTCATTGAGCAGTTTCACAGCCACGTAAGACGGAGGGCATGAGGGATTTCCTGTCTCATCGAGTTGGGCATCTTGTAAGACCACCGATACGTCGAGCCGAAATTTCTCTGAAAAGCTGGCTTCCAGGCGTGCGATTGTCTTTTGCAGTTGATCGACTTGCGGCTTCATCTCGGAGAGGCCATTCACCTCGGCCTTGACCTGGTCGATGAGGCTGGATATCGCATTCAACGTCTCTTCCAGAGCCGTGACCTTGGGCTCCAATGCGCCTACCTTCGTCTTGACCTCGTTTAGCGGACTTTCATAGCCATTGACCTTGTTCTGAATGGCTTTCACGTCCGTTTGGAGTGTGCTCACACTCTTACTGGTCTCATCCACTTTCGTCGTCAATTGAGTGAAATCCTCTTTGCTCACAGGCGATGAGGGGCCAAATAAGAGACCGATGAGTAGGATGACAACGCCCACTGTGATCCCCCATCTTGCCTGTCGGCTCAGCTCCTCCGGATACTCCATGAATTATCCCCCTTCTTCACTTGGTTTTGTCATCTGCATGGCTTCGAAGAGATGCGCTACTCGGTTCAGTCGCATGCTCACGATGGCCTCGCTCACCAACCCCAAGAGGAAACCCACCCGCCACGTCTGAGCACTTCCGATGAACGGAAGAGCAGCCAGGATGAAATAGACAACAAAGCGTAGCAGTTGCCAACGCTGCCGTTTGAGCGCGGTCCAGAAATCGGGTTCACTCATGATGAGGAATGCGCAAAGAGCCCCGATGAGAACGCCACCTGCCAGGGTCCAATTCATCGCTACCGGGCTCACCTCCTTACTTTTGCTGCGATTAGCTTATTACATACCTGCTGGAGTCGTCAACTGTCAAGTATATGATGCTTCTAGATCTGCGTCAAAATCGCTCAACGTAGCTAACTAGCTATCTGTCTATCTATCTATCTCAATCGGATGCGCGGGTTGAAGATTCGCGAAGACCACGGCCACTACGGACACCATGAGCGTTCTTACACCGTTATGAGTTGTCATGGTAGGGGAAGCGCTAAGGGCGAGCAAACATGGTGTTCGTGATGGGGGTCTCGGTTTGAACCCTAAGACTTCTTGACTTTCTATGGCTGACCGAGTATAATTGTAAATGATGGTAACGGGTATCATCGACTTGGCCTTGACTTCGCTGGTGAGTTCTGGCCCGAGTTTCAGAAGCAACCGTGGAATTTGCCTAAGATTACTGGTGCTAAGCGGTCCTTAACAAAGGCGTATTAGCTTGCTATACTACAAGCATATGAGGCACGAGTCTACTTCATCGTTATTTCACGAATCGAAGCCCCAGGCTAACTTATCCCTTCTGAGGCAAGACGAGCGTCAGCGGATTGAGGAGAAATTTGCTTCGCTCATTAGCGAAGAGCTTGAGTTAGGTAATCTAGTTTCCTACATGGGGAACAAAAAGATTCCGTTGCTCAGGCTCTACAGGTATAAGGAGGCATTTGCCTACAGTTTTGTGAACGAATTTATAAGGCGCTTTGAATTGACTGAGGCTGACTATGTATTTGATCCTTTTGTAGGAATGGGGACGACAACCTTCTGTTCGTTCATCAAAGGCATTCCCTCAATTGGGGTAGATAAATTGCCATTGGCGGCCTTCATTGCTCAAACGATTCCCACATTCTTGCTCGTGGAGCCTGGGGACATAGAACAGACGTTCCAAATGCTTCGACAAAGAGCGCCTAAAGCTAAGTTTGCTGAGGTGGCTTTAGACGTGGCCATCATGAATGTAGCTTTCCCAGAGGCAACACTTGACAAGTTGCGCCAATGGAAAGGTGCAATCGATGAACTCTCAAATCCAATGCGTGATATTTTCTTGCTTCTATTCTTTTCCATCTTAGAAGAGACAAGCCATACCTCAAAGGATGGTCAATTCTTGAGGTTAAAGCGAGACAAGAAACTCCCGCAAGTTGAAGATGCTCTTTGCCGTAAGGTAAGGCAGGCAGAACAGGATCTTTCTCATGCAAAGAGAATCTTCAATGGGAAGTGGTCGAGGAGTTGCCTTCCGGAAATTCATCTCGGTGATACGCGGGATCTCTCAAACACTCTCTTTGAGAAAGCACCCACGGCGATTTTTACTTCTCCACCGTATGTTAACCGATATGACTACACTCGGAGCTACTCGCTCGAACTTTGCTTCCACTTTGTCAAGAATTTTGAAGAACTGAAGGATATCCGGTTTGGCATACTACGGTCCCACATCGAGTCGAAAGTAGATCCAAAGGAGGTTCCTAATCACCCAGTCATCCAAGAAGTTGTCAGGGCTCTGGAAGAGAAGAGCGAAGAGTTAAATAATCCACGCATACCCCTCATGATTACTGCTTATTTTATTGATATGGAGAAGACAATCCGTGAATGGGCGCGAGTCTTAGCGCCAGGTGCGCAAGTAGCAATGGTCGTGGATAATGTCCGCTTCGAAGGTGAAATGATCCCAGTTGACTTGGTTCTGTCAGACTTTGCTGAGGAAGCAGGCTTCAAGGTTTGCAATATAATCGTTAGCCGATATAAGGGAAACAGCTCTCAACAAATGAAAAAGTATGGGAGAGTGCCCGTTCGAGAGAGTATTGTTATCTGGAAACTAGAGGCCTAAAAGCTGGAAAAACTTCTCCTGGACATTCGGATCTTTTAAGAGTTCCTCAATATCAAAGTGGCAATCTATAATATCCGATTTTTCGATTGCGGCTTTAGCTTGTGAAGTGAGTGCGATGGTAGGCAAGACGAGGATATTGATGCTAGCCTCGTTTTGATCTTTTGCATTCTGGAAGCTCTTTAACGCTGCCCCACGTCGTTCATGGATGCCAGCAGCATCAATACCTCCCTTTATCTCGGTAGAGGACTCAATCTTTTCATCTCTGTATATCCCGATATCAGGATCACTTCCAAAAATAACTTTACGCCCATCCTTTAATAGAGCACTATTTTTCTTGAAAGTTCCGAGGGCATGTGAGATGATATGCTCTCTAACCAATTTCTTAACCGAACCTTCAGCCTTGCTCCCTTTGATATTTTGAGCAGTGCCTTGAGCTTGAGTGCCAGCTGCCATCGCGCGCCATAAGTCCAGCTCTCGTTCGTTGAGGACTTGATCCATCTCAATGATAGAACTGATGAGCTCGTTGAGACGTTGTGCAATAGTGAGCGCGATTGGTTCCTCAAGTTTCGCTCTGCCTTCTTCATGGTTCTTGACTGTGAGGCCAATATTCTGCATAGACTTTTGAGAGGCCATCGAGAGCATCCTGTAATAACTTACACGCTTGGGGTTCCTAACCAAAACCTTAGGATGTGCAAACACCCGGACAGGCTTAATTCCCCTGTGGATCGTCTTATTCCAAGCATCCTCAGCGATATGTAGCCGCTCCTTATTCCAGTCAAGTTTTTCTCCACGAATCTTCTCAATCTCCTCTGCCATCTCGAGAAGCCCCCACTCATGGAGTTTTTGATGGAAGAGTAAGCTCTTAAAAAGCTGATCGAGCTTCCACTTCTGAACTTTAGCAGATCCATCATTCATGGCTTTACATAGATGATACCGTCTACATCAAACAGTGTGCCAGTGACCAACTTGCTACTTCTTCTATCTTCTTCCTTGACATACCCCCAGGTTGTGTCAAGTATGGTGTGTAAATTGGGCTCCTTCAGGACTCACTGCGGTTAAGACCACCTCCTCTAGCACCCTCATGTCCAAGTAGCGAGGACCCGTGAGCCACTCCTCCGTCTGTTC
>JBBIPG010000061.1:0-13826 GCA_037442925.1 Candidatus Fraserbacteria bacterium | reverse complement strand
CAAGAGGGGCGCAACACGTCGGCGCTTTTGGATCTCGTTTGCCAGAGACTGTACTCTCTCAGTTTCGACCTCCTCATGATCCCAAAGCTGGTCGATGGGAATCCACTCAACGACATGCGCTCTTGGGGTGCTCTGGAGCCTACTTTCCACCTTGCCAACGGCCATGTGCTGTGTCCGGGACGGATCGGTGATCAGACGGATTCGCTGATAGCCGGCTTCGGCGAGCAGCTTGTGCAACTCTTCTGCTGACCGACCTCGCAACCCTTTGAGCCCCATCAGCCGTGCCCAGCGCAATAGCAGTGGATTGACCTGGGCGCTCGTGTTGTTGGTGATGAGCCACCCGCCTTTCCGCAAGCGCCCACGGACACCGGCGAGAAGCTCGATGGCCTTGTCATCATCTAGATAAGCGATCAACCCGATCACCAGAGCCAGATCGAAGTCTTCTGGCGTGTTCGCTAGATACTGAAAGGCGTCTTCGTGCTCAAAGTGGACTCGACCGTTCAGACCGTGCTGATCCGCTCTACTTTTCGCGATCTGAATTGCGCGTGGATCGTAATCGACCCCCACAACGTGCTGAGCTCCTAGCTGGGCAACGTGCAGGGCCAGATGGCCCGGTCCGCACCCTAGATCCAACACTGCTATCTCCTCGTCTTGCACCCGTCGCTCGTTGATGAATTGTGCCAGCAAATCCTGAACGATCTGGGCGCGATGGCGGATGCCCCAAGCCCACGGGTTCTCCACAAAGAGCCGATCCAGTGAACCGCGCTCTCGTCGACGGAGCAGGTAATCGACGAACTCCCAGCCGCCCCCAGGGTATTGGGAGATGACATATCCCAGGCCGCTCGTCTGCTGAAAGAATGCCCTCATCAGACCGCGCAGAACCCCATGCTCCCGCAGCTGCCGTCCGAGATTGTCGTACATCTCTCGCCAATTGCCAAAGCGAATCGCGTACCAGCCGTCGAAGACATTAACTGAGGATTTAAAGCACGATAAGGTCTGGCGAAGATCGTTAGTGGAAGTTAAATGGTTAGGTGGGTCGACAAAGGCGAACACCTGCCTTTAGCAGCTCAACAAAGGCGAACACCTCTCATGATTGGCTCACTCCTTCTGCTCATGCGTTTTGGTGCAAGAATCTTAGCAGAGAAAATTGGACTTGTCAAGTCCACTTATCAGATCCCCAGATAGACCTCTCTCACCTCTGATCCCTTGATCTCCGGAGCAGTCCCTTCCGCTTTGATCCTCCCCTCATGCATAATATAGACATAATCTGAAACAGTCAGCGAGTATTCCACGTTCTGCTCCACGAGGAGGATCGTTAAGCCAGTCTCCTTTCGCATCTTCTCAATGGCGGCGAAAACCTCACCCACGAGTTTTGGAGCCAGCCCCTGGCTCGGTTCGTCCAGCATCATCAGTTTCGGCCGGCTCATCAAGCCACGCGCTATCGTCAACATCTGTTGTTCGCCACCGCTCAGTGTCCCAGCCCTCTGCTGGGCCCGCTCTTTAAGAATGGGGAAGAGCGAATAGATCATCTCCAGAGATTCATTCTTGTGTTTAAGCGCCTCCCTTTGATAGGCTCCCATCATCAAGTTCTCTTGCGTGCTCATATTGACGAATAGATGCCTTCCTTCAGGGACTAAAGCCATATTCATGCCCACCTTCTTGTGAGGTGCGGCATAGCTGACATCCTTCCCCATATACGTGATGCAACCGCCCCAGGGTCTCACCGTGCCCAGAATCGTCCGGAGCAGGGTTGTCTTTCCGGCCCCGTTGGGCCCAAGAAGGCCCGTAATCGAGCCCTCTCTCACCTCCAGGTTCGGTCCCCACAGCACTTGCATTGACCCATATCCCGATTCAAGAGCGTCGACTTTCAGCATCCTCTGCCTCCTCCGAGGGACGCCCAAGGTAGATATCCACGACCCGCGAGTCGCTTAGGGCCTCCGCCGTAGGTGCTTCTAGTAGCTTCCGCCCCTGGTGCATCACGACGACTCTTTGGGCAAACCCCGCTACTGCCCGCATGATATGCTCTACCATTGAAACGATCGCGATGCCCTCCTCTTCTTTGACCTTCTTCAGGAATTTGATCATCCCGTCGATGTCTTTGGGGGGCATCCCGGCCATGGATTCATCCAAGAGAAGGAGCTTGGGCCTCATGGCCAAAGCGCGGGCGATCTCCATCATCTTCTTCTCCACGGGAGTGAGCTTCCCCGAGATCTTATCCCGCTGCTCATAAAACCCGGTGAGCTTCAGATAGCGGTCGGCGATCTCTAAGGCTTCATCGACGCGCACGTTTCCGCTGAGTGTCCCGAACATGGCCCCAATAGCCACGTTCTCTCTCACGGTGGCCGCGCTGAAGGGTCTTGGAATCTGAAAGGTCCGCCCGATCCCCAAATGGGTCCTCTTATAGGGTGGCAGACGGGTAATGTCCTCTCCTTCGAAAAACACCCTGCCTTCGTCAGGAGGATAGACGCCGCTGATGATGTTGAACAGGGTGGTCTTACCGCTGCCGTTGGGGCCCACGATGCCGATGGCCTCTCCGTGAGCGATCTCCAGACTCACCCGATCGACTGCCGTCAATCCTCCAAACCTCTTGGTCACGTTCTCCAGCTTCAAAAGCGCCATCAGACGATCACCTTCTCTAGCGGCGTCCCCTTCACTTTGGCTTTCAACACCCCAATCAGCCCCTGCGGAAAGGCCACGATAATGAGCAGGATGATCGGCGCAAGAATGAGCAATTGCAGGCCGGGGAACGTGACGCTCAACCAGTACTTGAGAGCCGCATAGATGAGGCCACCGCTCAACGGGCCCAGCAAGGTCCCAGCCCCACCCAACAGCACAATCACAATGGCCTCCACGGTGTAGGTGATGTTGAACACATCCGCCGGGAAGACGTAGGTCAGCTTGAGAGTCCATCCCGCAGCCCCGATCAAGCCCCCCAAGGCGGCACTGGTGATAAAGGCAATGATCTTATATTTCGTCGTATGAACCCCCATGACCTTGGCTGCGTCCTCGTCTTCCCTAAGAGCGGTCAGGGCGTAGCTGATCTTGCTACGCATGTAGAGCAGCGTGATCAGGGCCGCCAGAGCTGCAATGAGATAGATGAGGGTGTCGGCCCAAAAGGTGGAGAGCTGATTGGCACCAGCGGCCCCGAATGCCTCCCTAAGCGGCCGCGAAATGATGATACCTTCGGACCCTCCCCACAATTTGACCCCCTCGATCAAGTAGCGGAACCCCTCGTTCACGCCGATGGTGGCAATCGCAAAATAGGCTCCCCGCAGGCGCAGGGCAATAGCTCCCACAGCGAGCGACAGCACAGTGGCCATCGCCAGCCCCAGAAGAAGCCCGATCAGGATGATCCCTCCACCGAGCCAGGGAGATTCGTATAAGCTCGATACGGACAACGCCATCCCATAAGAACCCAAGGCCAGAAAGGCCACATATCCAAAGTCGACGTAGCCCGTCATCCCCAAGAAGATATTGAAGGCCTGGCCGAGCGCGGCGTAAAACGCCAAAAGCGCCATCGGTTGCCACATCCCCCGCACCTCCGAGCCGATCACATAGAGCACCAGATAGAGCAGCAGGACAGGGATCAGCGGATAAAATCTGCGCATCACGCTCGCGCCCCCAAGAGGCCTGTGGGCCTAAGCAGCAGGATGACGAGCAACAAGAAGAAGGCCAAGAACTGGGTCATACTGAAGGGTTCGATGCCGGGGATCAGCCCCAAGAGCGTATAAGAACCGTTCTCGATCAGGCCGAAGATGAAGCCGGCATAGAAGGCACCCCAAGGGGAGATGAGCCCTCCCAGCACCGCGATGACGAAAGCCTTCAGCGTATAGATCCCACCCATATACGGATTGATGCCTACCGGTATGAACAAGGTGAGCAAGGTTCCGCCTAACACCGTCAAGCCGATGCCGATGGCGAAGCTTAGGGCATAGATGCCTTCCACATTGACCCCACAGACCCTGGCCCCTTCGCTATCTTCCATGACGGAGCGTATCGCCATTCCCGATCTGGCTTTCCTGAACCAGGCGTATAGGGTGATCGCGATTGCGATGCTGGCGATGAGCGCGTAGATCTTGTTTAGAGGAATGGTGGTCACCGGCAGGATCCACTTGCCCACAAGCCAGTTAAAGCCGCGAAAGTCCGGACCCCAGAGGAACTTGGCGACCTCTTCCAGCAGGATGCCAATCGCAAAGGTGGCCAGCAGTGTGGTGAGCTCAGGGGTCCCGACCAACCTTCGGATCACCGTGTAAAAGAAGATAAAGCCTAAGGCCATCCCCGTTGCTGCAGCGAGCGGGATGGAAGCGAGGGGCGGCAGACCAAAGAGTATGAACATCCAAAGGGCGATGTAGGCTCCGACCATGATGAAGGCTCCGTGGCCCACGTTGACAATCCGCAAGACCCCGAAGATGAAGCTCAACCCCATGGTCATCATGCCATAGACGGATCCCAGCAGCACCCCATGGATAAGATTTCCTAGTAACATCGACCAGAATAGGGGCATAGCTACTCACCCTCAGGGAAAAGAATCGAGGGAGGTCGGCTGCATATCGACCTCCCTCTCCACACCGGCTGCATACGGGAAGCGCGCACCGTGCTAGAGTCTACGCTGGCTTACCTACCTGGGCAGGTGGCCATGGGGTAGCAAGGGGCGGCCGTCTGTGCTTCCGCGGGCCAGACGATCTCCTTCCTCCCGTTTTGCCATTGTATGAGCACCGACTTATGGGCAATCTGCTTGCCTGTCTCGTCGATCCCCCAATCCCCGTAGAATGACGTGAAGCGTAGGAACCCCATCGCCTCTCTCACGGCAGTAGTATCGAGGCTCTGGGCCATCGTGATCCCCAGCACATAAGAGAGGAGTGCGGCTGTAGCCTCCGCACCATGGTAATCCGGCTCCACGCCTCCTGAGATCTGGCGGAATGTATCGAGCTCTTCCGATCTGGTTGGACCGAACCAGGGGTAAGAGGCCGTTTCCGGGCTGAACTTGACCCCGATCTCCCAGTGGGCCGGGCCGATGAAGCCATTGGCCTGATTCGTCAGAGCTTCACCGAAGGCGGGTAAGGTCGGGGCCACGACGATGGATGCGGCCTTGAGCGTTATGCCCAGACCCCCGATCTGCTGCGCTAGCAGTTGGCCATCAGCGAAGTGGCCTCCCCCCACGAGGAAGTCTGGGTTGGTCGCGGCCATCTCGGTGAGAGCGGGAGTCAAATCCGCTACTTTCGAGGGGTAGGTTCGATCGAAGACGATGTCGAATCCAAGTGCTGTAGCATATGCTAAGGCCCCCTGCCTAACCGTCCTGGTGAACTCATCGTCCTCGAAGAGGAAAGCGACCTTGGTAGCTTGAGGATCCAGGGCCCTCATCATATCGAACATGTCCACCTGGTATCTGGTGCCGGGAACGATCGTCTGAACGGCATATCTATAGCCTTGCTCGAAGATGCGGTCGCTGGCACCGCCGTGGGAGTTGTAGAGCGCCTGGTACTGCTCGGCGACGGGGGCTCCGGCCAGAGTCAGCCCGGAAGAATAAGGAGCGAAGAGGAATTTCACGCCGTCCACTGTGATCAACCGCTCGAGCAAGCTGGTCACGTTCTCTTTCTTGGACTCGTCGTCGTAGTAGACATACTTGATGGGAATCTGCCTTCCTCCGATCCGAACGCCACCGTAGACCTCATTGACCCACTTCTCTGCCACTTGAAAGCCCCAAAGACCCTGAGAGCCCTCTTTGGCATACGCGCCCGATAGACTGATGGGCCCGCCCATGACGATCTGACTTGGCAACTCTTGTTGCGTGAGACTGGGCGAGGCTTGAAGGCCGAACGCTGCCAATACTGCCAACCCAATAAGCAACAACCCTCTCATCTTGGTCATCATTTTCCCTCCTTCTTTAAGTTAATTTTAGCACAAGATCACTTTGTCTTACAAGAGCAGTGGAATGGGGCTCAGCGCACAACCCAAGTGCGAGATCCGTCCATCGCTAGCCCGTATAGCTATGCAGTCCGGAGAGCACGTAATTGACACCGAACCAGGTGAAGAGCGCCGCCACAAAGCCAAAGACGGCTAGCCAAGCCGTCTTGTGATCGCGCCAGCCCCAGGCGACCCGGGCGTGCAGATATAGAGCGAAGACGAACCACGTGACCAGGCTCCAAACCTCTTTCGGATCCCATCCCCAATACCGACCCCAGGCATGTTGAGCCCAGACCATTCCAAAGATCAATGCCCCCAGCGTAAAGAAGGGGAATCCAATCGCAATGGCCTTGTAACCCACTTCATCGAGTTTCTTGACAGCGAGAGCTTCCTTGCCCCGCCAGGTCTGCCAGAGGAAGAGCAGCCCGGCCACAAATGCGAGAGCGAAGAATCCTTCACCTACGATGGTGAAGATGACATGAGCCACCAGCCAATAGCTCTGCAGGGCCGGCACCAGCGGCTGAGCTCCCTTGTCGGCCACCAGTGGCGAGGAAGCCAGAGCCACAAATAAGAACGCCAACCCAATGGCGAAAGCCCCGAGCGTCTTGATCTTGTAGCGCCACTCGAAGATGAGATAGGCCAGCGGGATCACCCAGGCGAAGAAAGCAAACGTCTCATAGCTGCTCGTGACAGGCAGTGGCAGGAAGAAGCCGGAGACCCGCCAGAGCTCCATCACCCGCAAGATGACCCCCAGCGTAGCACTCGCGAAGGCCACCACCGTGATCCAGGTGGCCAGCGTTCCCCACGTCGTCTGCTTCGTAAGCCCCCCGGCTCCCGCGCCCGCGACGACGCCGAGGCGCCCGCTACCGCCTTTGCCTTGGGGAGCCCCGATGAGGTGCAATAAGTAACAGACGAACCCCACAAAGTAGCCCATCGCACTCAAGTAGAAGAAGAACGTGCTGTCGAACATCGCAATTCCCCCTTTTCTGCCGAGGCCGCCGGCAGAGCCCTGCGTACCTCCTCGGCGACTATCTCAAACTCACTCATGAATTCGTGATCATCTCGTCCCTTCCCCCCCAGGCAGACCCGGCCGCGCTCGGCCACTGCCCACATCCATCGGGGCGGAAGATAGAAATTGAGGAACATGCCCAGGGTCATCAGAATGAAGCTGGTATAGAGCAGCCAGATGCCGGGGTTGTAACTGAATTGCAGGCCCGTAAACTCGGGAGCATGCATGCCGGCTATCTCGATGCGATAGGGCAGTTCTCCCTGGCCTCCATGCCCCGGTCCTGGGGCAGAATCATCAGACGGACTCGGCTTGGGTTCAGCGGCAACGAAGATCTGCATGTCAGGGAAGTGTGCGAAGGTCCAGCCCCAGTATTTCAGAGTATTGCCCTGATAGATCTCCAGATACGCCGCGGGGTTCTCGAGCCTTTGACTGCGGTTCCTCGGTCCCTGCTCCGTGAGCACAAAGTGCGGATAGAAGGCAATCAGCTTAGCCACAAGATCTGCCTCCAGGGGGAACGTATCACCCACGGTTACCTCGTACTCGCTAAGAGCTGTGCCATCCGCGCCTTGCTTGACGGCAAATGTGAGCTGCGCCCCTCCGAACCAGTCGGAGCCGAACGACGACTGATAGAAGCTGATGCCCTTATGCGTCAGGGGGTGATTGACCTCTATGGTTTGGGTCTTCACCTCTTGGCCACCCTCGAGAACGGTGAGACGGGTATACCAGTCTTTGATCCGTGAGGAGTCAGGGTAGTTGACTGTCCAGAGGTCGTCGACTCGAATTTGAAAGTCGGAGCCTGGCACATCGAAGATCTCGCCCTTATGGGCAACTTGAAACCCCTCAAAGCCAAAGAGTCCGCCGACGATGGCACCCATCAGGAGCAGCAGCAAGCTAGCGTGGAAGAGATCGACACCGAGCCGGCCCATGAGATGCTTTTGGGCGGCAAGCTGTAGCCCGTTCCTGCGGATACGATATCCCCTATGAGTGAGTATTACAGCGACACGCTCCAGTGAGGCACTGGGAGCTGCTCCTGTGGGCAACTCGAGGCTATTCTCCAGCCGGAGGAGCTGCACGGGAGATTGACCCTCGTGAGGCCGGCGCAGTAGCTGCCAGGAGACTTGAAACCGCTTGATCAAGCAAGCCAAGGTGTTTAAGCCCAGAAGCGCCAGCAGTCCCAAGAAGTACCAGCTATGGAAGAGTTTATCGACCGTGAAGAACTTGATCAGCTTGTAGCCGGTGAGCCCGTACCGGTTGACATAGTTCATGTCGGGCTGACCTTGAGGGATGATCGTGCCCAGGATCGAAAGCAGTGCCAAAGCGGCAATGAGTCCGATGGCCAGCTTCACCGACGTGAGAGTTCTCCAGAGGTGCTGTGATACGGATACGCTCTCGGGCAGGCCCAGGATCAGGCGGATGCGCTCACGCGCTTCGGGCGAAGCCTGGACGCAGGAATCGTAAGGGCTCTGGCCGCGCACGATGGCGGCGGCGTTCTCCGCGCAGCTTGCGTAGCCGCAGCGACCGCAGTCGAGCCCGGTCAACTCCTCTTGCACCCTCTTGACTTTCTCATCGAAAGAGAGTAATGCAGGCCCGTCGCGGCTTGGAGATGTGGGCATGGCTGCTGCTGCCTGAGGGAGAGCTGTGCCGCATTCGTGGCAGAACTTGCTGTCACTCGTGTTTGTGGTTCCGCAGTTTGGGCACTTCATCTGTGTTCCTTTCTCATCGCCGGAGCTGGAAGGACTTGGTGATCTTGGCGAAATCCTCCGCGATCTCTTCTGTCTTCAAGGGTCCCAGCCACACGCCACGGATCACCCCACGCTCATCGAGGAAGAACGTGGTAGGCAGGCCCGTAAGCCGATAGGCAACGAAGGCCTTGCCCTGCCGATCCAGTAGATTCGTATACGTGATATCGTAGCGCTCGAGGAAAGCCCGCATGGTCTCTGGTTCCTCGGCCCAATTGATCCCCAGCACGACCACTTGATCTTTGTATTGCTCATGGAAGGCCTGAAGATCCGGCATCTCCTTGCGGCAGGGCGGGCACCAACTGGCCCAGAAATTCAGGAGGATGGGCTTGCCCACAAGCTGACTGAGCGTGATCATCTGGCCGTTTAGGTCGGCCAGGGTGAAATCCGGGGCAAGAAAGCCAAGGGTTGGAGCTGGTTCCAGCGCCTGGGGCGCACGCTCGGCCTCCCAAAAGATCCCCGTTCCCTCGCGCAGCACCCAGCGGTTTTGCGAAAAGAAAGTGCTCGTCAGATAGGAGTAACTCACCAATGCTGTAAGACTTGCTGCGGCGAGGATGATCACGGCGACGGTCAGTCTTTTCAGCATCGCTTGCCCTTCTTTCCCAAGCTAGTGCTTGGATTATAGCAGCGCGGTGCTTTCTCCTTACATGATCTCCATCAACACAAGGGCTGATTTCGATCATCTCCCTACTAGCTCATCCAGATACCGGCCGTAGATCAGCAGATAGTAGAGCACATAGCCTCCAGCAACGATCATGAAGACTCCGCTGGCTCGCGCCACCCAGTGCCCCATGGAGTGAAAGATCCGATAGACGATCTGCTTGGAATATGCAAGCAACACAGAGAAAAGGAGCATCATCACCGACATGCCCCACCCATAGGCAGCAAAGTGAAGCAGGCCGTTGGCCAGTCCCCCACTGAGAAAAGTCTGCGTCATCACAGCCAGGAAGACCGGCAATGTACAAGCAGAAGCACAGACGGCGTAAAAGAGCCCGTAGAGATAGAAGGAGCGGAGGCTGCCATCTGTCTTGGCCTTGAGGGGCAACCAACGTCCTATCACTGCGCCCAGCGACAGGGAGAACGAAGGACGCAAGAGAAGTAGCAAACCCGTGAGCGCGATTCCCGCTCCCACGGCAACGGCCACCCAGGGGAGATAACGGCCGATGGCGCTGCCGATCACGGCAAAGATCAGCCCGAGCACGCCCAGACTTGTAAGGAAACCCGCACTGATCACGCCGCCCAAAACCAGACCCTGAAGGCCTCGTGTCCACCAGAGTGAGGGATCCCTCTCTTCCTGCGCGAAATAGAGTGATACATACGCCGGCAGCATCGCCCCGAAGCAGGGACTGAAGAAGGTCGCAATCCCGGCGGCGAAGGAGAACGGCAAGAGCTCGAGGCTAATCTGCATGGCTGCCCTTATTCGTGCACATCGCTACACAAACCAGATCAAGATAGCAGCACCCAAGAGGATCATCACAACTCCGGTACCTAGCTTGAGCGCCCGCTTGTTCTGAGCCTCCCAGCGGGAGAGCGCTCCCACGGCTCTCCGATTGCCCAAAGCCAGCAGCAGCACAATCAATGGAAGCACGAACATCACATTGTACAGCAAAAGATATGAAAAGCCTGTCCAGTACGTCGTCTTCGTGGAGAGCAGCCCCAGCACGGCCACGTAGATCCCCCCGCTGCACGGAAACGTGCATAGCCCCACGAGAAAGCCCGCAATGGCTGTCGCGGGGAGAGTCGCCCGCTTTAGCCAATCGAAGACCTTATCGTGTCCAATCTTAGGGACGCTCAGACTGAACCAGCGCCCGTACCAGAAATAGTCTTTGACGTTGACGAGCCCCAGTCCGATCAAGAGCCATGAGCCGATCTGGGCCATGAGATGTGGTGCCCCGGAGATGACGATCGCTCCCAAAAGCCCAAGCCCAATCCCAAAATAGGCCAGATAGATCATGGAGATGTAAACGCCTCCCATGAGCAGCATCTCGGCGCGGGCGCGCTGGAGCGTGAACATGAAGGCAAGGAAGAAGAGCAGGACGGCGAAAGCACAGGGGTTGATCCCATCGAGCAACCCTGTCCAGAGCACCAAAGGCAACAGCTCTTTGAGCCCCCAACGCCCTTCCGTCGCTTCCTCTGCGGCGGGAAGCTGTTCGCGGTTGGCAGCGAACCAGTTCAGATACTCCGAGATGGGCGTCTCGATCGAATACTCTTTGACAGCCCCGCGGAAAGCCCAAATCTTATAGCTTGTGGCCTCTTGACCCATCTCGGGCATCTTGTCTTGATAGATCAAGATTCTGTCGTAGGGTGGGTCAGAGATGCTGAGCAGTTCTCGTACAAGCTCAGCAGGGATGTGCCCTTCTAAGACAACGCGGTCGCCGATGAACGTTGCGAGGTGAGCTTGGAGTGGAATGGGAATGCCCAGGTCGCTGCTCCGTTGATTGAGCTCAGCGCGGTTCGTTCGATCATTGATGAAATCCTTCTGAGCAACGTCGCGCAAGCCAAATTCAGCCAATAGGGGTAGAAGAGTCTCCTCGATATACTCCACACAATCACGACACGGGCTGTTATAGAAGACCGTGACCTGTTGCGGCTCTTGTGCGACCCCCTCGATGCTCGTGTGAGATACAGTGAGCGGAACGAACAGCAGTAGTAGCAAGAGCAGATTCACTCGACGGTTCATGGCACCTCACTCTCAGGGTTTGATGACCATCCCCCGCAGTTCGATCTCGACCTCGGGCTGCTGGGGATCGTTGCTCTTGATGTAGACAACTCGCAGGATATCGCCTTCTTCGCCCATGAGCTGGGGATCAAAAGTGACGTGCAAACCAGTGATGGCACCTGGCAGAAGCGACTTGGATTCGATCTCAGCCGTGGTGCAGCCGCAAGAAGTGCTCACACCGGTGATCTCCAAGGGGCTTCCTCCCGCATTCCTCACTTGGAATCTCGTCTCGACTTTGGTGTAAGGGATATTGCCGAAGTCGTAGGAAGCCGGGGTGATTTCGATGTGCGGCGGAGCCGGCTGGCCCGAGCGCAGATAGCCATAGCCACCCAGAATCGCAAGCACCACGAGCCCTGCCAGGGCCAGCCGCCACGTCTTTTTGCTTCCCGCCGCTCCGTTCATCCTCCACTTCCTTAGGGCACTTGGTTGAGCTCAATGCGCACGTCTATGTAGGTGTGTGTTGGGTCATTCGAGTAGAGGCGCACCAAGCGCGTGACCGGTCCGCGGAGATCTCCGTGCGCTGTGGGATCGTAATAGACTTTGAGGGTCGCTTTCTCGCCGGGTTTAAGCGTAGCAGACCAACCCACAGGGCGCTGGCCATGACCGCGCATCCCGAATCGAGGTCCTTCACGGTCACCTATGACTACGGCTGCTTCCGTGCACATGCAGGAAGTCTCCATATCGCGGATGACCAGATCGCCGTTACCCGTATTCTCGATAGCAAAGAGCGTGCTGACTGTGCCCCTGCTTGTACTGACATCACCCAGATTGCGCACGGCTGGCGTGATCGAGATGCTCGGCACGCCACCGGCTACCGCGGTGGTCGTCAGACTCGATGGCTCGACGTCCCGCGGCGCGTTCTGGGTGTATATCCAGTAAGCGCCTGTGCCAAGAGCGATGGCGACAACAAGCGCAACGGTCCAAAGCTTGAGGTTCATCGCTACCTCCTCAATGGAGTGAATTGACTTCTGTGTAAACCCAACATCAACGAATGACTAACGGAGTAGAGTTAGGCAGGTGGACGCCAATGAGCGGGAGGTGGACTCGGAAAGACTACAGTCTTGACTGGACTCCAGTAGCTCCAGAACGTCTCTTTCTGTAGGAATAGCCCATCGACCAGCAGGGCCACTCCGCAGTCCGTGCAGTGTGCGGCGAAGCTCGGTGGGGAGTTGGAGCCGCAGTCGGTGGAAGGTGTGCTTGGGTGATGAGCCGGCGATTCAGCATTTGTGGGTGGTTCCGTAGATGGGCAGATTCCTGAGCCTCTGATTTGGGGTGCGGTGATCAGAACCAGTACGAGTATCACAAGGACGACCGCTCGTAGACTCATCGCACGTATCCACCCCTAAAACAGAAGCTTAATCCATGCGGCTCCTATTTTCAATGATCTTCATCAGGCTCGACGCACGCGTAGGCCCACGTAGGTAAGCCCGCCCAAGATCAGCGGAACGAGCAGGGCCTCCACCTGGAGCACACCGACCGATAAGCCGAGTTCTTCGTTGTAGCTCGCGATCATGAGTACGCCGAAGAAGGCAATGGCGCCTACGCCTACCGCCGTTCGCGCCGGGTGAGCTCCCGGTAGCTCCAGAACGTGCACGGGCTCGCGCGCTTGATCTATAAAGGGCAGAAGTGCCAAGAGCAGAACGATCAAGAGCGGGATGACCACCCCACCCATGCTCTCGGAATTGATGGTCGCATTCCCCACGTCGAGACTGATCCAGCCGGGGATGAGCTTTAGCACCCCATAGGGCCAGAGCAGATACCAATCTGGCTTAACAACCGGCGTGGCTGGTCCGGGAGGTCCGTAGAATTCCACGGGATGGACCGGGAAGAAACCAGCCATCAAGAACAAGATGCCTGACAACAAGAAAAAGAGCATGGCCATCATGAGCACCTGATGAGGCCAGAGCGGCACGCCCAAGATGCTGTGATTCCCCACCCGCAGGCGAGCATAAGGCAGTTGGCTGTGCTTCTGCTTGAGCACGATCAAGAGGTGCAGGCTGATCAGACCGATCAAAATCAAAGGGAGAAGCATCACGTGATAGGCATAGAAGCGCGGGATGGTCGCCGCCGAGGGGAATTTTCCGGCAAAGATGAAATCCGCAAGCGCGGGGCCAACCCACGGCATCGAGCGGACGATGTTGTAGCCGATGCCTGTGGCCGTGACGGAGAACTCATCGAAGGGGAGCAGATACCCGGAGAAGGCGGCAAACACCGTTGCGAACAAGAGCGTGAGGCCCACAAGCCAATTGATCTCTCGAGGCTTCTTGTAGAGCCCGGTGAAGAAGATTCGCAGGAGATGCAAAATGATGGCAGCGATCATCACATGTGCCGACCAATGATGGATTTGTCGTACGAGAAGCCCGAACGGCGTACGATCGTTCTGGACCACACTGGCGTAGGCTGCCGGGACCTTCTGGCCGTCGAACTCGATCAATTCTGTCGAGGGCTGATACGT
>JBBIPG010000060.1:0-14182 GCA_037442925.1 Candidatus Fraserbacteria bacterium | reverse complement strand
GTCTTGGCCTCCCGAAGCAGCATCAACCCCACCAACATTGACAGGACGTGTCTCCAGACATAGGATGGGAAGTGGTTCTGGAGTTGTTCCAGGATCGGCATGGTACCCCCCCTTCTTTTTCAGTAGTGAAGGCTAGGATACCATGCTTTTGCCCTCATGAAAGACTTGTGAATATGCAAATCCTGCATAGTCAAGAGAGATTCGCAAGCCGCTCCGCAATAAGAACATTACCGAGCCATTCAACAAGGTCTTACCGAGGCGCGCTCTTGATCTCCGAGTCCTTGGGATAGGAACGGATACGATCATGCCTCATCGCCCGTAGCGTTGCGATGAACGCCTGTTTGATCTTTTCGAGATCGCGTAAGGTGAGAGGACTTTCTTTCAGTTGCTCGTCCTTGAGCGGGCCACTCATGGCCTCTGTGATGATCTGCTCGAGCTGCGCCGCATCCTTCGCGTTGTGCGAGGCTGCTTCCACTCCATCCGCCAGCATCACGATGGCCGTCTCCCGAGTGCGGGGCAATTCTGCAACATAGCGATAATCATCCATGGACGAGGGGCTGGCCTTCCCTTCACGAAGAGCTTTTAGATAGAAATACCGCATCACGGAGGTGCCATGATGTTGCCGGATAAACTGAATGACGTCTTCCCTGAGGCCATATTCCTGAGCCAGCTCGACACCCTCTTTAATATGAGAGGTGAGAATGACCTTGCTCATGCTGGGCGAGATCTCATCGTGAGGGTTGTGACCGTTTTGTTGGTTCTCCGCAAAGAACTGCGGGCGCTTGATTTTCCCAATGTCGTGATAGTAGCCGCCGACTTTGGCCAACAGGGGGTCCGCTCCGATGGCCTGTGCCGCGTTCTCGGCCAGATCCGCCACGTTAAAACTATGATGATACGTCCCCGACGCCTGCTCTCGGAGCATGACCAACAGGGGATGGGAGGGATTGAGAAGCTCTACCAGGCCCAAGGGGCTCGTCTTCTGAGTGATGAATTCAGCCAGAGGAAGCCCCCCAAAGATGAGCAGTACGCTCATCAGACCGTTGACCCCCGACCAGAGGAGACTCACGCCATTGACCGCCTCGCTCCCCTGATAGAAGAGCGCAGCCCCCCCCTGCAAGATCACACCGACGACGCCGATCTCCAACCCCGTAAGAGGCAGATCCGAGAATTTGCGTAAGCGAGCGCAGCGGAGCACAGCTACACTGCCACTGCCGAATGCCGCGAGCATTGCCGTCATCGGATGGACTGCATTGCCCAACCCCACCCAGAGGCTCAATAATATCGTTACGGCAAAGCCCACCTCCGCGCCGGTGAAGATCGTCACTAAGCCAGCCCCGAAGGCGACCGGCACGAGATATGCCCCCATTTGCTCCGGCACCAAGTACGGGGCCAATAGATCCGTGAATCGCCCCAGCAGGGCCACCGAGACGACGACCCCTACCAGAAACACCCGCATCCGGGCGGTACGCAGCAGTTCTGAATAACAGAGCTGCAGATAGACCGCCCAAAGCATCACCAACAAGGCGACGACAAGAAAATCACCCACCAGCTGTTGCCAACTGGCAGCCCACTTTACCCAGGGAGACGCTGAGAGGTTGATCCGAAACGCCGCTAAGCCTGCCAAGGCCAGCGCCGTCACGACGGCATACAGCCATACCCGCACCTTCGGGACCTGACGCTTCAGCGCGCTCTTCAGTTCACTCTTTCGCTTGCTCCATCTTCTCATACGCATCGATGATCCTCTTGACTAAAGGGTGGCGCACCACATCGCTTTTGTCGAGATAAAGGAAAGCGATCTCGTCGATCCCTGCCAGGATGCGCTGAATGGCCACTAGGCCGGAGACCCCTCTTTCGAGGTCAATCTGGGTGACGTCCCCTGTGATCACGGCGCGGGAGTGCAGCCCCAGGCGAGTGAGAAACATCTTCATCTGACCGGAGGTGGTGTTCTGCGCTTCGTCCAGAATAATAAAGCTGTTGTTGAGTGTCCGCCCTCGCATGAAAGCCAGCGGTGCAATCTCGATTCGGCCCGTGTCAAGATAGCGCTTCACCTCATCGGCAGGGAGCATGTCATAGAGGGCATCGTAGAGCGGGCGCAGATAGGGATTGACTTTGGCTTGGATATCTCCCGGCAAGAAGCCCAGTTCTTCTCCGGCCTCGACAGCCGGCCGAGTCAGGATGAGTCGATTGACCTTGCCCTTCTTTAAGAAATTCACGGCCATGGCGACGGCCAGATACGTCTTGCCCGTTCCCGAGGGTCCAATGGCGAAGACGATCTCCTGCTTCTCCATCGCTTGAACATAGCGAGATTGCCCCTTGGTTTTCGGTCGGATTGCCTCTCCCCAGTGGGTATGTTGAACGACATCTACCAGAACGGAACTGACATCCTGTTCGCCACGGATCTGCTCCGCTAGATACTCCACGTCGCTGATCTCTGGAATGTGCCCTTCTTCGATGAGTTCTCTTAACTTTTCGAAGAGTTGAGCTGCTTGGGCAACTTCCTTTTCGTCGCCCTCGAGGAAGAGCTGATCTCCCCGAGTTCGAATCTGGACGGGAAACCACTCGCGAATGGCATTGAGATTTCGATTGAATGGACCTAACAGCGCCGTCGCCTCCGTGACGTCCTTCAAGGCGATCTCCCGCTGTACTTTCGTTCGCTTACTCAGTGATGAATCCCCCACTCTATGTCATGCCTGGTGCGCAACAACACCGGCCTAGATGTTAATCGAGTGGTTCCCGTTTTTCAACGCCGTTTTTTAGCCGATCCATTCCTCGGGAATGGTATGGTAGTTCACATCATCGACGCGGATGTCGGCCACTTCCTCAGGCTTGAGCGCCAGTTCCCGGAAGGTCTCCCCATCGTAGCGAAGCAACACCCCTTGCTCTTCGACCACCGCCGTCAGCGGTCGCTCCGGATGGATGCGATTGCGCGTCGGATCTGGATCGCGGACCCTGCGCAGGATAATCGTCTTTAAGTTCACGGGCCGTCCCCACATCGCGTGAATGTTCTTGAGCACTTGTTTGGCATCTTCCCCGTCGAGTCCAATGCCGTTCCACTCGTGAATGAGGAGCAGCTCGCCCTTGTTGTCGTAGTTTCCCGTCACGACTTTTATGGTCGGCTTGCCCAAGTTGGTATGCCGCAGCAGCAGCTTCTTTTTTACATCTTCAAAGCTCCTCGATGTGATGTGATACGCGCCCGTCTCCGGAATGTACTCGTAGGCAAAGAGATTGAGTCTCTCGCAGAGGTCTTCCGTGAAGAATTCATCGATGAACGTGACGTCGTTGTAGTTGCGCCGGACCTCGAAGATCTTTTCCATCCCCAAGCCAGCTCTGGTATCCCACTTCTCTTTCTTCTCTTTGTCCTTGCACAGTTCCCACTCGCGACCGAATCTACCCTTGTCCCAGCGTTCCTTGATGTCTCCCCAGATGAGCTTGCCCAGACGATAGGGGTTGAGCGCACTGCCTCCCAGCACCTTGCTCATCATATCGGCGTGATCTAAGAACTCATTGGGACCGGCAAACTCGGCCATGATCTTAGACTCCCAGTAGCTGGCCCATCCTTCGTTCATCACCTTCGTCTGGATCTGCGGGACGAAGTAGTACGACTCCTCGCGGACCAAGGCGATGAGGTCCTTCTGCCAATCCTCGAGCCGACCGTGCTTCATGAGAAACTGCAGAAGATCCTTCTGAGGGCGCTCCAATTCCGTGGCCTCTCGTAGCTTCTTCTCTTCTAGCTCTGCGCGAATGCGAGCGCGTCGCTTCTCGACCCATTCCGGTGGGTTGATGAAACGCTCCATGTAATCGCGCTTGACGGGGATCCGCCTGGCTTCGACCAGCCCATTCCCCTCGTCTTCGTCCTTGGAACTGCGCTTGGCCTGCCAGCGACGCTTGATGAAGGGAGCGTGCGGGTCCATGTTGTACTGAATACTTAAGACCTTATCGAGGAACGACTCGACTTTCTCCACACCATATTGATTCATGTAGCGCTCGACCCGCGTCGCATGGTTCTCCATCAGCCGAATCATGTCCCGGTTCGTCTTGCTGAACCAACGATTGTGCCGGAAGAAATCGACGTGGGCGTAGACATGGACCATCACGCCCTTCGTCTCGACGACCGTGTTGCTCGCTCGCAGATACGCCAGGGCTGGCCGGGTATTGAGCACAAGTTCGTAGGTCCACCAACCGGAATAGGCACCCCTCTTGCGGAAATAATCATACGACATGCCAAACTGCCAGTGCGGGTAGCGCAGAGGGAACCCGTCATACGCCGACAGTTCATTGATTCTATCGTAATCCACCACGCCAAAGGTGACTTCCCACGGATCCAGGCCGGCCTCTTCGGCCAGTCGACGCGCCTCGCCTCGAAGGCCTTCCAGCTCCTGTATGCTGAGTGGGTTCATCCCTAGCGCCCTTTCCCCAAAAAGTCCTTAATGGAACGCAAGATGTCTTCTCGGCCCGAAATGATGGAACTCACCCATCGCTCATCTTGTCCGAGATGCTCCTCGAGCTTGACAAGATGCAAGCCGGCGGAGCGGCGTCCCAGCGTCACTTGCCCATAGCAGAAGATGTTGCAGCGCGGGAGCAATTCATCCTGGAGCAGCGGCACACAGAAGTTCTCTGTATCTCCAATCCAGTTCTCCCCGTCGGAGAAGTGGAAGGGGTAGATGTTCCACTCTTCCGGCGAGTAGCGACGCTCGATGATCTTCCCGCACAGCTCATACGCACTGGAGATACGGGTGCCTCCACCGGTGGATAGCTCATAAAACTCTTTTTCATCGACCTCTTGCGCCTCGTAATCGTGCAGGATGTACACCCGTTCCACATTGTCGTAGTGAGTGCGCAGCCAGATGTCAATCCAGTAATTCTCTTGGCGAATGATCTCCGTCTTCTCTCCGCTCATCGAGCCGGAGGCATCGCGCATGAAGAGGATGACGGCATTGGTCTGGGGCTCCGGCTCTGGCTCGCTATGCAGATACCGCTTGTCTTCCCGGATGGGGGTGACGAGCAGTGGAGGACGCAAAGCCGGGGGCATCCCTTCTACCGCACCATCCTTCCCTAGTTCGGTGAGCAATAACTGACGCTTGAGACCCTCTCGGTAGGCCCGTCGCTTCATGAGCAGCGTCTCTGGCCCGACCACAGAAACATCGGTATAATCCTCCCCTCCCTGGACCCAGCGGCGCTCCCCTTTGGGTTGAATCCGGGGTAGCTCCAGCTCTTCCCCCAAGATCTCCGCAAGCTCTCGCAGCTCGATCTCGACTTCAGGGAGATGGATGCCTGTGCCTTGGCCAGGCCGTCCCCAAAAATCCCCATCCTCATCGAGCCGGATGGGTTGACCCAACTCGCCCTCGCCAGAACCGATGCCCCCGGCATCGCGCGGGTCGTAGCGAAATTCAGGGATGCGAATGCTCTTGATGGGTATCTTGACGATGTCTTTACCTCGTTGGCCGACGATCTCCCCACTCTCAATGAGATCCTTGAGGTTCTTACGAATCTCCCCGCGGACGATGCGCTTGTAGCGCTCCAGGTCTTTTCGAATCCTCTTGGGCATCTTTTGCAGAAGGGAGCGGAAGAGTCCGCTCCCTTCTCATCACCGCCTTCGAAAGGGCGTTTACACCCGCTCTTGTCTCTGGAGCTCATCGCGTGCGACTTCGGCTCCGGCGTGATCGATCACGTTCTCCGCGCAGACATCGCAGTAGCCGAACTCGCTCTTGAGGCGCTCGACCCACTCTCCCTTGCGCCGCTTGTGCTCGGGATCCGTCGATTTGTCCGAGACCATGGCGGAGAAGTTGATGTTATGTTTCTTGTCCTCCCAGAGCTTCTTCTCAATGGCCCGTCGGAGTCGGTCGTTGTCCTCGGGGTTGAATGACTCCCCCTTGCGGGCACGCTCGCTGATCCAGTTGGCGATCTCCTGCCGGAAATCGTCCTTCTGAGCCTCGGTAATGCCAATCTGCTTCTCGATCGCTCGCATGAACTCTTCGTCGGGCTCCCTCTCCTCGCCCGTGTACTTGTCTTCCACTTTCTCATCGTTGAGATATGCCAACACGTGATCCAAGTATTTTTGTCCCACTTCCTGCAGCTCCTCAGGATCATGCGAGATGACCCGTCGCACTTCCTCTTGCGCGATCCCGGAGAGTTCTTCCCGCACGATCTCGATCAGCTCTTTATACTCATCCAGCCTGTTCTCATCGATGGCCGCGTGATGCCGTAAATTGTCCTCGAGCATGGCCAGCACGCGATATGGATTGATGCACCCCTCTTTGTCATTGACGAGGGCTTTGCTGATCATGTCGATGACGTAGCGCGGGCTGACACCAAAGAATCCCTCTTCGCGCACCTCTTCTTGCAGCTTCTGCAGATCGACCGTGCGATTGGGGATGGCTTCTCCGTCATAGAGCTTGGCCTTCTGCAAGAGGGTCACATCGCCACCGGGTTCTTCGAGTCGGGTGAGAATCGCCCAGAGCGCCGCCATATCCAGCGTGTGGGGGGCAATGTGCTTGCCGCCGACTCGCGGTCCCTGGAAGAATTTCTCATAGATCCTCTTCTCGTCGGTCTTGCGCAGCACATACGGGATATCGACCTTGCGCGTGCGATCGTTGAACGCCTCCATCTTCTCATTGGCCTTGACCCGCTTGTATTCGGGGTTATTGGTCCTTCCCAAGATGACGGTGTCGATGCCGATGCGTGGATTCTTCTTGGGCTTGATCACGTGTTCCTGGGTCGCGTGCAAAAAGTCGTACAGAAATTCTTCTTGTAGTTTGAGGAGCTCTTCGCCATCGAAGAGGCCACGGTTGGCCACACAAAGCTCTCCATCGTAGTTGAAGGCCCTGGGATCTGAGTCCGAGCCGTAGACTTGCACGAGCCGCCAGTTCATCCCACCGGTGAGTTCCTCTTCGTCCTGGTTCTTCTTGTCCTTGGGTTCGAAGGTGGCAACTCCGCGGCGGTCTTGCTCGCTGATGATGAGCCGACGGACCGTGACATGCTTGAGGACCGACTCGAGGTCATCGTCGTAGAGTTTCATCAACCGGTTGAAATAGAAGCGGCACTTGGGGCAGAGGTCTCCCTCGACATCGAGCTCATACTGCGCTCGATGGTTTTCCTTGAAGATCTGATTGAGGGAGATCAGCAACTGCCGGCGCTCTACCTCAGGGATGAGCCGCAAGGGTTCTTCGAAGATCGGGCAGGGGACGATATCCAAGGGCTCGTCGTCGAAATGGCTGATGTCCCATTCAAACGTGTAGAGCCGCCCTTCATCCGTCTTCGAGTACTCTTCCAGGCCGCGGCGCAGTAGCCTTCCGATCGTGGATTTGGCCGTGGCCACCGGCCCGTGCAGCAGGATGATGCGGCGATCCGGGCCCAGGCCTTTGGCGGCAGCCTCAAAAATATCCACCAAATTCTTGAGTGCCTCGTCGATCCCGTAAATGGCATCCTCTCCATTGCCAAAGGGGTCATCGAAGAAGCGGTAGCGTGTGATCTCTTTACCGTCCCTCTTGTAGATGTGGGTGCCGTGGCTTATGATCATATCATAGAGCCGCTGATAGGCATTGCGGACGAGTCGCGGATCCTGCGGCAGCATCTCCAGGTACTCATCGAAACGGATGGCCTTGTACTTGTCGTGAACTTGCTCTCGCTTGAGCTTCGATGCGATCTCGCGGACAGCGTGATTCATCGTTCGCTCACCTCCTCGCCGTTGGTCTCGTGCTTCGCGATCTGACATGCTGTCCTCCTCGCTCTCCGTCGTTCTTCTCAATTATAACACGCCTTTCAAGTCTCCTGTCCCCGACTTCGCTCACCTTGCGGCTCATCCTTACGTGACCCGCGCGGCTGACCGTTGTCCATCCCGTTCGTTTCTGGCGCGTTCATGTACTCGCCAAGCCCGTCGAAAGTTCCCCTAAGCCCCGTAGGGGACTCTCGTCCTTGACGGGCGCGGTGAAAGAGACTACAAAAGAAGGCAGAGAGGGGATGAGTGTGAGGAATAAGCTCTTCTTGCT
The DNA here is from genome assembly GCA_037442925.1 of Candidatus Fraserbacteria bacterium. Taxonomy (GTDB): domain Bacteria; phylum Bipolaricaulota; class Bipolaricaulia; order RBG-16-55-9; family RBG-16-55-9; genus RBG-16-55-9. The sequence continues at coordinate 6,197 of JBBIPG010000060.1, read as the reverse complement.
GGTCATCACAGCCGTCTTCGTGCTTGGGGGACTGGCCGTCGCCTGGTGGTATCAAGAGGGTGGGCCCGTCCGTGTGAAAGGCGCAAACGAGTACGTCCTCATCTTAGGGTTAGACGATTGGGGCACCAGCCGGCGGACCGACACGATCCTGGTAGGGAAGCTAGAGGAGCAAAGTGTCAAGTTGCTTTCCATCCCGCGGGATCTACGCGTCAAGTACCCGACGGGCGAATTCGATAAACTCAACGCGGCCTATGGGCGAGGCGGTGTCGAGCTGACGAGCCGGCTCATCTCCGAGCTTTTGGGGGTTCCTCTCTATTGGTATGCCGTGGTGAACTACCAGGGCTTCACGCAATTCATCGATGCCATCGGTGGTGTCACCCTCACCATTGAGAGGCCCATGCGCTATGACGATTCGCAACAGAATCTTCATATCAACTTGGCTGCCGGGACACAGACGCTGAACGGCCAGCAGGCTCTGGACTTCTGGCGCTATCGCGATGCCGCGAGCGGAGAAGACCTAGGCCGCATCCGTCGGCAGCAAGAGTTTGTGAAGGCTCTCTCTCAGAAGCTGGCCCAAGTTCAGGCTGCGAAGGTCAAAGAGTTGGTTGAGGCAACGCTGCCGAACCTCCAGACGAACATGGCCGTCGTCGATGTCTATCGTCTGGTGGAACGTCTCCAGCGACTACGCCCCGAAAACCTCCAAGTCGCCATGCTTCCCGGTCAGCCTGTGCTCCTCAACGACGTGAGTTACTTCCGCGCCGAGCCGGTGGAAACGGCCGCGCTCGTGGCCGAGTTCTTCCAGGGACGGGACGTCGTGACGAATCGAGACGTGAAGGTGATCGTCTTAAACGGCCATCCCGATGAGGTCAAGCGCCAGGGGCTGGCAAAGAAGGTGGGCGATCTACTCCAAGCCCAGGGCTTTCACGTCGTCGCCTACTGGAATGCCGGAGACACATTTGATTACCCCCAGAGCTATCTGATCAACGTGAGCGGCGATAAAGACAAGGCCCAGCGATTGAGGACGGCGCTCAAGCTCTCTCTTACGGCCATGACCCCCGCGGAGTTCACGGCAGCGACCCAGCAACGCTTCGGAGAAGACCGTTGGCCGATTCTAGAGAAGGTGCTCCGCACCACGGCCGTGCCTCCCAATAACCGCAGCGTGGAGTTGAACGAAGCGGATCTGGTGCTTATCCTGGGGGCAGGTGACTCTGTAGCAGGGGGAGAATCGAACTGAGAGCGAGCGAGCAGATCGTAGAGCGGATCCTTCGGCTCATCGAGGAGAAAAAGGGCGAGCAGACCGTCGTGCTGGATCTGGAAGAGGCTTCATGGGGAACGGATTTCTTCGTCATCACCGAGGCGGACAACCCCAGACAACGGCATGCGATTGCCGAGAACATCCAGCAGGGGTTGGAGAGGAAGCCCTTCGCCATCGAGGGGCTGGATTCTAAGACGTGGATTGTGCTCGATTACGGCGATGTGATCGTGCATGTTTTCGATCCGAAAGCGCGCGGGTTCTACGATCTGGAGGGACTGTGGGAGGAGAGCCCCATCGAAGCCAGCGAGGATCATCCGTAGAGTCCCAGATGACGGCGCTCGGCCCAGAGAGGGGCACATGTCCCTTGCAGCGGGGCGATCTTTGTGATAAGATGAGCCCGATTGTCTCACGTTGTGATCCACACGATCCTTGACAACCAGGAGGGGCGGTGTTATACTATCTGGTTGCCATAATCGACACAACTCCCTCCATAGAATGGTGGGGATAGTTTGGTCATTGAAAAGTGAATAGAGTGGAGAAATCGCGCAAGCTCAGTACGGGCAGATGGTGGATGCCTTGGCAGCTGAAGGCGATGAAGGGCGTGGTAGGCTGCGATAAGCCTCGGGGAGCCGCCGAGCAGGCGTTGATCCGGGGATTCCCGAATGGGGCAACCCACTCCGCGGAAGGCGGAGTATCACTCTTCGAACTGAGTAGAAGGGTGAGGCAAACCCGGGGAAGTGAAGCATCTCAGTACCCGGAGGAAGAGAAATCTCTTGAGATTCCCTAAGTAGCGGCGAGCGAAACGGGAAGAGCCCAAACCAGACGAGCGCAAGTTCGTCTGGGGTTGTAGGGCAGCTCATCTGGGAGTTACAAAGAGAAGGTCTAGCCGAACGGCCGGCAAAGCCACTGGAACGGGCGACCGAAGAGGGTGATAGTCCCGTAGGCGAAAGGTCTTCTTCTCCCGAGCTGTACCTGAGTAGCGTCGTACCCGTGATACGGCGTGAAGCTGGGGAGACCACTCTCCAAGGCTAAATACTCACAGCTGACCGATAGTGAATATAGTACCGCGAGGGAAAGGTGAAAAGAACCCCGGAAGGGGAGTGAAATAGAGCCTGAAACCATCTGCCTACAGGCAGTGGGAGGGTCCCGGCGTCTTACGTGACGCTCTTAAATCCCGCAAGGGAGGAGGGAGCGTCAAGGGGCGCTGGCCTGACCGCGTGCCTTTTGCAGTATGATCCGGCGAGTTGTTTTCGGTGGCCAGGTTAAGCTGGGTCCGTCCAGCGCAGCCGCAGCGAAAGCGAGTCCGAATAGGGCGACAAGTCACCGGGAACAGACCCGAAGCCAGGCGATCTACCCATGGCCAGGGTGAGCTTCGAGTAACATCGAAGGGAGGCCCGAACCCGTGGATGAGGAAAAATCCTGGGATGAGCTATGGGTAGCGGTGAAAAGCCCGCCGGGCCCTGGTAATAGCTGGTTCTCCCCGAAATAGTTTTAGGACTAGCCTCACCTGAGAAGTCGGCGGGGGTAGAGCACTGGATGGGTGCGGCGCAAGCCAAACCCAACCAAACTCCGAATACCGCCGGTGAATCGGTGGGAGTCAGACTGTGGGGGATAACCTTCATAGTCGTGAGGGAAACGGCCCAGACCGCCAGTTAAGGCCCCCAAGTCCGAGCTAAGTGTGAAAGGATGTCTCTCTACTTAAACAGCCGGGAGGTTGGCTTAGAAGCAGCCATCCTTTAAAGAGTGCGTAATAGCTCACCGGTCGAGTGGGGGGGCGCCGAAGATGTAACGGGGCTCAAGCTCGGCGCCGAAGCTGCGGATTCGTCTTATCTTCGGATAAGACGAGTGGTAGGGGAGCGTTAAGAGCGGAGCGAAGTCGAGCCGCAAGGCCAGATGGACTGCTCTTAAGTGAGAATGCCGGAATGAGTAGCGCGAGCCGAGTGAGAACCTCGGCCACCGAATGCCCAAGGTTTCCTGGGGAAGGCTCATCCACCCAGGGTTAGGCGGCCCTAAGGTAAACCCGGAAGGGGTAGCCGATGGACAGCCGGTTAATAGTCCGGCCCCTCTTCCCCGCGTTGACGATGGGGGGACGCCGCCGGTCGGGACGAGCGGGATATTGGATTCCCGTGCAAGCGCCAAGGCATCGGGCTCTAGGCAAATCCGGAGCCCGGTCAAGTCGAGGCGTGATGCGGAGGGCCTACGGGCCCGAAGGAAGTCTGATCGGCGGCCGAGAAAAACCTCTACGGAGCTGGGGAGAGTCCGTACCGCACTCTGACACAGGTAGGCAAGTTGAGCATACTCAGGTGGGCGAGAGAACCCTCGTTAAGGAACTCGGCAAAATGACCCCGTACGTTCGCAAGAAGGGGTGCCCGGAGCAATCCGGGTCGCAGAGAGCAGGCTCAGGCGACTGTTTAGTAAAAACACAGCTCCCTGCCAACTCGAAAGAGGATGTATAGGGAGTGAGACCTGGCCACTGCTGGAAGGTCAAAGGGAGGAGTTCACGCTCCGAACTGAAGCCCCAGCGAAGGCCGGCCGTAAGAACAGTTGCGGCCTTCAGGGAGCAATCTCTGAAGACAAACCTGGCTATATGCTGGGAACTCCGTGTATCCGGTAGTACTGCAATTGCAGTGATAAACTGTCCGGTGCGGACGATCAGCAGGAAAGGCTGGATTTGTGATTCCAGAATCCTCAGAGACCATACGCCAGGCCCCTGGCTGAATACCAAGCTAGGGTGAAGATATGGTCCACCCCTCATGGCGACATGAGGACAAGGTGAACTATAACGGTCCTAAGGTAGCGAAGTTCCTAGTCGGGTAATGAACAATTGCCCATACTGGCTTATAACGGTGAAGCCCAATCTCGTTGCGGCACTAGGAGCCGTGCAAAAGAGAGGGTAATACCGTGGGAAGTCGGGCTCAGTAAGAGCCCTGACCCCGTAACGACTGAGGTCGAAAGACCGAGATAGCAGCCACGCTCATATGAGCAAATCCTAAGCTGCTATAATACGCCGGCACTGCTTCCCGAACGTGAACGAAGGTGAAGGTCAATATGGACCTCAAAGTATACCTGTCAGGATACGCCGATGGCGAAGGTTGCTTTTGCGTCGCTATTAGCAAGAGCAGACGCCATGCTTTTGGCTGGGAGATTCGCCCCAGTTTCTCCGTCTCTCAGAACCATGATCGAGCGGAGATTCTATGGATGTATAAGCAGCACTTTGGCTGCGGTAGCATCCGGCCTGACAGATCTGATAAGACACTGAAGTATGAGGTCCGTAGTGTTCGTGATCTCGTGGAGAAGGTGATCCCACACTTTGAGAAGTATCCTCTGCTCTCGAGCAAGCGGAAAGACTTTGAGAAGTTCGCACTCGTCTGCAAGAAGATGAGTCGCGGCGAACACCTGACGGAGCAAGGCTTCCAAGAGATCATTGAGTTGGTCTTCACTATCAACACGGGCAAACGGAAGTACGCGAAGGAAGTAGTGAAGATATAGTCTACGCCTCTAGAAATAGAGGAGCGACGTGAAGTTCCGACGCGCATGAATGGTATAACGACTTGAGCGCTGTCTTAACGAGGGACTCGGCGAAATTGAAGCGTCGGTGAAAATGCCGACGACCCGCGGCAGGACGGAAAGACCCCGTGGAGCTTTACTGGAGTTTGGCATTGGGTCTTGATGGTCATTGTGTAGGATAGGTGGGAGCCAACGAAGCCGGGGCGCTAGCCTCGGTGGAGGCGTCCTTGAAATACCACCCTTTGAGCATGAGGGCTCTAACTGACCGCCGTGACGAGCGGCGGAAGGACCGTGCTAAGCGGACAGTTTGACTGGGGCGGTCGCCTCCCAAATGGTAACGGAGGCGCGCAAAGGTCGGCTCAGGCCGGTTGGCGATCGGCTGTGGAGTGCATGGGCACAAGCCGGCTTCACTGCGAGAGAGACATCTCCAGCAGATGCGAAAGCAGGTCCAAGTGACCCGGTGGTCCCGTGTGGAAGGGCCATCGATCATCGGATAAAAGTTACCCCGGGGATAACAGGCTAGTCTCGCCCGAGAGTCCACATCGACGGCGAGGTTCGGCACCTCGATGTCGGCCCATCTCATCCTGGGGCTGAAGCAGGTCCCAAGGGTCCGTCTGTTCGCCGGTTAAAGAGGTACGCGAGCTGGGTTTAGACCGTCGCAAGACAGGTCGGTCCATATCCGCCGCGGGCGTAGGAGACTTGAGGGGCACTCCCTCTAGTACGAGAGGACCGAGGGGGCTGGACCGCTGGTGTACCAGTTGTCCCGCCAGGGGCACCGCTGGGTAGCTAGGTCTGGACGGGATAAACGCTGAAGGCATCTAAGCGTGAAGCCCACCCCAAGATAAGGTCTCCGTCTCGTCTGTCCTTCGGGACGGACGAGGTAAGGTCCCTGCGAGAACAGCAGGTAGATAGGCCGCAGGTGGAAGCTGAGCAATCAGTGGAGCCGAGCGGTCCTAATCGACCGAGCGCTTGTGCGATCCACTCTATTCACTTTTGAGTGACCAAACGAATAGCGGTCAGCGATCAGCAGTCAGCTAAGAGCTTGTAGCTGAGCGCTGATGGCTGAAAGCTAAGAGATTCCAGGTGGCCCGATGGCGGAGGGGAAACACCCGGAACCATTCCGAACCCGGCAGTTAAGCCCTCCGGCGCCGATGGTAGTGGTCTTGTAAGGGACCGCAAGAGTAGGTCGCTGCCTGGATCTTTATTTTTCGCCCCCTTCCTAAGGATTCTAGCGAACACACTTGACATCCTCTGAACAGGTGTGATATATTTCTATAACTCAGCAACTATAGTTAAGATACGATATGCGCGCATAATAAATAAGGGTGAAATCATATGATGCGAGGGCCTATCTGGCATAAACCGGCACCAGTCACAGACCGCGGGCAGCAGCCTGCTGTAACTTATCGTTTGCCGCCTGCGAGTGGGCGACCCA
>JBBIPG010000059.1:0-14551 GCA_037442925.1 Candidatus Fraserbacteria bacterium | reverse complement strand
CACGATCTTCCCCATGGAACGAACTGTTTTGCCTTGCACAGTTCGAGTCGCTACATAGACGTAGACTCCATTGGCGAGCGTGCGCACCAGAGCACGAAGCTCCCCGGAAGAGGCCCCATCCAGATGCGCAATCTCCCGCCCTTGCAGATCGTAGAGCTGGAACTTCTCTGTGTTTTCAGATGAGAATTTCGCGTCGGTTGCGCGTACGCGCGCCCCTCGTACCCAATAGTCCGTCACGTCAAAGAAGAGCTCATCGCTGATCTGGCCGGCGATCCACGCCTCCAGGGCGGCATAGTACTCCGAGTCGTCAATGACGCCGTCACCATTGGTGTCAAAGTCGGCAAGCGCGTGAGAGGAAGCGGTTGCGGACGGAGTCTGCCGTGCTGCCAGTACGGCCCGCACGGCTCGATAGGCGTCCACGCGCGGGAAGGATTGAGAAGATCTGGGATCGCGCACAAGAACGGCCGTGGTTCGTAGGTTCTCGAGAATCGCGCGTTGCGGCAAGGAAGGATCGGCTCCCAGCATGAGAGCGATCACTCCGGTCACAATGGGTGCGGCCGCGGAGGTGCCGCCAAAATTGGACGCCGTGGGCGTACTGATCGTGGTCCCCGGAGCGACGAGGTCGAGGAAATCCGCGACATTCGAGTAACACGTGACGTTATCGATCACAGCCATATCTCGACAGAAGACTTGGTCATTGTCGAACTGCACGGACCCAGCAAGATCGTACGTCGCTCCCACAGAGATCACTTCAGGCAGACACGCCGGGTAGCGCAGTGCGTTCTTCCGCCCATCGTTGCCCGCAGCAGCAACAAAGATCACGCCCTTCTGGCGAAGTAGACGGATGGCACGGGTGAGCGGGTCATCGAGAGAATCACACGGCCGATCAAAGATCTCTTCGCCGACGGCAAAACTCATGTTCACCACGCGAACCGGCAAGCGCTCGCGCACGATTTTTAGCAAGCAGTCGGCAAAGTCTTGCTGTGAAATCCGGGCGAAGAACATCAGCTTGCAGGACCAGATACGCGCACCAGGAGCCACAGCCCTCACGATGTCAGCCACCGCTTGTCCGTGCGCATAGCCATTCTCGTTGATGGTCCAATCGTCCATGATGAGAATGCCCACGCGCAGCCCGTTGATGCGCAACTCTTGATGGACCCGATCGACGCCGATCAGGGGGAGGCTCTCGGCCAATTGGGCATGCACGCCTTCGCTCGCCAGAGCGCTATCCATGCCTACCCAGATGCCTTGAGGCAGACTCGCCACAATACCAATGAATACAATGAATACAAGAATGGCCCTCCAGCCTTTTTCTTTTCTCATGTGATCCTTATACGCCGGACAAGGGTCGGTTGCCAGCGACGCACATTACACTTCCGGAAAAGACACGTGTCTCCATGCGATCTCCTTGCATCGAGAGACGATTCGCGCTAACGTTATTGGACTGAGCCGGAGAGGCTCATACTCCGAAAAGGTCGTGAGGTGGAACCGATGGCGAGTCGCAAGGAACCCAAACAGCCGCGCCCAGAGCGCAACCCCGGTGACTTCCAGTTTGAGACGCAGATCCGCGCGCGCGCCCTCTTAGCGGAGATCTTGGCACGCACTCCCCAAGATGACGCTCGCCTTGAACTACTCGAACTGCTCGATTACCAACTTCAGGTGGACGAGCACCAGCTGGAAGAGGCTCGCCAGGCCATCGCTCAGTTCGAGGAGGTCTACCAGAAGCTCACCTCTCCGGCCAACCGCATTGGGACGTACTTGGGCTCTCCCACAGACGGCATCGCCTATATCGCCGTGGGTGATGCGGAATATTACGCCAATGTGGACCCGAAGCTGAACCTCAAGACAATCAAAGTCGGCACGCGCATCAAAGTCAACGAAGCCTTTACGGTCATCGGCGATCTGGGGTATCACCCGGAAGGCCCAATCGTCAAAGTGTCAGAAATCCTGCCCGACGGGCGCTTGAGGGTTTCCGTCGACGGTCATCAGCTCTCGGGGCGCATCCTCCTGCGCTCATCGGATCTGGAGAAGACGGCTCTTAAGCCCGGTGACGAAGTCCGTCTGGAGCCCTCCTTGCGTGTAGCGCTCGAGCATTTCCAAAAGTCCGAGGTCCGAGGCTACTATCTGGAACAGATCCCGGATATCTCCTGGGAGCAAGTGGGCGGTCAAGAGGAGGCCATCCAGCTCATTCGGGACACCATCGAGCGCCCCTTGCTCTACCCAGATCTCTATAAGAGATTCGGCAAGCGGCAACTCAAGGGGATTCTTTTATATGGACCACCGGGGTGTGGCAAATGTGTTGCAGGGGATACTCCCATTCTCTTGGCCGACGGCCGCGTGGAACCGATTGATAAGCTCTTTGAAGAATCCCGACTCGCGGGCACCACTCTCAAAGACGATGGCGGGGAATCGATCATCGAACCAAACAGCCTAGAAGTCTTGACGCTCGATCCTGACAGCCTGCAAATCGTCCCCAAGAAAGTGGATTTCGTTTACAGGGAAAGGTATCAAGGCGACCTCTACGAGGTCACGACCCACTCCGGCCGGAAGATCACGGTGACTCCAGAGCATCCCTTCCTAGTGCTGAATCAAGGGATCAACAAAGTTCGGGTAGCTGATATAAAGCTCGGGGATTTCATCGCTGTGCCGAGGAGGATACGCACGAAGCACGAGGAATTCCACGTCCCTTCCAAAGCGACTGCCGGTTTTGCCGTTGAGGGCAATGGGACCCTGCGTTGGATCTCCCCGAATCACCCCCACACGCGGCCCGTGAAATTCTTCCAAGATGTAAACGGCGATCTCGCCGAATGCTTCGGATTCCTTCTGAGCGAAGGCAGCCGATCCGCAGGAGGCCTCAATTTCCATAATTCAGACCTGAGACTTATCGAACGAGTCGCTACGCTCTCTCGCGAGACCTTCGGCCTAGAGCCGATGATCAAGCCTGATACGTCAGATAAAGTCTATAAAGTGATGATGAACTCCGTCTCCTTGTTGAGATGGCTCAAACAGGCCTTCGATTTCGATCTGGTTAACTCGAGAGCTACCGATGTGCCGGATTCCCTTATGCGCTCTCCTCAGAGCATCGTCGCCCGTTTCTTGCGGGCCGTCTTCGAAAGCGAGGCTACAGTACGAAAGGATGTCCCCGAGATCGAACTGACCACCGCCAGCCCGAAGTTTGCCAGCAAATTGACCTATCTCTTACTGAGGTTCGGCATTGCGGCCCGGATCAGGGAGAAGAGGGTCCGGACCAACGACCACACCTATTACCGGCTCTACATCAGTGGAGCTAGCCATTTGAGAACCTTCCAGAAGCAGATCGGTTTCTTCAGTGATGAGAAGAATCGGAGACTGGAGAAATGGACCGCCCCCGACAGAAAAGAGATCACTAATGTCGACATCCTCCCCAATATTCAAGACCTCTTAAGCCGGGCAAGGACTGAGGTGAGGCAGAATAAAGAGCAGTTCTATCAGACCAAGCACAACTACGAGGGTCGAAAAATCCTGAGCCGACGGAAACTCGGGGAGATCCTCGAGGCCAAACCGGACACAGCCACCATAGCAGTGTTGAGCCGACTCTGCCAATCCGATATCCTCTGGGATCGAGTTGTCTCAATCACGAAGAAGAGAGCCGATGGTTACGTGTATGACTTGACTGTGGCGGACACCCATACCTTCATTGGGGGGCTAGGAGGGATCATCACCCACAATACGCTCATCGCCAAAGCCACAGCCTACAACCTCACTCAGTCTTATAAAGAGCGACTGGGCCAAGATGTGAGAGAGTACTTCATGTTCATCAACGGGCCGCAGCTTCTCAACATGTGGCTGGGGGAGACCGAGCGCATGGTGCGCGAGATCTTCTCCTTGGCCCGCGAGCGGGCCAAGGAGGGCCATCTCGTCTTCGTCTTCATCGACGAGGCGGATTCGCTACTGCGCGTGCGCAGCAGCGGGCGTTATCTCAATATCGCTAATACCGTCGTCCCCCAGTTTGCCGCGGAGATGGATGGCCTCGTCGATCTCGAAAATGTAGTGGTCATGCTCACCTCCAATCGCCCCGATTACATTGACCCGGCCATTCTAAGACCCGAGCGCATCGACAGAAAAGTGAAGATCGGCCGACCGGACCGCCGAGCGTCTGCCGATATTCTCAGGATCTATTTGAACGAACGCGTGCCTCTTGACCCCACATGGGTCAAGGAGCATGACGACAATCCGGACAAAGCTCGCAGCGCCTTGATCGAGCAGGCTGCCGATTATCTCTTCCGTAGGAGCCCAGAGACCGCTTTTTTGGAGGTGCACTTGCGCAGCGGCCGACGCGAAACGCTCTACTGGAGCGATCTGGTGAGCGGCGCTCTCCTCATGTCCGCTGTGGAAAGGGCCAAGGACTTCGCTATCCAACGCTGCATCGGTCGAAAGAACGCGAACGAGGGCATCCGCTTAGAGGATCTCCAAGAGGCCCTGCGTGCAGAGTATCACGAGAACGAGATCTTCCCCAAGACGGACTATCTGGAAGACTGGCTCAAGCTCATCGACTTCGAAGCGGAGGATGTCATGGAAGTTCGCCCGATCCGCGAGGGCGACCGCCGCTTCCCCATCGAATCCGTCGTATGATCCCACGCCCATGGATCGCCTAACGGGACTGGAGACCGAATACGGTCTATGGGTAGACCGCATCGATGTTGTGGATCTCATGGCAGAAGCTCGCCAAGTCGTCCAGAGTGGACCTGCGGGTGTGCCCTGGGATTACGAGCAAGAGAGTCCACTCCAGGATCTGCGCGGTTTCCGCGCCCCTCACTTAAAGACGAATCCCACGGACGATCATTACGAGCAGATCTCCCGATCACGCACGCCCCAGCCCCGAACCCCCCATGAAGAGCACGTGGATCGAGTGCTCACCAACGGAGCACGCTTCTATCACGATCACGGCCATCCGGAATACAGCACGCCGGAATGCCTGAGCCTATGGGATTTGCTCGCTCACGATCGCGCAGGCGAGCGAATCGTGTGGGAAGCAGCGCAACGCTATCATCAGCGCACGGGACGAGCTGTAGCCGTGTATAAAAACAATACCGACTATCACGGCATCAGTTACGGCTGCCATGAGAATTACTTGGTGCGCCGCGATCTACCGTTCGACCATCTCTTGAGTGGACTGCTGCCCTTTCTCGTTACGCGAATTCTGTACGCCGGAGCGGGGAAGGTGGGTGTGGAAGGCCCTGCTGACAAGAGTGACCATCTGTTCTATCAACTCTCGCAACGGGCCGATTTTTTCGATGAGATTGCCAGCGTGGATACCCTCCACCACCGACCCCTGATCAATACGCGAGACGAGCCGCACGCCGATCGTCGCCTGTGGAGACGACTGCATCTCATCTGCGGCGATGCCAATCTGAGCGAGTACGCCACGGCTCTCAAGCTCGGAACGACGGCACTCGTGCTCGGGACCCTGGAAGCGGGCTACGGCGCACCCGTAGAACTCAAAGATCCCATTGAGGCCATCCGACAGATCTCGCAGGACTCGACCTGCCGCTGGCTGGTTACGCTAAGTGATGACAAGACCATGCCGGCTCTAGATATTCAACGGGCCTATCAACTCGCGGCACAAGAGCTCTTTGCCGGTAGAGATGACGAAACGGACTGGTTACTTCGCGAGTGGGCGGTCGTACTCAACGATCTGGAGGAAGACCCGCGGCGCTTGCGCGATCGCCTCGATTGGGTTGCCAAACGGGATTTGTTGGAATCTTTTCTGGAAGATGAGAACCGGAACTGGCATGAGGATCTGGATCAGCTGCGTAGCCTAGAGCTGGAGTATCACCACCTCGACCCCGAGCGCGGGCTGTTCTTTTCGTTACAGCGTCAGGGTTCAATGCAACGCCTTACGAGTGATGCACAAGTGGAAGAAGCGAAATATTCTGCGCCGCGCAACACACGAGCTTATCTACGGGAACTCTGCTTGAGCCGCTTTGATGTGAAGTCCGCAAGCTGGGGGCAACTCACTGTAAAGCACCGAAGGAGAATGGTCAAGCTGGATCTGCGTCACGCCGTGAATGGCGAGCTAGAGCCTCTCAAAGAGATGCCAGCCGACGCCAGCTTCGAAGATGTGGTAGAATCAATCGCTGAGATGCAAGCGAGGAGGTGACCAGAGTGCCTGAGCGCAAGACCCAGCCGATCACAGATCAACCCTGGACCAAGCCGAACGACGGCGGGGATGAGGGTGGCCCACGCGCACCGGATGTCGAGCGGCCCACCACGCGGGAACTGCTGGAACGCATGAAACGAGTTGACCCGCGCCAAGCGCGTCGCTACCGCCAGCGCAGCGGAGAATGAACATGGAGCGACAGCGGTTCCAGGGGGATTTCTCTCGCTTACTGCAACAGGCGGGCGTGTCTCTGTTCAACGTGCCAGCGGGCTCCGCGGAAACACTTTCGGCAGCTCATGGTACTACGGTGATCGCCCTCAAGTACGATCAAGGGATCCTCAATGTCGCTGACCGCAGGGCCACCGCTGCCACCGGCATCCTCTACGATGAGGCCGAGAAGATCCTCATGCTCGATGAATACACCCTGATTGCCATTGCAGGCTCTTACGCACCGGCCGCGGAAGCAGCCCGATTCCTACGGCACTCGTTCAAGTATTACGCCCGCAGTCAATTGCAGGACATGAGCCTCGAGGGCAAGCTCGCGGAAGTGTCGCGCGTGCTCTCCCAGAGTGTTCCCAGCGTGCTGCAGGGCATCGGAGGCTTTCTGCCCATTGTGAGTGCCCACGATCGCGCGAAGAACCAGGGCCGGATCTTCTTTTACGATGTGCTCGGGGCTCGTTTCGAGAGTCGAGAGTATGGGGCAGCCGGCTCCGGAGCCGAGAAGATTCGTGGAGCATTTGAGTATATCGTCCGCACGCGCGGACCCTTGCACGAGATGCCGTTGAGTGATGTCTTACGAGAAGCGCTGCTCTTGCTCGATATCGCTGCCAGCTTGGACCCGGCTACGGCGGGATTGGGAGGCGTTCTGCCGCTCGCCAAGACGATCACTTCTCAGGGCATCGCCGATGTACCGGAAGAGACGCTTCGAAAACTCCAACGCGAGTTGCGTTCTGAGAGCTAATCCCTATGGCCTATACACCCTACGATTGGCAACAGACATTACGACAGAAGGCCGATTACGTAGAAGACCGCCTGCGTGCAGGAAGCCCCGTGGTCGGACTCAGTTGCGAGACCGGCGCCCTGCTGCTCACCACCCGGCGTACCCAGCGCAAGATCTTCGAGATCTATGATCGGCTGGCTTTCTCGGGGCTCGGGAACCCTTCGGATCTCGAGACGGTTCGCCAGCTCGCCGTGGATTTCGCCCATGCCGAAGGCTATCAGCGAAGCCCCGATGACGTCTCGATACAGCGGGTCGTCGGGCTGGCGATCAGCCCGGTGCTCAAGCGTTCCTTCGCCGACCCATTTCGCACACCTCTGGTGCTTAAGGGGCTCTTTGTACAAGTGGGTGATCGCCCCGAGGACGATCTCTTCTTCACCCTCAACTACGATGGGGAATTCATGCTGCATCACCACCATGCAGTCGCGGCCGGCACGGAATTTGCGGAACAACGAATGAAGCACACACTCAGCGAGCGAACCCCCCAACGCAAATCAAAAGATGCCTCCTCACTCCCGCTGGAGGCGGCCTTGCAGAGGGCGATAGATGCCTGGGCCATCGGAAGTTGGGCACTCCAAGCAGGCATTCTCGAGCCGAGTCAGAGAGGCAAAGCAGAGTCGGGTGTGGAAGCGCTGCCTTCCCCGCGAGAGACTCAAGAGATCTGGAGCAAAGAACTTGAGGAAGGGGCAGTTGAGGCCGCCTTGCTGGAGCGCGACGCCAAGCGAGAGCGAAGACTCCGGTTGATGAGCGACGAAGAGCTGGCACGCTTTCTGCCGTGATGAGACGAATCGTCGGTATTGAGACGGAATTTGGCTGCCTCGCACGCGACCCGGCCGCGGGCACAGCAGAGGAGATCGTCGAGCGCGTCAAGGATCAGGCATTTCGCGGCGGACGCTGGGGACTGATCGACCGTCATGCACGCGACGCCTTCTTCGAGCCTGCCGAAGCAGGCGGATTCCTCATCAACGGTGGACGTCTTTACATTGACGTTGTGGGAGGCCACCTCGAGTACGCCACCCCCGAATGTCGCTCCCTCCATGATCTCGTTGCCTACAACAGAGCCGGTCCACGCTTGCTCGTACAGCTCCTCCAAGAGTTGGGTTGGACCGAGCGCGCCAGCTTCCACAACAACAACATTGACCACTACGGCGGCCACACCTTCGGTTGCCATGAGAATTATTCGCTCGACCCGCACACCCATCCCTATGGCCGGGATCTGGCTCCGCTGATCCCCTTTCTCGTGACCCGCCAGATCTTCGCTGGGGCAGGCCGCGTGGGCGGCCATCGCTTAACCAGCGATCCTCGGCGTATGGTGCGCGATCTCAGCCGCCACCGAGCGGATTACGCATTTCTGGACCAGATTTACGGTGTGGAGCCGGACACCAGTGTCGCTTTCCAGCTCTCCCAGCGGGCCGATCACATACTGTATGTAGCTTCGGGACGCGTTCGCTTCAGTCGAGCGTTGATCAACCCCAAGTGGGATAGTTTTCAGGACGCTTCCCATGCCCCGCGTCTCCATGTCTTGTTTGGCGAATCCAACATGTCCGAGTACGCAACGTGCCTCAAAGTGGGTACGACTGCGCTCGTGCTGGACACCATCGAGGAGCAAGCCGTGCCGCGGGACCTGGAGCTGGCTCACCCCATACGGAGCCTGCGGGAGATCTCGCGCGACCCCACCCGACTCTGGCTGGCGCGTCTGGAGGACGGGCGCACGATTCGCGCGGTGGATCTGCAGCGCCGCTATCTGGAGAGTGCCCAGCGCTTCCGGGGTCGCGATGAGGAGACCGATCGACTCCTTGAGAACTGGGAGTCGGTGCTCGACGAACTGGAAAGCGACCCCATGAAGCTGGCCGACCGTCTGGATTGGGTGGCAAAATATCGCCTGATCGAACTCTACCGCCAAGCCGAAGGGCTGCCCTGGGACGACCCCGCACTACACAGTCTGGATCTTGAATATCACAACATCAATCCGGAGCAGGGGCTCTACTATGCCCTGGAACAGACGGGAGAAGTCCAACGCTTGATCGATGACGAGGCGGTGGAAGGCGCTCTCTATGAAGGTCCGGCCAATACCCGCGCACATGCACGCGCTCACGTCATCCAGGCTCTGCGGTCTCTTCCCGTGAAGGACTATCTCATCGAGTGGGATGGAATCACGGTGGGTGCCAAGCGCGCTCTCGTCTTCGACGATCCCTTCAGCTCTTACGATCGACAGGTCCGACGCTTTCTGCAGCAACTTAAGGGGAACTCGTAAGTGCCTTTTGTCTGTCAGCTCTTACTCCTCCCTTGACAGCGTGGTAGAAAAAGTGTATAATGCCATTTGTAGGCGTAGATAGTCTAAGCTGCTAAAGATGTATATGAGTAATATTACGCATATTTGAAATAGGAAGAACAGGACATGACATGGAAGCGCTGGCGAAGGACGTAGAAGCCTACAAGACGATCAAGGTGCCGCTTTGGGTCTACGAGAACGCCAAAGAGGTCGAGCTAGCCTTGATGAAGAAAGGCATCGGCAAGATTCCCACAGAGGTGTTGGAGCCTCAGAGTTGCCCAATCTGCAAGGCCAAATTGGAGCCGTTCAAGACCGAGAAAGAGAACGAGTATCTGCGTTGTCCCCACTGTGGCTACACCCAACAACGATTCGCTGGCCAGCAGCGTCTCGAAGGGGTCATGTTGGGCACAGCTATCGGGATGGGGCTCATCTACTTTTTGAACGCGCTCTTCAGCAATGGCAAACGAGCTTAACGAAAGGGGCCGGGTCATGTACGGTGGTGAGAGGGGAATTCGTAAGTCAGTTGTAGAGGACCCGGCCCCTTCTTGCTCATTGTAGCGATTCGCTGTGGTTCTCGCCACATCCTCCCGCTAGAATAGTTCGGGGAACTCTCATGAATCTTCACCTCTTCACGGGCGAAGAGTGGCTACGCCAGCGCACCATCGCACAACTGAAGCGCGATCTGCGCACCCAGAGCACGCTCCCGTGGATCGAGGCCCAGTTGGATGGCGAGGAGTTTCCTTGGGAGCGTTTTGTCGAAGCGCTGGAGACCTCCCCTCTTTTCCGCGAAGGTGTGATCCTCCACATTAAAAGACTCGAAAAACTCTCGAACCCGGATGCACTCGCCCAGCGCCTGGAGCGGCCGTTGCCCGCGGAACGATGTGTGATTCTGGAGGCGGAGAAACTGGACAAACGGACTAAGCTCTACCAGCTCATCTTAGAACACGGCGAGATCCACGATCATCCGCGCCCCGACCGTCGCCGCATCCCTTCGCTCACAAACGAGCTGTTGCAGGAGCGAAGAGTCAGACTTGCCCCGCAGGGGCTGCAGTACTTTCTGGAGAGCGTGGAGAACGATCTATTTCGCATCGCCCAAGAGATCGAGAAACTAGCACTCTATGCACAGGGCAGGGAAGTGTCGCTCGCGGATCTTGGGGAAGTGCTCTTCCATGATCGAGGTGGAGATCTCTTTGCCTGTCTGGATGCGTTGGTGGAACGCCAACCCCAGGCCTTGAGACTCCTCAAGGAGCTATTGGACCGCGGCGAAGAACCGAGCAAGGTCTTCTTTCTGCTCGTCTCTCAAGTTCGCGCGATCTTGATGGTTCAGTCTCTGAGCGCCGCCGGACACTCCAACGATGAGATTTCTGAGAGGACGGGCGATTATCCCTGGCGGGTGGCCAAACGTCGCCGAACGGCCCAACGCCTCACCGCCAGCGAACTCATTGCACGGATACACCATCTGCACCAAGAAGACTTGAAAGTCAAGAGAGGGGAACGCCAACCGGCAGAGGCCCTGTGGGCGCTCGCCATCGACTGGGCATTTCCAGCTTCCGCTACCGACTCTTGACGGACTCGGCACGTGGCTTGCGGTCCGTCACGGCTTGCGCCAGGAGTTTCCCCCGCCCACCCTGCCAGAGGAGCAGCAGAGCGCTGGCGATGAAGATTGATGAATAAGTACCCACCACGACTCCGATGATGAGAGCGAAGGCAAAGTCGCGGAGCACCTCACCCCCCAAGAAGAAGATGGCTACGACCACCAGCAGAACCGTGAGCGATGTGATGATGGTGCGGCTAAGCACCTGGTTGACCGAGTCATTGATGAGCTGTCTCAGAGGCACTCGCTGGCGCTTCCTCAAGTTCTCGCGGATGCGGTCGAAGACCACCACGGTGTCCGTGAGAGAATACCCCGCGATGGTGAGGATGGCCGTCATGATGAGCAGTGTGATCTCCGTAGGCCAGAGGAAGTTCTTGAGCCAGACGATCCCTAGCACGGCCAGCACATCGTGGAAGGTCGCAATGGTCGCGGCCACTCCGAACTTCCAGTCGAAGCGAAACGCGATGTAGACGATGATGCCCAGAAGCGCATAGAGGATGGCCCAGACGGCCTTCTGGCGCAGCTCCTGGCCGATCACGGGTCCGATGGAGGTGCTACTGGTCCCAAGAATCTCATTCTCCGGGAAGGCTTCAGCAAAGAGCTGCTTAATTCGATCCGAGGTCTCGACGACTGCCTCATCACTGGTCGTGCCCTCTTTCACGCGCACGATGAGCTTGTGCTTTCCAGGCTCTCTGGAATCCGTAATCTGTGGATTCACAAAGCCATTCCTCGCGAGCAGAGACCGAGCCTCCTCCAAGGAGACGGTCTCTTTAAACTCCAGCGTGACAGAAGTTCCACCCGTGAACTCGATGCCTAAGTTGGCTTGGCCCGTGATGAAGATCTGAACGGCCGCCAAGATTCCCAGGGCGACGAGAATGGTGGAGAAGAGAAACGCCCAGACGCGCTTGCCCATAAAGTCGACATTCGTTCCGGCCAAGAGCTGAAACATCCGAAGGGGTTGCTGCGGCGTAGCTTGTTGTGTAGCGGGTTTCATATGCTGAGTCTCCTTGGCTCTCGCTGCTTGATGATCTCAAAGGCCAAGCGGGTGCCCATAAGCGCCGTAAACAAGTTGATCACAAGACCCATGCTCAGTACGGTCGCAAACCCCTTGATCGGTCCGGTCCCGAAGGTGAAGAGAATGAGAGCCGTAATGAGTGTCGTCACGTGAGAGTCGATGATCGTGAGCAACGCACGTTCATAGCCGAAATCGATGGCGGCTCTCACGGTCTTGCCCGATCGCAGCTCCTCGCGAACCCTCTCGAAGATCAAGACGTTCGAATCCACGCCCATACCGATGGTCAAGATGAGTCCCGCAATGCCCGGAAGCGTCCACGTGGCCTTGAGCAGCATCATCGCGGCCACCAGCATCAGTAAATTCAGCAGGATCGTCAGGTTTGCGATGATCCCTGTCAGGCGATAATAGAAGATCATAAAGAGCAGTACGAGGATCCCCGCCAGCACGGTCGCGAAAAGACCCTTATTGATCGAGTCTTGTCCCAGAGATGGCCCAATCTCATCTTGGAAGATCGCACGAATCGGGACCGGCAGGTTCCCCGAGCGAAGGACGATCGAGAGACTGGAAGCCTCTTCCAGGCTCGGCTGGCCGGAGATCTCCGTACCGTCTTGAATGTTGCGCCAGCCCTGGCGCGCGGCGATGATGATGCTGTTGGGTTCGTCCGGGCCAGTGATTCGCGGCGCGCTCTCCACCCGTCCATCGAGGATGATCGCCAATAGATCTCCCCCCTTGAGGGTCCCATCGGTCAACACCCGCGCAAATTGCTTTGCCCCCTCATCCGTGAAGGTCAAGATGACGACGTAGGGACCACGCAGGGGTGAGGGTTGAGGTCGCGCCGAAGAGATAGCTGCTCCCGTCAGCAAGGGCTCGGTAGGAACAAGATAGGGCGTACCGTTTCGATCGTAGACGACTTCCTCGGACGTGCTCGTGGGAGTGATCTCCTCGCCCGGACTGGTTCCGGCTCTTAGGACTTTCTTGAACTCTAAAAAACCTCGTCGCTCGATGAGATCGCGAACCTGCTCGGGTTCCGTGCATTCTGCCGGCTGCGCCGGACAGGGGATCTCCACCCAGACGCGATCATCACCGGCCTGCGTCACAGCTGCCTCAGTCAAGCCACTCGCGTTCACACGAAACCGCACGGTCTGAACGATCTGATCGATGGCCTTGGCCCGATCTGCCGCAGACAGCTTGCCAAACTCTTGCGGATCTGCTTGGAGGAGCAGCATGACGCCGCCTCGAAGATCCAGTCCCAGTATGGGCTTCTCCAAAGATAATACGAGCACCGACCCCAAGAGAGCGGCCAAGATGAGACCAGCACGAATCCAGCGCGTCATATCGGGGTTCATGATGCTCTCTCTTTCTCTATTACAGAATCCCTCACGAGCTTGAGCGTCACGCTCTCCTCCACCTCCAACCAGACTCTGTCTTTGTCTACCTTCTTGATCACGCCACAGATGCCGCCCATCGTGATCACTTTATCCCCCCGCTTGAGGCTCTCGACGAGCTCTTGATGCTGTTGGCGCCGGCGACGCTCGGGACGGATCAAGAGGAAATAGAAGACCGCCACCATCAGTGCCAAAAAAATCAGCGTTGTGAAGATATCTGTCACGGAGATTCTCCCTCTCCCTCACGGCAGCGATGGCCCATTATACTGAAGAGTCTTTCACGCGCCAAGGTAGCTGCTCAGCTGACTTTGGAGGTGACGATCCCGATTTGTTTCTGGTACTTACCCTTCTTGTCCGCGTACGAGGTCTCGCAGACTTCTTCTGCTTCGAGGAAGATCATCTGTGCAATTCCCTCTTTGGCATAGATCTTTGCGGGCAAGGGTGACGTGTTCGAAATCTCGATGACCAGCTGTCCTTCCCATTCCGGTTCGGCGGGCGTTATGTTCACAATAATACCACAGCGGGCGTAGGTTGAATTGTGAACTATGAAATCATTCGCCAGGAAGTTGTGTACCCCCGGCACAGTGAGATCATATACTCTTTCCACTCCTGCTGGTCTTATTGAGTCCACAGTATCCCAGACCACGTCGGCATCCACCACGGCGGAGAAGTCTGGATGGTCCACTACTTGAGCAGCTCGCCGGGCGAGGGCATAGGGTAGCGATTGACTTGGTTTCGTGCCGCGGATTCCCACAGCTTGCAGGGAGCGACCCGATGCGTGCACAAGGTCCCTCAACCATCCCCAAGTCTCTTGGGGTAGCGTGTCAAAATTCGATTTCAGCGAAGCACCTAGCCTGGGAAGGATCTCCTCCAGCGTCCTTTGCTTGCGGCTGTCTGGGATAAACCCGATCTCTTGAGCGAAGCGGCGGATCATATCCCGATCCGTGATCTGCAGCCAATACACCCGCTTGCCATTCCAGGTGGGCTTACTTCGCACCAGGGCAAAGAGGCCAAACCGCAGGAGAAGATGGCGCACATCATAGGCCAGTCGTTCCGAGATGGTGCTGTATTCTAAGTGAAAGCCCTCACCGGACGTATAGATGGTGCCGTCCCCAGAGAAGAGTGCTCGCAAGCACGTGGCTACCCGCT
>JBBIPG010000058.1:0-14582 GCA_037442925.1 Candidatus Fraserbacteria bacterium | reverse complement strand
ACGCTGACGCCTCCGTTCATCGAGCCATTGGCGCAGCAATTCTGTGATGACCGCGCTACGACGGCCTGGCTCCACTTCCTCCTCGAATTTCTCCAGCAGATCGGGTGGCAGGACGTACGTGCGCTTTATAGAACCCATCGTCAGCCCTCCTTCCATACACAATTACCATACCAAATATATGGTGAACATGTCAAGAAACCTCCATCCGGCAGACCAACGTCGGCTTGAGGCCCATAGGGGCTTGCAGGTCTCTCAGATAGCGGGCCACCGGGCCGCGCTCGATCTCCTCCCGCCAGCTGTTCAGCTCTGGAGCCGACGCTTGCGTGACACGATCGTCTCGACGATTTCCCAGACCTCCCCCGTCTTGGCCACCCGGAAATAACGGTACTTTTTCTGCTTCTGCCATCTTCTGATGAATCCCTCAGCCGGCCAGCTTCTGAAGCGCCCGCTTTACTAAGCTCTTCGTCAGTGGGATCTTGTAGGCGTTATATTCCCGTGGCTGCGCGCCCGCCACCGCGGCCTCACCGGCCCGCTCGGCCAACTCCTCATCCAGCACTTTCCCTTGGAGAAGTTTTTCAGTCTCATGAACTCGCCAGGGCCTGCCAGCTACACCCCCCAGCACCATGCGCGCATTCTTCACGTGCTCGCCGTCAAAGTCGATCTGCACGGCCACGCTCACCAGCGCAAAAGACCACGTCGCCCGCTCCATCGCCTTTAAGAACACACCACGAGAGCTTTCAGGGCGCTTGGGCACGAGGATCTCAGCGATGAGATCTGCGGGTCCCAGAACCATGCGCTCCCGCAGGCCCTCGTCTGGCAAGCGATAAATCTCTTCGAGCGCAAGCTCTCCGTCCGCTTCGGGTCCCACGACGCGCACTTGGGCATCCAGCGCAATCAATGCGGGCGCGAGATCCGAAGGGTGGACCGCAATACAGGGACTACTCCCAAAGATGGCATGACGGGCGTTCACTCCCTCTTCCGCATAGCACTCCACGCCACCTTTGAGCCAGCAGTTCACATCAGGATGGCGATAATACCAGCAGCGCACCCTCTGCAAGAGATTTCCAGCCACGGTTCCAGCGTTGCGCAGCTGCGGCGTCGCCGCCAGCGAGGCTGCTTGCGCCAGAATGGGATAGCGTTCACGAATGAGCGGGTGACATTCGAGATCGCTTAGGGTGGTAAGAGCCCCGATGCGCACGAATTTTTCATCTTCTTTGATGAATTTCAGATCGGGAATCGCCTTAAGATTGACGAGCAGCGCAGGCGTTTGAATACGATCTTTCATCTCTGTCAGAAGATCTGTGCCCCCGGCGATGGCCTTGGCGCTAGGCTCTTGCAAGAGGGCAATGGCTGTCTCCAAATCTGGTGCATCGATGTGCTCGAAGTTCTTCATGGCAACTCCCGCGTCGTAAGAACGCGATCCAGAGTCAATGGGAGATCATAAATACGCTTGCCCAAGGCGTCAGCCACGGCATTAGCGATCGCCGCTGCGGTAGGGATGATCGGTGGCTCTCCCACGCCCTTCACTCCCAGATTGTTCACCTCGGGATCGGGCAGATTGACCATCTCAGCGACAATTTCGGGGACATCTTGCACGGTAGGCACTTTGTAGGTTTCCAGACTGGCATTCAAGACAAGACCGGTTCGCTCATCTACAAGGCGTCGCTCCGTCAGCGCAAAGCCTACCCCCTGAATGATGCCGCCTTCCAGCTGACTGGTGATTGTCAGAGGGTTGATCACACGACCCGATTCGTGAACAGCAACGATCTTCTGCACCGTGACCCTCCCGGTCTCGGTGTCCACTTCAACCTGAGCGAACTGTGCCCCAAAGGTGTTGACGCTCTTCTTTTCGGGATTGGGGCCGCGAGCTCCTCGACCGATAATCATGAAATTCTCTAATTTCTCGAAGATGGCTTTCACAGGAGTACGCTCGCGAGTGCGCCTATTAAGAAACTCCCCTTGCTCGATTTCTAGTTCTTCCCGTGGCACTTCCAGCGTCTGAGCACCTACATCCAGCAGTTGCTTTCGAGCCTCTTCCGAAGCCACCCGCACGGCAGGGCCCACCGATGCCAGTGTCATGCTACCTGCACTCAAGGGCGAGTAGACGCCCAGCTGCGTGTCTCCCAATTCTACTTTCACAGAAGAGATGGGGAAATGAAGAGCCTCCGCGGCAATCTGTGCCAGGGCGGTCTTCGTGCCGGTCCCGATATCTTGCGTTCCCGTGACGACTACCGCTGTGCCATCGGGGTTGATCTTGACGAGCGCATAGGCAGGCGGCCCACCACTGCCGCCCCAGATCTGACTGGCCATCCCAAAGCCGATCTTCTTGGTGTGCGTCGAGTACTTTCGTTTGAAGGCTTCGCGTCCTTGCCAGTCTATGAGCTCTGCACCTCGGTGATACGCTTGCCGGAGGCCCTTTGTGGTATAGGGCCAGCCTGTGGCTGGGTCGCTTTCAGCATAGTTGCGCAACCGCAGCTCCAGCGGGTCGATCCGCAGTTTCTTTGCCAATTCGTCCATCATCGATTCCAAGGCGAACGTCCCTTCGACGTAGCCGGGTGCTCGGAAAGCGCTGTAGGGGCCAAGATGGGTGAAGACAGAGTAATCTTCTGTCTTCATATTGGGACATGCATAGAGTCGGCGGGTGGGGCCGGTCGTTCCGCCACCCCACGTCGCATAGGCTCCTACGTTGACCACGGACTTATGATAGATGGCTGTGAGTCTGCCATCCCTCTTGGCTCCGATCTTGAGCGTCTGAATACTTGCAGGGCGATTGCCGGCGGCGAGATTTTCCTCATGACGATCTAAGATGATCTTCACGGGACGCCCTGTCATCTTGGCGGCCAGCGCCGCCATCACGGTGTATTTCCCGGCAGAATTCTTGCTGCCAAAACCCCCACCCATGTACTGCTTGATGACACGAATCTTGTGCTTAGGAAGCCCAAGAGCCTGCGCCACCACATCGCGTACACCGAAGATGTGCTGGGTCGAATCCCAGATCGTGAGCGCATCGCCCTCCCAGAGAGCGACGCTGCCGTGGGTTTCCATGCAGTTGTGGAGTGCCGTCTGCGTGCGAAATGTGCCCTCGATGGTCACATCCGCCGATGAAAATCCCTTCTGGATATCGCCTCGCTCATAGATTTCAGGCTCGTTATGAAAGAGATTGCCGGACTCATGCACTTTGGGTGCCTTCGGCTCGAGAGCTTTCAAGGGGTCAAGTACAAACGGCAGCACTTCATACTCGACTTCGATGAGTTCTCGAGCATCCTCACAAATCTCTTCCTCGTCTGCGATCACGCAGGCAACTTCTTCCCCTGCGTAGCGCAGGGTCTGATCGAACAGAAGTGTCAATCCCATTCGCCAGGGGATTTTGGGAGTGTTCGCAGAATGGAGGATGGCGCGCACGCCTGGCAATCTTTCGGCTTCTTTCGTGTTGATATTCTTGATTCGCGCATGTGGGTGCGGGCATCGCAGGATTTTGCCATAGAGCATGCCGGGCAGTTGTATATCGTGAGTGAACTTGGCGGCTCCGGTCACGCGCTCTACGCCATCAATTCGTGTTTGGGGTTGGCCGACTACGGAAAACTCTTGCTGAGCACTCCATGGTGGGACATCTTCGCCTTCGATCACGACATACTCATCGTAGAATCGGCCCTCGAACTCCAGTTGAGTTTTGACTACCCTTGGCATGATCTCAGCTTTCCTTAGAGAGTTGACGAGCAGCCTGCAAAGCTGCCTGTACGATCTTCGGGTACGCTCCGCAACGACAGAGATTCCCCGAGACAGCGCGCTTGACGTCATCGGGTGTGGGATTGGGGTTGATATCCAGTAACGCCTTGATAGAGAGGATTTGTCCGGGGGTGCAGAAGCCGCATTGTAACGCATCTTGTTCAATGAATGCCTGTTGAATGGGGTGAAGCTGCCCTTTCTTCGCGAGACTCTCGATTGTTTCAATCTCATGGCCCTCGCACTCGATGGCAAGTGTCAGACAAGAGTAGACAGGCTTTCCATCAAAGAGAACAGTGCAGGAGCCGCATGTTCCCTCATCGCAGCCCTTCTTCGTCCCCGTAAGCCCCAGGTCTTTTCGCAGGGCATCGAGCAGTGTGCGCCGCGGTTCGACAGAGATTTCGTGCAGTTCATCGTTGACAGTTAGTCTTACAGACGTCTTGCTCGGTCCGCGTCTTTCGACTTGTGGCTTACGCAGTTTGACGGCTTTGGCCATGGAACCTCCTTTGGAGTGTGTTGAGTATATCCTTGCTCAGTAAGTTTCGTCAATCTCATAGATGGGCGCATTTGACTCTGGCATTGTCTCACGGTAGGGTTGTATTCTTGTGGGCTGAGATGGAAGGAACAGAACCCCGTCTACCTGGGGTACGGCACGCCCTTGGATTCTTCTTCCTGCTCGTGGCGGCTTTCCTCGTCGCTGGCATCTTGCTGTTCCTTGGATTCGAGCTTTTGGGCATCCGAATTCAAGACATAGACCCTCAGGTGCGCGTGGTCTTTGAGGTTGTGATCCAGTCTCTCCTCACCATCGGCGTCATCTGGTTCTTCTTGCAGCTGGGCTCATTCCATGCCAGGGCTACTTTGAGCTTACGGCCGTGTCGTCTCAGTATCTACGTTTGGGCTGTAACAGCCTCCCTATCTTTGGGGATAGTCGTAAGCCAATTGGTGACGTATCTGATTCAATCTGCCCCCTCGCTACTATCCCAGGATCTCTTAGAGATGTTCCAGCTTTCCCGGCTTGGTGATCCGTGGATCTATGTGCTCTATGCACTGGCGGTCAGTCTTGGGCCTGGCTTGACCGAAGAGCTTGCCTTTCGAGGCTTCATTCTGCGTGGCCTGAGCGCTCGCCTAAGTCCAATTGGGAGCGTAACGCTTACAGCACTCTTGTTCGCGCTCCTGCACATGGATCCCCTGTGGATCTTGAGCGTAATTCCTTTCGGGCTCTTCGCCGGATATCTCGTGGTACGCTCAGGCAGCCTCTACCCGGCCATTGCGGCACATGCCGTCAACAACTTGTGGTCAACGGTGGAAGGAAGCCTCATGCAGGCGTATAACCCTGGAATGGACCTACGGGAGCTTGTGATCCACTGGACCTATTCTCCTGCTGTTGTCCTCGTAGCCGCCATATTGTTTATCGTGGGGATATACGCCTTGCATCATTTGACCAGCCAAGGCGAATCCTAGAATTGCTGGGGCAGCGCCAACTTCGTATACTATTCGTGACTCTTGATCCAAAGGGGAATCCATCTATGCTCGCTTACCTCGTTTACTTCGTGCGATATCTCGTCTGGATGCTTAGAAACCTCTTGCGTCGGGTGAAAAGAGTCCCAGAGTACGTGATCTTCACACTGGAGGGGACATACCCGGAGCTTCGCCCACCGCGAGGCAGCTTCTGGCAACGGAGGATCTCACCTCCGCCGCTCAGCTTGCAGGAGCTGGGCGAGCAGTTCCGAACCATTGCGGGTGATCCAAGAGTTCATGGAGTTGTACTTCATCTTCGTCCACTGAACATGATGTTTGCGCAGCTTCAGACGTTGCGAGATCTTATCGGCGAAATGCGTGCTGCTGGCAAGCGGGTAATCGTCTGGTCACACACGTATGACACGGCAAACTACTATGTCGCCTGCGCAGCCGATGAGATCCTCTTACAGAAGGGCGGTACCATTGATGCCCTGGGTCTGCGACAGCGCTTCCTCTTCCTTGCCGATGCGCTGGAGCGGATTGGCCTGAAAGGCGATTTCGTGCAGATCAGTCCGTACAAATCCGCAGCCGACTTTCTCACACGAAACCGCATGTCGGAGGAACTCCGTCAGATGGCCAACTGGCTGATGGATAGCCTGTACGCTGAATTTCTCCGTGGCGTTGCTGAGGGCCGACATCTCTCGGAAAAGGATGCGAAAGCTCTGGTGGACAGCTCACCTCACACAGATCTCAAGGCCGTTGAAGCGCGTGCTGTCGACAAGCTGATCAGCGAAGAGGATCTGCCTACCCATCTGGGAGTGGTGGGAAAGCCTGCTCGCTTATTGCCCTGGGAAGATGCCAGGAAGCGCTTGTTGCTTCGCCCTATCACGCGTCCCGGTCGTTATGTGGCGCTGCTACGCCTTGAGGGTGATATCATCGATGGTCATAGCGGCCGTCCGCCGGTCAGGCCGCCATTTCGGATTCCTCTTCTGCTCAGTGAACGTGCTGGAGACCTAACAGTGGTGCAAGAAGCGCGTCGAGCATTGGCAGACAAGCGAGCGGCAGCGGTGGTCCTCTACGTTGACTCCGGTGGGGGATCGGCCACCGCTTCGGAAGCCATGTCCGCAGCCTTAGAGAAAGTTGCCGCAGCAAAACCCCTTGTGGTATCCATGGGTTCGGTTGCCGCCTCCGGTGGGTACTATGTATCGACTCCGGGCAGATGGATTGTCGCCCAACCGAGCACGCTCACGGGTTCCATAGGTGTTCTTAATGGGAAGATTGTGAGCAGGGGTCTACTCGATAAACTGCTTTTCCACTGGGAGATGATCAGCCGGGGCGAGCACGCCACATTCTCTGACACCGGAAAACCCTTCAGTGAGGGAGAGCGCACAATCGTTTGGGAAGGCATTCAGCGCATCTATGATGTCTTTCTCGACCGGGTGACGGCCAGCCGCAAGATGACACGAGAAGCCGTCGATGCCATAGGCGGGGGACGCGTCTGGACCGGTCGGCAGGCGCTGGAACGCGGTTTAGTCGATGAATTGGGCGGAGTCGATAGGGCTTTGGCTAAGGCGCGGGAGCTGGCTGGACTACACGAGCGTGCACCTGTGCGTGAGGTGCGGTTGGGCAAGCAACCCCTGGCACCGATGGCCGAACCGGCCGCGTTGATTCAATATGCCCTCGAGGGAGTACGCGTGCTGAACGGGTCGAAAGCGCTCTGTCTTTGTCCGTTGATTTGGCTTGATCGCTAGACTCCGTCTGGTAGTATTCGTTATCTGCTCAGGCGCGAGAACAACTCGCAAGCTCTTTGTAGATCCACGTTTCCTCCACTGAGAATCACACCCACGCGCTTATGTCGAATCTGCAAGTGGCCGTTGAATAGCGGCGCAAGCCCCAACACACCGGTTGGTTCCACAATGATCTTCATCCGTTCCCATAGAAACCGCATCGTGCGGATGAGATCTTCATCGGAGGCTGTGCACATTTCTTCTACATGCTTCTGAATAATAGAAAACGTCAATTTCCCCAGCGAAGGCGTTCGTGCCCCATCGGCAATCGTCTCCGGAGTAGGCACGCTCTGAAGGACGCCGCTCTCAAATGAGCGTTTCCCGTCATCACCGGCTTCGGGTTCAACGCCCATCACTCGGCATCCAGGCGAGAGGGCCTTAGCGCTGATGGCAGAGCCGCTCAATAAGCCACCTCCACCGCAGGGCACCAAGAGATAATCCAGCGATCCCACTTCCTCGAAGAGCTCTTTGGCAGCTGTCCCTTGTCCGGCGATGACGTGAGGATGATCAAAGGGAGGAATCAGAGTCAGGCCGCGCTCTTGCTGTAGAGTCTGAGAGAGTTCTTCGCGCTGACTGAGCTTGGGATCGTAGAAGACGATCTCCGCCCCATAACTGCGAGTGGCTTCGATCTTGACCCGCGGCGCATCCGAAGGCATGACAATCGTCGTGTGGATGCCTAGCAACTGGCCACTCAACGCTACAGCCTGTGCATGGTTGCCGGAGGAATATGTGAGCACACCGCGTTTTTTGGAGGCGTCACCGAGCTGGCCCATGGCATTATAGGCTCCGCGGATCTTGAAGGCTCCCATGCGTTGAAAATTCTCGCACTTCAAGAAGACGTCGTTTCCACAAAGCTGATTGAGAGTGCGTGAGGTCATGACGGGTGTGCGATGGACAATTCCCCGAAGCCTTTGCGCGGCTTGCTGAATGTCTTCAAAGGTAACAGACTGCATAGATGTGTCCCCCAATACTTGACAATTCTGCGCCCTGTTACTATGATAACAGGTTGAAGGAGATGAAACCGGTCCCGATAAGGGTAAACCCGGAGAAATCCGGGGACGCAAAGCCACAGGCCTACAGCGTAAAGGCGCTAAGGCGGCTGGGCTGCCGAAGGACCCATGAAGAAAAGACGTACCCAAACTTACGGCCTCCTCACTCTGGCTCTCTGGGGTAGCCTCATCTCATTGAGTTTCGTTTGGCCGGTTTGGGCTGCGCCACCGAGCATTACTTCCGTAAACTTCCCGTCAAACCTCGAAACTCAAGCCACAGCTTCTGGACAGATCGACTATCAAGACCCCGATCGGGATGTGCTCTACGCGCGCTTCGATGTTGTCGATGGGCGTTACTACCGGGTGCGCGTCTCGGCACCCACGATGACTTCTCGCGAAGGCCATATGTACTTCACGCTGAGCTGCACTCCATACCCGCAGCAGATCACGCTAGCGCTCACGCTATTCGATGCCGCCGGCGAACGTAGCCAACATGCGGAACTCACGTTCACCTGTGGGCAACCCCCGATCTACGATTTCGACATCCAACAGGCGCTTCCCCTTCCCGTAAGTCAGAAGATTCCACTGAACATCTTCATCCTCGATGATGGGGAGACGGCCCTCGCCGAGGGGGCCATCTTCCCAAGCGGGATACTGGGTGAACCTCTCCCTGAGGTTGTGCAAGTTGTTGAGAGGAACGTTCTGCCTAAGCTCACCGGCATCTGGGATCAATGCGGTCTAGGCTTTGAAGTAGTCAACGTGTCGGTGGTCAAGCCGGAGCAGGTACCCGTTTCAGGGGGGAACTTAAAGGATCGGCTCTTTGAGCGGGAGAGCTCCGGCCTGGTGATCCGCCACGGACAGACTGTTGGGAACCTCTTGCACCAAGCCACCTTCACGTTATGGACGGCCGCTCAAGAGCAAAGGCCTGCTGCGGCACAGGCGTTCAATGTGCTTGTCGTCGGGGCGAGAATACTTACTCTATGGGAAGGGAGGCTCACAGACATCGAAGGATTCAGCGAGAGCGGTTGGCCCAACTATGCCATCGTAAGGTGGGGTGCGATTCTAGAAGATGTCGTATCGAAGCAGATGATCTCAACGCTGGCTCATGAGCTGGGGCACAATCTAGGCTTGCCTCACCCGGAGGAAGATCGCACATCCGAGGCTTCAGAAGATCCCATGAACTTGATGAACGGCTCCGGTGTCTCGCCGCAGCCCAGGGCGCACATCCTCGCTGGTCAGTGTCGTACCACGGAGCAGGTTCTAGCGCAACTACGGGCGGGGATGCCAGGGGTGACGGGCTCACTGGCCAATCCACCCATCACGCGCTCCGCCGAGGCAAGCGTCCGGTGGCTCGGTCTTTGTGTGGACAACGCCTGCACGGGAAAGGTATCGCTGAGTGTCGCGGCTCAGGGGTTCGCGGACCTACAGAGTTTCAGTTTCGCTCTCTTCGAGTACTCCCGAGATGGAGAGCACTTCGTCGAGATCGGGGTGGATCGTAGTTATCAAGACGGGTTCAACGCTCTCTGGGACACAACGCCGCTTCCCAATGGCAGATACGTTCTCCGGGCGACGGTCACCGATGCCCGAGGAGTGCGCGCTTCGGTTTTGGCAGAGGTCACAGTGCGGAATTAAATGATCTTAGAACCCGAGGGTGAAGCCTGCGGCATACACAGGCTGCAGGAAGCGGGAGACTAGAGGCACGTTTAGCTCCACTTCGTTGAAGAACTCCACAGAGCGCGAAAGCGAAAAACTCCATCGTAAGCCCGCTCCCAGTTGGGGCACAAACTCATCGATCACATCTCGCACCCCAGGCCGTCGGGACAGATAGGAGTGCCAGAGAGAGCAGGACGGTGAGAGTAGAGCCCAGTAGCTTTTCAGGCTTCATTTAGGGATTCTTGATGAAGCCCGTTGGCCAGGGGAAAGCCGGTGGACAAAGATTCCCTGATGTATTATTGAAGAATTCGTTCTCAGCTCCCTGTACAACTCCTTGAAATCGCAGTTCACGTGGCACGCTTGTGCAATCTGGTAGAGCTAACCGGATTCCATATCCACCGTTATCGCGAATTTCGTTTCGGCTTAGCTCCGCGTCCACTCGATCCCCAAGGAGATAAAGACCATCTTGGCGATTGGAGGCGATCACGTTCTCTGCCGCTTGCAGGGATACCCTCCCCTGCCCCAAGTGACTGCTGGCGATTGCCCATAGGCCAACGCTAAAACCTTCGATGAGACTCTTGGTCAAAACAGCCTCAATCTGTTGGGAAGGGATGGATTGTAGATAGACCCCGTAAAGGGGGGGCGAAAAAGCAGCGAAGATAGGGTCGGGGCCGCGCAAGGTGCTCCCCCGCAGGATCAGACGCCCTAACCCCATACTGATCCCCCCTCTGCTAGCAAGGATGTTCGTATCCATGAGCTCTACGACCAATGCCCCTGGCTGATCACCCGCCATAATCACCCCTTGATGGCTTCGGATACTGACTTCCTTCAAGGCGATCTGTACATTGTTCGACGTCCTAATAAACACCTCGAGCGCTGTGCTCTCTTCCCCACTGAAGGGGTTTTGAGCGAGGGCTTCAATGGAGACGCGCTCTAACGCCACAGTGATTGAGTCGCTTGCCTGGATCAGAACGGCCGTGCCCACCTCCACAAGGACAATCCTGGGGTTGCCCCCAATCTCTGCTTGGAGTCCCTCCAGCCTGAGACTCTTCTCAATCTTGAGGGGTCTTTCGTAGTAAGTGCCGGGGGCAATCCGCAGGGTAGCTCCCGCGGGAGCTTGCTCAATGGCCTCAGCAAGAAGGGAGAAGCAGCCCTCTGGATCTGGGCAGCTCACTTCTATGATGAATGCAGGTTGCGACAGTACACTCTCCTGCCATTTCAGTGACCCTCCGCTAGCTGCAACCAGCGTTGCAGTTAGAATCGTTACCATCCCTAGCATTTTCCTCATATGATCCATCCTTCAGCCTTTGCGTTCTGGATCTTCATCAGATGATACAGATCTTCCCCTGGCAAAAGCTACTAGGATCAGGAGGGGGAGGTGACCCAACCGTGATTGGCGTACCGGCTGGTGGAGGACTGGTAGTGGATGTTTGAGGTTCTTGGGGAGGGCCAGCGCAGCCAGCAGCTAGGCCGAGCTGGTTGCAAGCGATTCGCTCCTGCTCTTGCCAGCTGAGGTTGGAGCACCCTTGGCTGATACACTCATACCGCACTTGGCCGTTTTCTATCCAAGCAACGATGACGGGGATATTGCTATTCTGATGATCTTGTTTTAGACGCTGCAGGACTGAAGCTACATCAGCATTGGGGTTGGTAAAGGCGAAGGTCACGACGCCTAGATCGGCATTGTTATCCTTTTGAACGGAGGGTGCGAGTTCCACAGCTCTGCCAACCCACCTGGAGATCTCGTCCGCCTTGGTCCCGCAGTCGACACAATGGTCTCCACGCGAAACAGCAACGATGCTGCGCCCCATAGGGTTTTTCTCCTTAGGCAAGAGTAAGACGGCTCCCCACCAATCCCCGAGGCCTTGTTGGGTGTACGAGCCATCTTGATCCAATCTGAGGCCCTTGTATTCCCATCCTCCCTGCAAAACCGAGTTGCCCGCTGCCACGATTGTACCAAAGCCTTGCTCCAGCCGATCACGGACCGTCCTGTCTTGAATGTATGGTGATGTCATCCAATCCAGAAAGTTGGCTAAGTCTTTGGTATATATGACTACCTCAATCAGGCGAGCGATGTTCGAAGGGGTAGGGATAAATAAATCGAAATGTATAGCAAACGAGGCGACGATCACATGTAGGGCTATCGAGAACTTTAGTAGATCCTGATCGGAGAGTTTTTCACTGTGGCCTACTCGAATCATTGTATCCCAATTGCCAATCAAGCGTTGAATCAAGCTTAAGGGGTCATCAATACCAGCGATTGGAAGAGCGCTGCATATGAACGGTACAAGGTCACAGGCAGCTATGAGGAGCAAGAAATTGCTCTCCAAGCGAACTTGCACATCCCGCATGCGCTGTTTGATCTCTTCGCTAACTTCCGAAGAAATCTGAGCAAGTCTCGCCCAGACCTGAGCCGCTTTGTAGAGAAGGTCCTTGGCCCTTTGTGCATCTTGTGAATTCATTAGAATTAACAGGGCATTCTGCAATCGTTCGAGCCCTTGGGACAGCAAGCGGCTATACTCTTCGTCAAATCGCCCTTGCTCAGTGGCCTGACTCAAAGCATCGAACCAACCCCCAAACTCAGCAGGTGTGATCGTGTTGATCAAAGAGCTAGCTTGCTCCCATCGTTGTAAAATCTCGGTAGGTAGTTGTGGTTGGGTGTCTTGAACCTTCGCGACAGCAAGATCCAACATCGTCTGAAGCTGTGATAAGCTCAGACCTTTGAAGCCTGCAGCGATCAGGTCGATCCCTCTCTTCCGATCCCAAGCGTAGGTGACATCGTAAGCATCCTGGGCGACAGCCTTAGTAGCCCGTAAGATTCGCTCATAGACCAGCTTCTTATCCCATTGCTTCTTATACCACTGCTGCCAAGAGTCCTGGCACAGCACCTTCTGGAACGAGCTCAGCTTGCCATAGTATGGATACGGACAGTACTGGAACGCCGGCTTCAGGTCAATCCCCTTCTTCACCACCGGCTGCACCACTGGCCGCTCCGGAGTGGGTCTGACCACCTGCAGCTTGGGTCGCGGGTTGCTCGGCGACGGCGGCGTCCTCCTCACCGTTACCTTCACGTGTGTGGCTCGCTCTACATCAATCAAGGGCCTAGTCCTCCCCCACAGCTGTTGAGTCGCCGAATCCACCGGGGGCACGACCACTAACGCCTCCATCTCCTCCGCTCCATCGGCCTGGACTATCACAGAAGTCTTATCCACAACCACCTCCGCATTGGCCCAGTCTAATGCATCCATCTGCAGAGCCCTCAGACCCGCGCTCGTGGTGGCGGATTCTGCGAGCAGCTGTTCGAGATCTGAGGCCACCTCTTGTGTGCCCAGATCATCGGGGAGGAACAGCTTCGCCTCTCCAGGCTCTGTGCTCAACCCTTGCACCCCGGTATCGCTTCCTAGGCCCACTTCAAGGTGGACCAGCGTCTCGCCGCCGTCTCCTGGTTCCCTGAGCGAGGCCCAGTAATTGCCTTCCTCTACCGTCTCCTTCTCCAGCAAATACAGAGCCGCATCCGAGCCGGCAGGCACTTCCACCAGAGTGGCCTCCGTGGTCGTCTCTTGCTGAGCGCTGAGTCCCTGGCTGCTAGCCTTGTTCTTCACCTTGCAGCCGTGGGCTCTACTCAGCACCAGCTTCTTGCCCCGGCGTTCGAGAGCCTGCTTGAGTAATTGGATCTCCTGTCTGTCCTTGAGGGCCTTCTCCGCCAGCTTCTTGGCTTGGCCAGGAGCGAGATCCTTCACACAGTTTGGAGGGCCTCCTTGGCCCTGTGCCGCGATCAACCACGAGGAACTGTCCATCAGTGCAAGATCGTTCTGGACTACCTCATCGTTCGAAGAGAAGAGGGAACATCCTGTGAGGATGCCCACTACCCAGAGAAGTCCTGCCAATCCACCCAGACGCAGCGCGTTCATGAGAGTCCCTCCTTACAGTTTTGCGCCCAGCACAAGGGCCCACAGCGAAGGGAGTGGTGATGGCTCTGGTTGTGAGTCTTTCTTTTTGCCTTCGGCAGCCTGGCGGCCATCGTGTACCCCCTGTTCACCTTAGGCCCGTGGCTTTGCGCCCCCAGCTTTCGCTGAGTTTGCCTTTTCGGGTCCTTCGATGTGTATCCTAGCATATCTTTGATAACATGTCAAGGGGGGGGTAAGAACTAGAAACACATACTAAATATACTAAGAATTCTCAAAGATCTTTCCCGGATTCAGGATGCCGTTTGGATCGAGCAGCCTCTTGATCTGTTTCATCAGCTTATAACTCTTGCCATGCTCGGCTTCCATAAAGTGAATCTTGCCAATCCCTACGCCATGCTCTCCTGTAGCCGTTCCCCCTAACTCAATCGCACGGAAGACGATGGCGTCGTTTACAGCATTCGCTTTGGCTTTGCTTTCGGGTGTGTCATCGTAGAAGATCCCCACGTGAAAGTTCCCATCCCCGGCATGTCCGAGAATCGGGCCATTCAGGTTTTGCTTTGCCAGCTCGCGTCGTGCGACTTCGACCATTTCCGGAAACTGGCTGATCGGGACGGCTACATCCACCACAATCGCGCGCTTGCCGGGATTGGCAGCCGCCGAGGCATAGAATGCGTGATGCCGCGCCTCCCAGAGCCGGTCGCGCTCTTCTCGTCCCATCGCGATCTGGTAGGCTTGGCAGCCGTTGGTCCTGCAGATCTCTTGAGCCAGCTTCACATCTTCCGTGACCTCTGGGCCATTGCCACGGAACTCCAGAAAGAGGGTCGGTAGCTCAGGCAAGGAGAGACCCTTGAACGCGTTGATGTCCCGCACGGTGATGGAATCCATAAGTTCCAAAGCTGCTGGTGATAAGCCTGCCTGCATGATCTCCACGACGGTCTTCGTCGCTTGTGAGATCTCAGGGAAAGACGCCGTGGCAGCAGAGACTTCTCGCGGCAGGCCGACGAGCTTCAGTGTGATCTCCGTGAATACGCCCAGCGTCCCCTCGGAGCCGATAAAGAGATGCA
>JBBIPG010000057.1:0-14986 GCA_037442925.1 Candidatus Fraserbacteria bacterium | reverse complement strand
GTCAAGGGTAAACTCAGGAAAGTTAGTGCCTACAAAATTGCGGGTTTTGTCTACCCCAGGTAGGGAAAACAAGCGCCTTGAGCCAAGATCAAGGGCTCGATTGTGCCTCAGGACTGTTCAACGCGGGAACAATACAAAGTCCTTTTACCCTGACAACCGAGAAGTGAACGGCCATTCCATCGTGGCTTCTCCCTCGGGCGACATCTTGTTGGAGGCCGATGAAGAAGAAGGCATCTATATTGCCAAGATGGATCTCTCGCACATCACCGAAGTCCGCAAGCGTTGGCCTTATCTGGCAGATATCGAATCTATCGAACGCATCGACGGTGAGCGAATCGTACGGAAGTCTTCCTAAGCAATACGATCACTTTTGTTTCTGCGTCTCTTTGCGTATGAACTCGACGATATCTTGAGTCGATGCCCCTGGACCGAAGATCTCCCGCACGCCCAGCTTTTTGAGCTCTTCTTTGTCATCATCGGGGATGATGCCACCGCCCATCAAGACGACATCCTCCATTTTCTGTTCCTTCAACAGTTTCACAATACGGGGGAAGATCGTCATGTGAGCCCCTGACAGGATCGAGACGCCGATCACATCGACATCTTCTTGCAGAGCTGCCGTCACGACTTGTTCCGGCGTGTTATGCAGCCCCGTGTAGATGACTTCCATTCCGGCATCGCGCAGTGCCCGCGCCACGACCTTCACACCACGGTCATGGCCGTCTAAGCCAGCCTTAGCCATCAGGACACGAATCTTCTTCGCCTTCGTTCCCACTGCACTCATCTTACATCATGGCCGGTTCTCGATAGATGCCATGAACCTCGCGGAAGACATCCATGATCTCGCCCACACTGGCGTATGCTTTGACCGCTTCGACGATGTAGGGCATGGTATTCTCTTTGTTCCTGGCAGCTTCCCGGAGGTCGCTCAGACATTTCTTCACGCGCGCGTTGTCACGCTCACTCTTGATGCGCTTGGTGCGCTCGACTTGTCGTCTCTCAATCTCTGGATCTACCCTCAGAATATGGGGCTTATGATCGTCCTCCGTGGCAAACTTGTTCACTCCCACAATCGTCTGCTCGCCGGCTTCGACCTGTTTTTGATAGAGATAAGCCGCCTGGGCGATCTCCTTCTGGAAGAACCCCTCATCGATGGCACGAAACACGCCCCTGAGGATCGAGCCTTGGCCGAGCTTTTCGATCTTGTGAATATACTCAAGCGCCTGCTCTTCTACGCGATTTGTCAGGTTCTCAATGAAGTAGCTTCCGGCTAAAGGATCGATGACATCGGCAGCTCCGCTCTCTTCCGCGATGATCTGCTGCGTGCGCAACGCGATGCGAGCTGCTTCTTCCGTCGGGAGCGCCAATGCCTCATCGTACGAGTTGGTGTGAAGCGATTGAGTTCCCCCCAGCACAGCCGCCAAGGCTTGAATGGTTACGCGGATGATGTTGTTGAGCGGTTGCTGTTCCGTGAGAGAGCAGCCTGCCGTCTGGGTGTGGAAGCGCAGCATCCAGGAGCGCGGATCTTTGGCGCCATAACGCTCGCGCATCGCTCGCGCCCAGATGCGCCGCGCCGCCCGGAACTTCGCGACCTCCTCAAAGAGCGAGTTGTGCGAGTTGAAGAAGAAGGAGAGCTGAGGGGCAAAGGCATCCACATCCAGCCCTCGCTCCATGCCGGCTTCGACATAGGCCATGCCGTCTGCCAGAGTGAAGGCCAGCTCTTGAACTGCCGTTGAGCCGGCCTCGCGGATGTGATACCCCGAGATGCTGATGAGATTGAATTTCGGAGTCTCTTTGATGCCGTACTCGAAGATGTCGACGATGAGATCGATGGAGGGCTTGGGCGGCATCACCCACTCCTTCTGGGCGATGAATTCCTTGAGCATATCGTTCTGGATCGTGCCGCGGATCTGGGCGCGAGGCACTCCCTGCTCATCGGCCATGGCGATGTACATGGCGTAGATCACGGCGGCGCTGGGATTGATCGTGAAGCTCGTGCTTACTTGATCCAGGGGGATGCCGTCAAAGAGGATCTTGAAGTCTTCGAGTGTGTCAATGGCTACTCCCTCAACTCCCACTTCGCCTTGCGATAGGGGATGATCCGAGTCAAAGCCCATCAGCGTGGGCATGTCAAAGGCTGTCGATAGCCCTGTTTCGCCCTCTTCGAGTAGATATTTGAAACGGCGGTTGGTCTCTTCGGGGCCTCCAAAGCCCGAGAACTGGCGCATCGTCCAGAGCTTTCCACGGTACATCGTAGGGTAGATGCCGCGGGTGAAGGGATATTCGCCGGGGTTGCCTAGATCGCGTTCGTAGTTGAGATCTTCGATATCTTCTGCTGTATAGAGCCTCTCGATCTCTTCGTTAGAGACAGTGATGAAGCGTTCCTTACGTTCGCCGTGCTTTTCCAGAAAGGGTTTCAATGTTTCCTGTTGCCAGCGTTCCTTCTCACTCTGCGTGTGGGTGATGGATTTCGCCATGTGCGATCCTCCTTGCCATCCGGTGAAGATTATAAAGAAACGAAGCGCGCTCTGCCAAGGTGGGATCTGTCAACGGATAGCAAGCGGATTAACGGATTTCGCAGCTATAAGCTATCTGCTAATGCGTTTGTCTTCATCCGTTGACAGATCTCAGTTGCTCAGGCTATATTGAAAGTGCACTCGGGCCCATAGCTCAGGGGTCAGAGCAGCCGCCTCATAAGCGGTTGGTCGCAGGTTCGAATCCTGCTGGGCCCACCCCGAGAATGGAAAAGCTCTTAATCTACATCGACGGCACGGCACAGGGCAATCCCGGCGAATCCGGCATCGGGGTTGTCATCTCCGATGCCAAAGGGAACGTCATTGAGGAGATCTCGAAATATATTGGCCGCTCTACCAACAATGTGGCTGAGTATCGGGCGTTGATTGAAGCCATTCAAGCTGTGCTGGAGTACATGCCACAACGTGCGCTCTTCTTCACGGACTCGCAACTGGTGGCCAATCAGATCAACGGGCTCTACCGTGTCCGGCAGCCGCATCTGGATGCCCTCAATCGCCAAGCGGAAGAACTGTTAAGTCGCCTTCCCTTCTGGCAGGTGCGCTACATCGAACGGACGGGCAACTGGCAAGCGCACCGTCTAGCCCAGCGAGCGCTCTTGGAGCGCGCCGAAGTCGACTCCGGGCGGCCGCTGCGAGAGAGCCTGCTGGATCGCCTCCTGACGATGGCGGAGAAGTTGAGCGAATCGGACCAACGCAAGCTACTCGAATACGCCAGACGCCTGCTCGAAGAATCTGAATAGCTACTCCGGTCCGTGAAAGGAATTCTATGGCACGTCGTACCATCAGTCTTACAGACCAGTTATATGAGTACCTGCTTGCCGTATCGTTACGGGAATCTGACATACTGCAGCGCTTGCGTCAGGAGACTTCAGGGCATGAAATGGCGAGTTGTCAAATTGCACCGGAGCAGGGACAGTTCATGGCGTTGTTAGTCAAACTCCTCGGCGCTCGCCAGACGTTGGAAATCGGCGTCTTCACGGGCTATAGCTCGCTATGGACAGCTCTAGCTCTGCCAGAAGATGGAGAGATCGTGGCCTGCGACATCAGCGATGAATGGACAGCCACAGCGCGCCGATACTGGGAAGAGGCTGGGGTGTCCCACAAGATCGATTTACGTTTAGGCCCGGCTGTAGAGACACTCAAACAGCTCATCAAAGAAGGTCAGTCAAATCGGTTTGATTTTGCATTCATCGATGCCGACAAGAGAAATTATGACGCGTATTACGAGTATTGTCTCAAGTTAGTGCGTCCTGGTGGCTTGATTGCCATTGATAACGTGTTGAGGCACGGAGCGGTGGTTGATAGAGCGATACAGGATCAAGATACGCAAGCCATTCGTGCTTTGAACAAGAAAATTCTCACCGACACTCGAGTAGATATCAGTCTGGTTCCGATAGCGGATGGGCTAACACTTGTTCTGAAGCGATAGTGCAGACGAGCGCTTCCCTCGTTATTGAGTAGTTGCGGGTTCTTATTCAATCAACCCGCCTCTCCCCGCGATAGATGACAGCAATCCCACCCGCCAGAGAAAGACACTCCGTTCGCGCTAGACCTGAGAGTCTCATGTGATGGAGGATCTCTTGCGGCACAGGGAAGTCGCAAATGGAACGATGCAGATATTCATACGCAGACCGCGAACCCGTGATGAGCGCTCCCAGCCGGGGAACGACGTGCTTCAGATAGAAGAGATAAGTCCCGCGCCAGAGCCGATTCGGGGGCAGCGCGAACTCTAGAATCAAGAGCCGTCCCCCCGGCTTTAAGACTCTCACCATCTCCCCTAAACCCGCTTGTATGTCTGGCAGATTGCGTAAGCCAAACGCAACGGTCACGATGTCAAACGATTCGGAGGCAAAGGGAAGCTGAAGCGCGTTCCCTTCGATCAAAAGCGAGCTACCCGCATCGCGAATCGATCCCAGTTTCTTCTGCGCGTGGGCCAGCATCTCGCGGGAGAGGTCTAATCCCCAGCGTGTCAGCTGCTGGTGCTGATGGGCGAAGCCGAGCAAGAGATCCCCTGTGCCTGTGCACACATCGAGGACTCGTTCCTCAGGTCGCGGATCGGCCCTGCGCACGAGCTGCTTTCGCCAAGCCCTATCGAGTTGCAGGCTTAGGATATGATTGGCCAGGTCATAGCGCGCCGAGATGCCAGAAAACATCTGCGCGATCTCGGCCGGCCTCATCACCACAGCACATTACGGCATCTTAACGATGCCTGTGATCTCAACTTCCACTTCGCTCACATCGAGGCCCGCCAGCTCTTTGACCTTGCGCCGGACTTTTTGGATGGCGTGCTCTGCCGCTTGGTGGATGGGAGTGCCGTATTGGGCGACGAGTGCCAGCTTGATTTTGAGAGGTTTCTCTGACTCGTCAACAATTGCTTCTTGCCCTGGGAATGCCTCGTCTCCTTCTTTGGGGACAGGGCCTTTGAGCACCTGGATGCCATCGCCTTGGTAGACCTTCGAGATGGAGCCAAGAAGGCCCCCGCCCTTCACCCGATCTGGGGTGTACAAACCCTCCACGTCCAAGAGCGCTCCATAGGCGATCATCTCCAAGGCTTTGTCCGAGATGAATAGCTGCCCCACATCTCCTCGAACCTCTTCCAACTCTGCCATACGTCCCTCCCTCTCTTTCTTTAGGGTAACGCACCCCCATCATATCACAAACGGCGGACGGCAAGATACTGCGTCAGTGCTCGAAGACGCGCCGCTC
The DNA here is from genome assembly GCA_037442925.1 of Candidatus Fraserbacteria bacterium. Classification (GTDB taxonomy): domain Bacteria; phylum Bipolaricaulota; class Bipolaricaulia; order RBG-16-55-9; family RBG-16-55-9; genus RBG-16-55-9. Next base: position 9,746 of record JBBIPG010000057.1, on the reverse strand, counting down.
GCTCCCCAAAGGGCTCCAGATCCGCAAGAGCAGTCTCTGTGTGCACCTGCACACGTTGCTTTGAGCCCCTCGATGGAGCTACCTCCCCATCCAGCATATCATCGACGAGTTGATACGCCAGGCCAAGCTGCAATCCGAAATCTCTCAACTTGTTCAATTCATGCGTTTTCATCCCTGCCAACATCGCTCCGGCAGCCAGCGCAGCTTCAAACAGTGCCGCTGTCTTTCGCCGGTTGATCTCAGGCCGAAGTTTTTCCTCGTGTGCACACGAGAGATCCAAAAGCTGTCCACCGGTCAAGCCCCTCCACCCCAAAGCCTGCGAGAACAGGGCATTCACTTGTTGTACACGTTCCAGCGGGGAGTATTTCACCTGCTCTACGTTCAGAAGCTCAAAGCCGAACGGGAGCAGCGAATCGCCAGCGAGAATGGCCGTTGCCTCACCGAAACGCACATGCACCGTAGGCCGACCGCGCCTTTCTATGTCATTGTCCATGGAAGGCAGGTCATCATGGACCAGCGAATACGCGTGGAAACATTCGACCGCAGCAGCTGCGGGTAGCACGCGCTGAGGCTCTTCTCCTCCCAGCTCGGCTCCCTCCATGACGAGCACGGCACGAATCCGCTTTCCCCCTGCCAGCGCATACTCCATTGCTGCTAGAAGCTCCGTGACCGGAGGGTCTTGATGCCGCGCCAACTGCTCCTTCAAGTATTGCTCAATCCAATGGCCACGCTCAGCCAGATACGCTGCTAGTTCCATCGCCTTACGACAAGAATATACGAGTAAGCGAGCTTCTTGCAAGGGAATTCGTTTGCCCTCGGGAGTTCGCTTCGATAGACTCTCTCATATGCGTCTCGTCATCCAGCGGGTGCGCGAAGCGCGTGTGGAAGTCGACGGTGAAGTCGTGGGCGAGATCGGTCCAGGACTCCTCGTGCTCGTGGGAGTGGGGCGGGATGATGGTGAGTCGGATGCGATGCATTGGGCAGAGAAGGTTGTCAATTTGAGGATCTTTGAGGACGAGCAAGGCAAGATGAACCGCTCGCTTCTTGACGTCAGTGGAGGGGTTCTCGCCGTATCGCAGTTTACGCTCTTTGGCGATGTCAGCAAGGGGCGGCGGCCCAGTTTTGAAAAAGCCGCTCCTCCAGATCAAGCCGAACAACTCTTCAATCATTTTGTGGCCGCCCTGCAAAAGCACACGCCTCACGTGTCAACGGGACGCTTTCGCGCGCATATGCAGGTGTTTTTAATCAATGACGGTCCCGTGACCCTCATTCTCGAAAGCCCTTCGGCTTGAATCTCCCGTTGCTTCTCAGTAGAATGCCGCGCAACGAAAGGAGCTATTTTCTGTGAGTACTCCCAAATATCGCAGGTCCCGAAGGGAGAAGCGCAATCATCAGGGTCACTGGCGCATGTCGCGGGTGACGGTGAGTGAATGCCCGCGCTGCCATGAGCCCAAGCTTCCCCATCGGGTCTGCACCCACTGCGGTTACTACGGCGAATTAGAAGTGCTTCAGATGAAAGAAGAAGAGGAGTAGCGCATGTGGATCTTCAATCCTCCGGGGGCTCCTGGGGGCTACATGGCACTCGTGCTCGCTGTGGGGACGATCATCTATCTTCTTTACGCTTTCTATCGCTATCGGTAGAGCAGACTCCTATCTCATTTTCGGATTGCCTTATCCAAGAGCTGGATCGCTTCCTCACGTCTGTCTAGTAGCTTTCGAGCGCCCTTCTTGAGCCCTTCTTGCAAGAGCCCGTGCACAACAAACGGGAAGACCGCTGTCACTTCTGTGAAGACGTATTGCGAATTGATCTGGTATTCTGCCGAAGTCTTGCCCCACGTGTGAGCTTCCCCGGCCGTGCAGGAACTTAGGCCGCCGTTTTGTACGTGTGCATCACAGAATTGCACATCGCAGTCATAGCCTTCCACGTCAAGCCCGCAGATCTGTGACAAGTACGGCTCTGGCTGGAGCGAGTAGTTTTTGGGGACGCCTCCTCCCAGGATGATTACGCTCAGCTTCTTGGACCAGCGCTTCTTCGCCAGCCAGTGATACGCTGCAAACTCGTGGATATCTGTCTCGATGTCAATCCCAAATTGAAATTTCTCACCGAAGCGTCGCTTGAGATATGCCACATTGAGATGGATCGACGCATCCTGAGGAGCACCACAGAAGACCGGCACACGATGGAGATGGGCTTGCACCACCAGACTGCGCGACGTTTTGGGATCGCGCCCGAAACGCTTTCGTTCGATCTCGGCGATGTATTTGCCTAAAAGATCGTGAAACTCTGGCGTGGTCATAGGCCGTTGAAAGGGTTTCTTGATGAGAAGCTCTTGCACGAACTTATCTGTGCGATAGAGATCGTCTTCCGGAAACACGAGGTCGTAAATGCGCGTATATCCCTGTTCACGCAGCATGCGATCTCCGACGTTGGGATCGACCGCATAGAATTGGCCTTGCAGGGTGCGCTGAAGGTCGTGATAGATGTTCGCCCCTGTAGTCGTGAGCACGTCCACCATGCCTGCCTGAATGAGTGGGATGATGCAGGTCGTTGCGAGATCGGCAGGGGTCATGGCGCCCGAAACGCTCATCACAATCGTGTGATCCTCACGGATCATCCGACGAATAATGCTATATGCGGTCGCCAGCTCTCGCCCCACAAACGCCTTGAACGCCTTGTCAATCAACTCACTCGTCGTCTCGTTCCCACGAATGGCTTCGTTTTCCACCTTCGGTCCCAAGAAGCTCTGAGATAGCTTTCTTGCCATCAAAACCTCCTTCGGGAATCACGACGATCTTACTGGAAAGAGCACCCTTTGCCAATTTGAGTTGGTTCTCCCTCATCAACCAAGGGCTGTAAGCTGACCACGGATAACCGGAGCCTCATAGCGAGCTAAGGCCAATGTGGACCATCCAGCAGGTCTATAATTCGCTTCCGGTGCCGTTAAAAAGCTGGGCCGTCGCTCTAGGCCTGGCCGCGTACGCTTCCGGTTCCGCGAGCGGAAACGAAGGGTGAAGGTCTTCGACGTCTCGTTTCCGCAGAGGACATTGGGGCTGAGGAGCCTGCACCATTGGTTGCCACTGTATGCCTGGCAGTACAACCAATCCCTCAGATCCAGGAGGTTCCTAGCGTTATCCTAACGGCGCCGATATGCGTACAGGCTGCCGTCAATTCTTTTTCAAGTATGTCTTGATGCCGGCGAGAACCGCTTCGGCGATTTGAGCTTGGTACCAGAGAGACTGAAGCTGGGTTTCACTCTTGGAGTTTGTGACGAATCCCGACTCCACGATCACGGCGGGCATCTGGGCCCATCGGATGTAGAGCGGCTGCTTCTTCACCCCTCGATTCGATATTCCCAGGGGCGCAAGGCGCACCATGATCTGCTGTTGAATGGCTTGAGCCAATTGGAGGCTTTTCGCATACATGGGGTGATCCAGCTTATCTGCAACGAGGGTCTCGATCCCCTGTACTCGAGGATCGTTATGCGCGTTCGAGTGGATGCTCACATAGAGAGCTGCTCTTAGATTGTTTGCCAGGTTGGTTCGCTCTTTGAGGGGCAGTGTCTGATCACTGCGACGGGTGAGGATGATTTTTACTTCAGGATCTCCCAATGCCAGAATTTCGATCATCCGAGCGATGTCCAAGTTGATCTCCTTTTCGCGGACGCCGCTCGGCCCCTGCGCTCCAGGATCTACTCCTCCATGCCCCGCGTCGATCACCACGACCCACTGCGGATCCGAGCGACCCTCCCAGGGCAGCAAAGTGAGAATTGTAGGAAGGATGAGTAGATAAAGGAACGTAAACAGGCCCCCCCGGCGGTGATTCATCTCCGGCCTCCTTAGAAGTGCGAGTTAGCTTGGATGCACAGCCGCAAGATAACACAAAGCGGGGAATCTTTCGGGTGATTTGAATTACGCTGAGGAGGACGGAAGTCCGTCCCTATAAGCTCTGACTAGCTCTGAATATAGATACGGGCCACGCGGCGTGAAAGGGCGGTAAGAACGATCTCCGTAAAGCGCGCCCCGATCCGGCGGGCGATCTCCTCCGCCGGCATTGCATCGCTGATCAGCTCGACTTCATCGCCCACGTTCGCCTTGGGAATGTGCGTAACATCCACAGTGATCTGATCCATGGATATGCCGCCCACGATCGGAGCACGCTCACCGTGGATGACTACTTCCCCTTGATGACAGGCCAACTTTGGATTGATCCCATCGGCGTATCCCACCGGCAGCGTGGCGATACGGCGCACCGAGTCCGTCTGATATTTGCGCCCATAGCCGATGTATCGTCCCGGTGGCATCTCTTTCACGCAGACCACCCACGTCACGAGAGTCATCGGTGGGCAGATGCCCTCTGTCCACGGGCGACGCACTTCCGGGTAGCCGTAGAGCAACACACCGGGGCGGACCATGTTGTAATAGCCTGTGGTGACTTCATCGTCATACTGGATCAAGGCTGAGGAATTCGCGATGTGTCGCAAGGGCGGAAGCCTGCCTGCATTGTCCAGTTCTTTCAACAGTTGATTGAAGAGGCGGATCTGCTGTCGCGTGTACGCTTGATCTTGGGGGTCTTCGCTGTAGGAGACGCTAAAGTGGCTGAAGATCCCTTCGACCTCGATGTGGGGGCAATCTTTGAGTGAGAGCACAAAATCGTATGCTTGTTCCGCGAGCACGCCGTTTCGGCCCATGCCGGTGTCGACTTTGACGTGGGCCTTGACCGTCTTCTTCGCCCGTCTAGCGGCCTGCTCAAGCGCCTTGGCCATCTCTGGAGTGGAGACGTTTACCGTGACATCGGCCTCGGCGAGCTCGCGCGCCAGCTCCGGTCGCGAAGCGGAGAGGATCAAAATGGGAATTCGAATGCCTGCCTTGCGTAGCTCCAGCGCCTCCAAGAGATTCGCCACACCCAGATAATCTACCCCGGCTTCTTCCGCAAGGCGAGAGATACCGACGGCTCCGTGCCCGTACCCATCGGCTTTGACAGGAAAGAGCAGCTTCACCTTGCCCAGATGCCCTTGGACGATCTCGATATTCCGACGCAGCCGACCCAGATCGATGCGCGCCTCCGCCATGTGGATGCCCATAGGTGACCATCAGTCATTATAGGCCTTGTCAGCCCAGGGGAAAGGACAGGGTTCGGTTGAATGCTAGACAGGCTTCTCTACTGGCTGATCCCAACTGTCAGCTTGAGGCGTGGTCGGATCGACTCGATGAATGAATCTTGAGCGGACGAGTTCGACGTATGTGATGGGGAGCCCTCTGTTTGAGGAGGACCAGTTGTAGCTTGGCTCTCCACTGAGCTCTTCGCAGCTGTCGCTGCACACGCAGTAACTCCAAGCGGCGTACCGTGGAGATCACGCTGTACCTCCGTGTAGGTCTTTGACGATACGCCCTCTGCTCTTATGTCCCCCTCGCCGCAAATATCGGAGTCATTCTAACGGAAGCGTAAAGCATCCTGACAGCGGTGTCCGTGATCTGGGCTACGCCCACGTAGCGTTCTCTGTGATATCGCTGCCAATGGGCTATGGATGGCCTTTTGCCGCGCGTTGACGCAGCCGCGAGAAAAGCGCCTTGGCACGTTGTATCGTTTCTTCTACGTTACCAGAACTCTCAATCACCTCATCCGCGCACTTCAGTTTTTCATCTTGGGGAGTCTGTGACGAGATCTTTTCCACAGCTTCTTCGCGACTGATGCCGTCTCGCTCCATGAGTCGTCGAATCTGCTCCTCAGGTTCCACCTTCACTACCACGTAATAATCAAAGAACTGGCGATCGACAGCCTCAGATTCTAATAAGAGTGCCGCCTCTACGATCAATAGATCGACCCCTTGAGATTCCTGGGAGCGAGCTATCTCCTTAAGACGTGCCATCACCGCTGGGTGGACGATGCGATTCACGAACCGTCGTTCGGCTTCGTCTCGGAAAATGAGCCTGCCCAGCGCATGACGGTTGATGGTGCCATCCGGCTTCACAATTCGTCGACCGAAATGCTCGATGAGCTTGCGATAGACTTCCGATCCTGGGTGATATGTCTCCCAGGCGATGCGATCGGCTTCGATGACAGCAATACCGGGCTCTTCTTTTACGGCACGGGCGATGGTGCTCTTGCCGCTGGCAATACCGCCTGTCAAGCCAATGATCACCATGCTGCATTATAATTCTCGATGGGCCTCGGCCACCAAATACCCCAAATCTGGCTGACCACTAACGCCCACTTCGTTCCTAAGTTGCACAAAGAACTCGATATTGCCCGCTGGGCCACGGAAGGGGGAGAACGTCGCGTCGATGACAGAGAACCCCAACTCTTGTACGGCAAACCAGGCCAACTCCTCCAGTACCTGTTGGTGCACTCTGGGATCTTTCACGACTCCACCCCGCTGTACGTGTTCGCGTCCCGCCTCGAACTGCGGCTTGACGAGAGCAATCACGTCTCCTGATGGCTTCAAGATAGGTCTTACGGCAGGCAAGATCAGTCGCAGTGAGATGAACGAGACATCGATCGTTACCAGATCCACCTGCTCACCAATCTGTTCGAGCTGCAAATAGCGCGCATTGAGATCTTCCTTCACTACGACTCGTGGGTCGTTCCGCAATGACCAATCGAGCTGGCCCTTGCCCACGTCGACGGCGTACACCTTCGCCGCTCCGTGCTGCAAAAGACAATCGGTGAAACCGCCAGTCGAGGCTCCGATATCCAGACAGACCATTCCATGCACATCCAGCTCGAATGCGCGCAGCGCCTTTTCCAGTTTGAGTCCGCCTTGACTGACATATCTGGGTTTCGCCTTGAGTTCGATACAAGAATCTTCAGTAATGCGAGTTGCAGGTTTATCTATCAGCTGCCCGTTTACCAACACTTGACCTGCTAATATGGCGCGATGGGCGGCGGAGCGGCTCTTGCACAAGCCACGCTCTACAAGAACTAGATCAAGACGCCTCTTGGTAGACATCGTGTCTCTTCATGGTATCGAGGCGTGACGATACGGGACAAACAATCCACGCCACGAGGTCAGAGGACTTGCACTTTTGATCTGGATCATATATACTAAAAACGCTTTTCCGCTGATGCCCCACCTTAAGGTATCCGCGCACAAGCATAAATCCATGACGATGATACGTCAGTTGCAAGCCATATGAGCTTGAAAGGAGCATTACCGTAGATATGCCGTTCTCTAAACTCGGTCTTTCACATCTCATCGTTAGGGGTGTTCGAGCTGCCGGCTACGTAGAGCCTACACCCATCCAATCCCAAGCCATTCCCCACATTCTCGCTGGAAAAGATGTTCTCGGGACCGCCCAGACGGGCACCGGCAAGACGGCGGCCTTTGTGCTGCCCATTCTGGATCGAGTCAAAGATAGACAAGGACTTCGCTGCTTGATCTTGGCCCCCACGCGCGAGCTGGCAGCACAGATCGAGACCAGCACGCGAGATTACGCGCGTTTCACACAGGTTCGCTGCGCCGCTGTCTATGGCGGCGTCTCCATGGGACCCCAGATCGCCGCTCTTCGAGCCAACCCACAGATTTTGGTTGCCACACCCGGACGTCTGCTCGATCACGCAAATCGCCGCCATGTCAATCTGTCGCACATTGAGATTCTCGTCCTAGACGAAGCGGATCGAATGCTGGATATGGGCTTTCTGCCTGACATTCGGCGCATTCTTCATCTGTTGCCGAAGCAACGACAGAATCTCCTCTTCTCCGCCACGATGCCCCACGCCATCGAGTCTCTGGCACGACAAACGCTTGTTCGGCCGATCACTGTAACCATCGGTTCGCGCGCCAAGCCTGCGGACAAAGTCTCACAGTTCCTCTATCCTGTGGCACGCCATCTCAAGATGACGATGCTCCTCAAGCTGCTCGAGACGACCGCTTATACGTCGATACTCATCTTCACGCGCACCAAACACGGCGCAGACAGAGTGGCTCGAGATCTAAACCGCAAGGGTCATCCTGTCACGTGCTTGCACGGAGATCGCAGTCAAAACCAGCGCTTGCAGTCACTCCATGGTTTCCGCACGGGGCGCTATCGCGTCATGGTGGCGACCGATCTGGCTGCCCGCGGGTTGGATGTGGAAGGCATCTCGCACGTCATCAACTATGATGTACCCGAGACCCCGGAAGCCTACATTCACCGAATTGGACGAACGGCCAGAGCTCAGGCGGTAGGAGATGCTTTCACACTCGTAGCACAGGAGGAAGAGCAAGCCGTGCATCAGATTGAACGACACCTACAGCGGGCGCTCCCCAGGGTGGCTGTGCCCGACTTCGAGTACAGCGCTCCGACTCCGCCAAGAGCATCGAACAACTCTAGGCCCGAGCGCGAACGGCGAAACGGGAACGGGAATAGGCGTCGAGGCCGGCCCGTACGATCTCGATAGCTCTCTGTAGGGCGTGTGTTCTGAGCACGTACGCCAGGCGCACTTCATCTCGACCCTTACCGGGTGTCTTATAGAAGTCCGCTGCCGGTGCCATCAACACCGTCTCGCCGTCTAGAGCAAAATCTGTTATTAGCCATGAGCAGAATCTCTCGGCATCATCGATGGGGAGCTTGGCGATGATGTAGAAGGCCCCCTGAGGCTTGCGGCAAACGACATCGGGAATCTTCCGGATCTCTTCATAGACGACGTCCCGTCGTCGCTCGAACTCCTCGATCATCTGCTCGACTTCGTTTCGATACGTGCTCGACTTTAAGAAATGAATGAGTCCAAGCTGCCCCATTGTGGGTGGAGAGAGCCTCGCCTGAGCGAACTTGAGAGCGGCTTGCATGATGGAAGAATTACGACTCGCGATCGCGCCGATGCGCGCCCCACATGCCGAGAATCGCTTCGAGATGCTATCCACCAGAATGGCTTGCTCTTCCAAGCCATCCAAATGGAGCACGCTCGTGTGCGTGAGACCATCGTAGACGAACTCCCGGTAGACTTCATCCGAGATCAAGAAGAGATCATGCTCGAAGGCGAGATCTCTCAACATTTCGAGTTCGTCTCGCGTGTAGACGGTGCCGGTGGGGTTTGCCGGGTTGCAGAAGAGAATCGCTTTCGTCTTGGAAGTAATTGCCCTTTCGATGGTCTGGCGATCGGGCAGGCGAAAGCCTGTTTCCGCGCGCGTCTCGATGGGGCGGATCTCGACACCTGCCATCGATGCATACGAGTTATAGTTTGTGTAGAAGGGCTCTGGGACGACGATTTCGTCTCCGGGATCGGTCACGGCCAGAAGAGCGAACGTGATCGCTTCGCTCCCTCCTGCCGTGATGATCACTTGGTCTCGTTCCAATGCGATATTCTGGTCTTCGTAGTAGCCGACAAGCGCTTCCACCGCCTCATCGAGGCCCTGAGAGGGGCTGTAGGCGAGCACTTTGGGTAGGTTCTTCACTCCGTCGAGGAACGATTTGGGAGTTGGGATATCCGGCTGGCCAATATTTAAATGATAGATCGTCTTCCCCGCAGCACGAGCTTGATCAGCTAGGGACTTCAGCTTGCGGATGGGCGAAAACTGGGTTTTCTCAGCACGTTTCGAGACTCGAGCCATACGAGTAGTCACCCTTTGCAGATGATCGCTGGCTTTCATTCTCTCAGGCCAGAAGAGGGTTGTCAAGTGAACGGGTCGGGGTCTTTCTCGGACCCTGTTGCCTCACCTAAGAAAGTACTCGAAATGAGATTCGTTGCCTCACGTAAGAATGTACTCCAACTCCTTCCTCTCTTCCAGGCAGCGCACGGCTCTCTTGCGCTGCCCCAGCTCGCTCAAACG
>JBBIPG010000056.1:0-15279 GCA_037442925.1 Candidatus Fraserbacteria bacterium | reverse complement strand
ACCGGTAAGGTAAGGTAAGGTAAGGTAAGGTAAGGTAAGGTAAGGTAAGGTAAGTGTAGCACAGATGATTCATCTTGTCAAGACCCTTATTAAACCGGAATCGTGAGGCTCTCCAGATCTCTTGGGTAGTATGTGAGCAACTCCACTCCATCGTTGGTGATCAAGATCGTATCGCTGTGCCGGTAGCCCGCTTTGCCCGGAATATATAGCCCAGGCTCGATACTATAAACTTGCCCTGGCTGCATCTCTTCTTTGCTATTGCGATCAATGAAGGGAGCCTCATGTGGCTCAAAACCCAGATGATGCCCCGTGTGATGCTGTGTGTATTGCGTGACTTTATGCTTCTCAAAGACATCCCACGCGGCTCGATCCACTTGTGAGAGTGGGATTCCCGGCCCGGCGGCTTCCATGGCCGCCGTCTGTGCTTCGAGCATGATCTCGAAATACTTGGCTTGTTCACTACTGGGTGCTCCAACGATCATTGTCCGCTCGAGTTCGCTCGCGTAGCCCCACAGATGCCCTGTGGCTCCCGTGACGAGCACATCGCCCTTTTGAATCTTTCGGTTCCAGCTCATCGAGTGAGGGAATGCCGAGTTCGGTCCTGTGACGAAGCCAGCATGGCAGGGCCAGCCGCCTCGGGAGAAGCCTCCAAATTCGGGCCCCAGTGCTTGGAGCATCTCGCGGCTGGCTTCGTACGAAGCTCGAAGAGACACGTCGATCTCGCTGGCCCCGACGCGAGTGAACTCTTGTAACTTCGCATGAGCCAGATTCCCCCAGATGGCCGTCTCTTTGATGAGTTCGATTTCCTCAGGAGATTTGATTTTCCACATCTCCTCGATGAAGTGAGTCACTTTCACTTGAGTATCAGGCAGTACCTCCGAGAGCTTCGGACCCCGATAGCCCCAGAGGGCCGGGTAACCCTCACCGTCCGCCAAGAGTTTTTCATCAAATCCTCTCTTGGTGAGCAGCTGGGCGAAGGTCTTGAGGGGAGGCTCTTTGCCGGGATATTCGAAGTAACTCCACACTTCGCCTACCAGAGGCTCGTGCTCTGCCGCGTCTTTCTCCAAGCGAGGCACGAATGCAATGGGCTTTTCTCTGAGCTTAGCCGGGATGATGAGCGCCATGGGTCTTTCTGTAGCCACGATGTGGTAGCCCACAAGGTATGCGATGCGCTTGGCACCAAAGACGATCATCGCTTGGGCCTTCTCTCTATGAAGTTCTTCCCGTACACGGTCAATGCGTCGCACGTATTCGCCAAGGCTGATCCGCCATTTCATGCCGACCTCCTCGTAGACTAGGCTTTTGACATCGAGATTATACACTTTCGCCTCTTCGTATTGATTCTCTCCGTCACTCAAAGAGCCTTGCGCTCTAGCTTTCATCTGGCTTATAATCGCGCTGCAGCCAAGAGAAGTATGACGACGCACAACGAGAAGCTCCATCAACTATCGAGGTGGATCGAAGAGGCGCGCTATGCCGTGGCACTCACGGGAGCCGGGGTCTCGACCGAATCGGGCATCCCGGATTTTCGCAGCCCCCAATGCGGCCTGTGGAGCATGGTCGATCCCCTCAAGGTAGCTTCCATCGATGGCTTTCTCAGAGACCCTGTGGGCTTTTATGAGTTCTGGAAGTGGCGCTTTTCGAGATTGAGCCAGGCTCAGCCCAATATCACCCACAGTCTGCTCGCTCGACTGGAGTCCCGTGGCCGACTCAAGGCGGTCATCACGCAGAACATCGATAATCTCCATCGAAAGGCGGGCTCGCAACGGGTGCTGGAAGTCCATGGCAACTACACCCGAGGACTCTGCATTGACTGCCGAAAGCCCTACGAGATCGAAACCTTGTTTCGTAAAGTCGAAGAGCAGGGAGCGCCCCATTGCGATCATTGCCACGGGTTGCTCAAACCTGATGTGGTGCTCTTTGGAGAGCTTCTGCCTCCCGCATTTCAAGAGAGCGAATGGGAGATCTGTCGAGCGGATCTGCTGATCGTGCTCGGCTCTTCTCTCGAAGTCTATCCCGTGGCAGGACTCGTCCCGCAGGCCCAATATGCCAAGACGCGGGTCGTCCTCATCAACCGTGAAGCGACGCCCTTTGATGCCATCGCCGACCTCGTTATCCATAGTGACCTGGGCCGACGATGTGCCGGTTGAGCGAGCTACTGGGGCTGAGCTGACCCCCCCCTCAGCGGTTGTTGAGTGCCTCGATCAGGCCCTTGGCTCCCATCAACTCGAGCAGCTTAAGATAATCAGACTCCGTCGAGAGCACCAACGTGCTCTGCTCGGCCAGCGATTTCTTGTACGATTCCAGCGTGCGCCAGAAGAGGAAGAAGCTGGGATCACGATTGTACGCATCCGCGTAGATCTGAAGGGCTTGCGCATCGCCCTCTCCCTTGAGCTCTTCGGCACGCTTGCGCGCTTCAGCTAGGATGATCTGCACCTGGCGGTCGGCCTCCGAGCGGATGCGCTGGGCCTCCTGCTCTCCTTCCGCGCGGAACCGCTGGGCGATTTGCTTGCGCTCACTGATCATTCGATTATAGACCGCCTGTTCGTTCGCTTCCGGCAGATCGGCCCGCTTGATGCGCACGTCGATCACGTCCACTCCGAACTCGTCCATCTTCTGTTGGGCTAGGTCTTTCACTTGGGAAAGAAACTCTCGCTTGAGGATGTCCTCGAAGCTCTTTTGTCCGATGATGTCGCGCAACAAGCCGTACACGTTGTCATCCAAGGCTTTCTCGGCCGTAACGCGCGCACCTCGGGCTGCCTCCACGTAGCGCCGGGCATCGCGGATGCGCCACAGGGTGTAGCTATCCACGGTCACCCGCTGCTTATCCACGGTAATCCCCTCGGCGGGCTTGATGTCTACGCTAAGAAGCCGATCCTCCAGATAGACAACGCTCTGGATGAAGGGCGTCTTGAAGTACAATCCTGGCTCTTCCACCACGCGCACGATCTTGCCAAATTCGAGAACCACGGCCTTCTGAGTCTCGTCCACCGTGAAGGCGAAGAGCGCATAGATGACCAACCCCAGCACGACGATGACCAGAAACGCAACCAGAGCCCTCATCGTCATCGCCCTCCTTCCAGAAGCGATTCCAGATTGAGCAGGCTCAGCAGTCCGCCCGCCTCCTTCGTGAGGATGATCTTGTTGAGCGTGGGGAGGATCTCCTCCATGGTCTCGATGTAGAGCCTTGCCTCTGTGACGGCTTTGCCGTCGCGATAGCGCTCCAAGACGGCTAGAAAGCGCGCGACGTCGCCTTGGGATTGCAGGATGCGGCTCTGTTTGTAGGCCTCGGCCTCGTTGAGGATCTTCTGCCGCTGCCCCTCGGCTCTTGGAATCTGCTCGTTAGCGTAGGCTTGCGCTTCCAAGACGGAGCGCTCTTTGTCTTGAATTGAGCTGTTCACGTCGTCGAAGGCCGCGGCGACGGCCTGCGTGGGCGGGGTCACTTCCTGAAGGCGCACGTTGATGATGCGCATGCCAGTCCCATAGCGATTGAGAAGTTCCTGTAAGTCCTTTTGGACCTCGATCGCGATCTCTTCCCGCCTCTCGGTGAGCGCCTCATCCACAGTGCGAAGCGCCACCTTCTCGCGGATGATGGCCTGCGCTGCCTCGCGAATGACCGTTCGATAGTCCTCCACTTGGAACGCGAAGGCCTCGGAGTTGATCACGTCGTACTGTACGATGGTCTCGACGCGAATGATGTTGAAGTCGCCGGTAAGCATGAGCGCCTCTTCTTCTCGAACGGGGAACTGCGTACTGGGAACGCCCGGACGGCTGAAGAAGCCCAGCTCTTCTGTGCGGACCGAGCTCTGATCGACGATGACCACGCTCTCCATCGGCCACGGAATTCGATAATGGAACCCTGGCTCGCTCGTCTGCACAAATTTCCCGAAGCGCTTGACCAATCCCACTTCGTAGGGGCCCACAGTGTAGATCCCACTCAGAAGCCAGATGGCGAGGATGAGCAGGATGATCAGCCAACCGGCTCCGCTGCCCAACCGGCCCACCCTCCGTCCCCAATCTTGCCAACGCTCGTCCAATTCCTCTGGGAACTCTATGGGGCCTTGCATGAACTGGATCCCTCCTTGGCTTACGCCGATGGAATGAGACATCTCAAACAGGCTGATTCTAGTCTCACACGCGTAAGAGTTCAATGGGGTTGCAAATCCCGATTTGCCAGATTACCCTTTAATAGAGATGGGAGGAGGCACGGTTTGATCGAAGAACGAGTACTCGTTCTCGATTTTGGCTCGCAATATACTAGACTTATCGCCAAAGCCATCCGCGAACTGGAGGTCTACTCGGAGGTCGCATCCCCTGCCATCACGGCAGAGGAGATCCAGCGGCGTAGGCCTCGGGCCCTTGTGCTCTCCGGCGGGCCGCAGAGCGTCTACGAAGACGGATCCCCTCAACTTGACCCCCAGATCTACGAGCTGGGGATTCCCATTCTCGGCATCTGCTACGGCATGCAACTGCTCGCCCACCAACTCGGAGGCAAGGTGACCCGCAGCCAAGCCGAATACGGCACAAGCACCATCGAGATCACCCAAGACGATCCACTGTTTGAGGGACTCCAGCCCAAAGAGAGAGTCTGGATGAGCCATGGAGATGTGATCACCCAAGTCCCTCGTGGATTCAAAGTTCTAGCCCACTCTACAGAAAAGCTCATCGCGGCCGTGAAGAACGAGAAGTCCTCTATCTATGGGATTCAATTCCATCCGGAGGTCCATCATACCCCTCACGGGAAGACGATCTTGAAGAACTGGCTGCGGGTGATCTGCGGCCTGCGAGACCGCTGGCAGCCCGGCAACCTCGTGGAGGAGAAGATCGCTTGGCTCAAGCAGGAGCTGGCAGGCAAGCGCTGTCTCATTGCCGTCTCCGGGGGGGTGGACTCCAGCACCGCCGCGGTGCTGGCCCATCGGGCCATCGGAGATCGACTCCTCCCCATCTTTGTGGACACGGGATTACTGCGCAAGGATGAGCCAGAGCGGGTGCAGTGCGTCTTCGATCAATTGGGGCTTACGGTCCATTGTGTGAATGCGCGCGAGGAATTCTACAGACGTCTGCGCAGTGCCATCGATCCCGAGCAGAAGCGCAAGGTGATTGGGGAGACCTTCATTCGCGTCTTCGAGGCCGCAGCTCATCGTCTGGAGAAGACGCAAGGCAAGATCGACGTGCTCATTCAGGGGACGATCTATTCGGACGTGATCGAGAGCGGTGAGGCAGGAACGGCTTCCCACGCCGATCGCATCAAGAGCCATCACAACGTGGGAGGGCTGCCTGCCACACTGGGGTTCCAGATCGTCGAGCCGCTGCGCGAGTTCTTCAAGGACGAAGTGCGCGTGATCGCACGCGCCTTGGGTTTACCCGACGACATCATCGAAGAGCAACCCTTTCCGGGGCCGGGACTGGCCGTAAGGATCTTGGGGGAAGTGACTCCGTCGCGGGTCACGTTGCTGCAGGAGGCCGACGCTATCTATCGCGAAGAGATCGCACGAGCAGGCCTGAGGCGGGAGATCTGGCAGTATTTCCCTGTGCTCTTGCCCGTGCGCAGCGTGGCCGTTCGAGGAGACGGTCGAGGCTATGGCACAGTGATTGCCCTACGAGCTGTGCACTCGCGCGACGGCATGACCGCCGACTGGTTCCGGTTTCCTCATGATGTGCTGGAGCGCATCTCCACCCGCATCACCAACGAGATCCCGGAGGTCACGCGCGTGGTGTACGACATCACCTCCAAGCCGCCGGGAACAATCGAGTGGGAGTAAGCATCTCTTTGTAAGGAGGCATTCATGAAGATTTGCCTATATCTGGAAGCTGAGAACGCTGTAGCCCGCTCCGGGTTTAAGAGAGCCTTTGAGTCGCACAAACAGGCGCTGCGGCTGGCCGGAGTCGAGGTGACCACGGAGCCCAACAACGAGAACTACGAGCTATTGCATCTACATGCCTTCGGTCCCAAGTCGTTCTATTACCTCAACAAAGCCAAGCGCGAGGGAATCAAAGTCGTAGTGCACGCTCACAGCGTCGGAGCCCACGACTTCCGCGATAGCTACACCATGTCGAACTTGATCGCCCCCCTCTACGAAAAATACTTGACGTTCTTCTACGAACAGAGTGATGCTGTCTTCACACCCTCTGAGTTCGCGCGTACGCTCTTGCGCCAAGCGGGGCTGGCCAAGCGCGTCGAGGTGGTGAGCAACGGGGTCAATTGCGAGCGGTTCCGCTTCTCACCGGAAAAACGACGGCTCTATAGAGGGCGCTACAATCTCCATCGCTTTGCGGTCTTCTCTGCCGGCAACGTCATCCCACGCAAGGGCATTGTGGATTTCATCCGCGTTGCCGAGCGGCTCCCCCAGTTTGATTTCATCTGGTACGGCCACCGCTGGTCCAAGGCGCTCGTCTTCCATCCTCAGATGGACAAGTATGTGAATGAACGGCTCTTCAATGTGATCATGCCCGGATATGTATCTGACACACCAGGAGCTTTCTCTGCCGGAGACGTGCTCTTCTTCTCCTCGCATACGGAGACGCAGGGCATGGTGATTCTGGAAGCGGCTTCGCTAGGTCGACCGTTGGTCGTGCGGGATATACCCGAATACGAAGATTGGCTCGTCCATGGTGTCAATTGCCTCAAGGGGCAGACCGAGAGCGAATTCGTGGAACATCTTAGACGCCTAGAGAGCGATCCAAAGCTCTACCGGCACCTCTCGCGGGGAGCCCTACAACTGGCTCAGGAGCATAGCCTCGAAGTGGTAGGCCAGCGGCTCAAAGCGCTCTACCGCTCCGTGTTGGAGCAACCCTCCGAGCCGCCTTGGGGCCTGCGGGAGAGAGACATCCCAACACCACAGACTCGTGTGGCTCTTTACGATGATTTCTATCGTCATCCCGTTCTATAACGAAGGGAATGAAATTCCGTCTTGTCTTGAGGCGTTCGCACAGCAGACGTATACGGGCGACTTTGAACTCATCCTCGTCGATAACGGCTCCACAGACGATTCCACAGCCCAAGTACAGGCCTTCTCTCAAGCTCATCCCGCTCTATCTGTCAGAACGATTACAGAACTTCAGCCTGGAGCTGCCGCTGCTTCCCAAGCTGGCTTTCAAGCTGCCACGTACTCGCTCATCGCGCGCACGGACGCCGACACGGTCGTTGATGCTCGTTGGCTGGAAGCCATCGCGCGTCGCTTCGAAGATCCGAGCGTGATCGCTCTTTGTGGGCACGTCGGGTTTCGCGATCCGGCACCCGTGCAGCGCTGGCTCTTCTTGGAAGCGCTGATTGAGTTTCACCAACGATTGCACATTCTCATGGGGAAGCCGCACTTTTGGGGATTCAACTTCGCCGTGCGCAAAGAGATTTTCCAAAGAACCGGAGGCTTCAACACGCGACTCCGGCTGGCTGAGGATCTGGATCTATCTTTGAGAATTCAACAAGCTCTAAGACCCGGAGAGCGCATTGTATATGCACCGGAGATGAGAGTCTACTCCTCCAGCCGCCGGTATGGCTTGAATCGGAGTTGGCTACACTATACCATTGAGGGCTACCGAGCCTACTTCCAACGGGCTTGGCTGGGGCACATCCCCCCATGGATGTGTGTTCAGGATCATCGGTAGCAGAGTCCGTGGCACTTCATCTTGAATCTGCTCTTATAGCACGAGGAGGTTTTCATTGTGGCCAGATCGAAACTCGCCATTATCGCGTTGGATGGTGCCTCACCCGATCTCGTCAAACGCTGGGCCGACGAAGGACATCTTCCCAACCTGGCCGAACTCATAGAAAGAGGGACTTTCGGAACTCTTCTTAGCGTCATCCCTCCGGTGACCGGTGCTGCCTGGGGCTCCTTTCTGACGGGTGTGGTTCCCGGCCGACACGGCATATTCGAGTGGCTGAGTAGACGTGTGGGCACGTATCAACTCGGCTTGATCGATTCGTCTTCGCTTACATGCCCCACGCTCTTTGAATGGCTGAGTACTCACGGCCTGCGCGTCGGAGCCGTAGGAGTTCCGCTAACATACCCCGTGCGGCCGATTCGGGGGTTTCTCGTGAGTGATCTTCTGACTCCTCCTGGGAAGAACTATGCGTATCCAGCCGAGTTACAAGCCGAGTTGGAGAGCCTGCTGGGAGGGCCTTATCCGGTGGCGCCCCCTCCTTGGCTGGGATGGCCGCGAGCGGAGCGCTGGCTCAAGGCACTCCATGCGTCACTATCGGCACGGGCCAGAGCCGCTCAACACCTGGCTACTCGTTACCCGTGGGATTTCTTCATGGTGCACGTGATGGAGACAGATTCTGTGCAACATCAGATGTGGCACCAGCTCGATGGAGTCGAAAGACCCCGTTATCGCGTGAGGCTTGCGGGAAACCCCATTCTCGAGATCTATCAATTGGCCGATGATCTCGTGGGGCAACTGCGGAAGAGTTTCGATCAAAACACAATCGTATGGGTCATCTCCGATCACGGGTTTGGGCCGCTTTACTACAATCTGCACATGAACACATGGCTCCTGCGACAGGGTTTCTTGAAACTCAAGAAGAATCTCCCCACCCAGCTTAAGCGTCTGATGTTTGCAGCAGGGGTCGTCCCGGAGAACCTCTACCCGTGGGAGGAACGTCTGCGGCTTCTCGGTTGGGCGCGGGGCGACCAGGCCTATCGGTGGCTCAGTCGCTTTTCTCTGTCCATGCGCAACATTGATTGGAGGAAGACGTACGCGTATTCGTACGGCAACGTCGGCCAGATCTATCTCAACCGCCGCGGGCGCGAGCCCCAGGGAATCGTGACAGAAGCCGATGCCCATAGAGTTCTCGGTGAGTTGGAGCAAGCGTTGCTCGCTTGGGTCAACCCTGGGAACGGTGAGCGAGTCGTCCAGTGTGTCTATCGCAAGGAAGAGGCCTATTCGCCGCGGGCGCTCGATGGGGTGCCCGATCTGGTCTTCCTGCCGGAGGAGGGCTATTCCCCGATGGGGCTTTCTGAGTTCTTATCAAACCACATGATCTCGCACCCTGTCGCTCATTCGGGCTGGCATCGAAAGGAAGGGCTCTTCGTGGGGGCAGGTGGGCCGCTCCGGCAAGGTTCAGCAAAGAATCTCAAGCTCATCGATCTCTATCCTACGATCTGTGAGCTGTTGGAAGTGCCCCTGCCCCAAGATATCGATGGGCGTGTGGCGGAAGAGCTGTTTGATAGCGGGCGAAGATCACGCACGAGTTGGAAGACAGGCACCGAGCGTAAGGCAGATCGAACCGATCGGCTTGCGCAAGGTGCGGTCGCCCTTTCTCAGCCCTCTGTGACGTCTGCAGAAGAAGAGCTGATCCGCGAACGCTTGAAAGGACTCGGATACTTCTGAGCGGATAGCCATCCGAGGATTCCTGCCACGCCGCTTAGGGCAAGACCAAAGAGAAAGCCCCGAACTCCGAGTTGATCGATCACGTCCCGTTCCCATGGCTCAGGCAGCCAGAGGGAAGAGAACTCCAAAAGAGCTCGCAGACCATCCAGAAGATAGCCCACGAGGAGCGCTCCGGCCAGACCATAGAGAGCCCCCAGGAGAACAAAAGGGATCCGCAGGGTCTGAGGGGATACACCAGAGAGCTCCAGGAGTTCAAGCTCCCCTGCAAAGTTGCGTTGAGAGGCGATGAGCCCACCGTAGATGACGAGCAACGTCATGGCCAGAAGCAAGAGAAACCCTGCCAATGCGAACCAGCGCGTCTCTGGGTTTTGAAGCCAGTCTCTCCACGTTTCCAGGGAATCCGGTCCCGGAGGACCCACCTGCCGGAATGCGCCCCATCCCCGGAGCCGCTCGCTCACGGAGGCAAGCTCCGCATCCGAGCGCAGAACGATCTCAAAGCGGCTTGGAGTTCTCTGCTGCTCATCTGTACTGCGGTTGGTAGCTGTGGATGAGAAGACGAAGCGCACGTGGACGACTTCCGGGTCGCTCAAGAGCCGCTCATGGAGCGAGCTGAGATCCGATTGGGAGAGATCGTCGCGCGGGACAGCGATCAGCCGTGCGCCCATCCCCGGAGCCGCCGGCTGGAGCAGAAACGACACGAGTGCCACCACTCCCAAGAAGATCGCCACGGCCACGACAATTACGAGCGCAAGAACCCACGTTCTCGCTGGCAGAGAGCGCAACAGTTCCTTAAATATAAACAGTTCTTTCGTCATGGCGAGATGTCGCTCTCCGTGATCGGCGTTGGATGAAGATCTTGAAGCTGGCCTCCCTCCAGTGCGTAGAGGTGTAGGGGGAAGCGCCCTGCCCAAGGTGCCTCTCGGGTCGTGAGCAGAATGCTGAGTCGTTTGCGTAGATGTACCTGCTCGAGCACCGTAAGGAAGCGTTCTACTCCCGTGGGCTCAAGGCCACGAAGAGGGTCATCCAGCAGGAGCAACACCGGATCATGACTGAGAGCCAACCCCAAGCGGAAGAGTCGCTCTCCGACCGCGTCGAGTTCTGGAGGATGTCGTTTGGCTTGATCGATCAACTCGACCAACTCCAGAGTATCCAGGGCTTTGGTTCGGGCTTCCTCCACAGATAGATCGAGTGCGCGCAACTTGAAGGCCACATACTCTTCGAGGGTGCTGCGCTCTAGGGGGGCCATCGCTTCTAAGAACATGCCTATGCGCCGACGGAGTTGCCGCAACTTCGCTGGATGGATGCGCAGGACGTTGCGGTCATCTACGAGGATCTGCCCTCGCTGCGGACGCAGTTCTCCCACGATGAAACCCAAGAGCAGGGTCTTGCCCGCTCCGGGTGGACCGGTGATACAGGCCCACTCTCCCCGATGGAGTCGGAAATGCAGATCCGTGAAGATCCTCTTGCCTTCCGGATCTACCGCCTCCAGCTCGGAGATTTGGATGATGATGGCCATGCACCCTCCGACTGCTACTCGCCGTTACGATCTACGAATCGCATGGACAAAACGGTCTCTACCAGCCAGATCGCGCTGAACTTCCAGATGGGAGAAGGCGGATGTCTCCTCGATGAGCTTGCATACGTCCTGAGCTTGGGGAGAGCCGATCTCAAGGTAGAGTCGTCCTCCCGGACGCAGGAAGTGAGGGGCTTCGCGCACGATGCGTTGGATTTCCCGCAGGCCGCGTGGGCCGCCGTCGAGTGCCCGCGTAGGCTCATGCTCCGTCACTTCTCTGGACAACGTCTTGAGGTCTTCCGAGGGGATGTAGGGAGGGTTGGAGATGATCAGATGGAATTGTCCCTGAACGACCGAAAACCAGTCAGAATGGGCGAATACCACACGCTCTGCCACGCCGTTGAGTTGGGCATTCTCGCGAGCAAGCGCTAAGGCTTCCTCAGAGATATCTACGGCCAGAGCGCGAGCCTGCGGCCACTCCTTGGCGATGGCGATGGCGATGGCTCCCGAGCCTGTGCCCAGATCCAGCAGCTTTAGATCCTTCGGCTCAGGGGCTGTGCCGAGATCTCGCAGTACCCGTTCGACCAGCTCTTCTGTTTCCACGCGTGGGATGAGCGTGGAGCCGTTCACTTTGAGGGTGACATTCATGAATTCCACGGTGCCCACAAGATACGCGAGGGGAGTTCCGGCATGGCGCTGTCGCACCAGCTCTCGAAAGCGGGTACGCTCTTGTGGGCGAAGAACGCGCTCCGGATGGAGGTAGAGCTCCAGGCGTTCCGTTCTTAAGGCATGAGCGAGGAGCACTTCCGCCTCGAACCGGGCGGCCTGCACCTTGGCACGGCGTAGATATCCTGCCGTCCAGTCGAGGACGCGGCGGACAGTCCATTCTGGGACGTCGGTCTTCGCCCTGGCCATCCTTCTCAAACCTCCCTTATGTAAGTTAGCAAAGTCATTGTCAAGGCGTCAAGAGTTAGTTATCATAAAAAGCTAGAGAAAGTGAGAAATCTTGTTGCGTAATGTCTTCTGGAAAATCCTCTTTTATCTGGGGATGACCGGTCTGGGGGCTCTCGTTACGGCCGGACAAGGAGCCGTGAGCTGGCGCGCCGATGGTCAATGGGTTCATCCTCTGTGGCTCAATCTCCTTGTGGGGGCCCTGGGAGGAGTTTTGGTGGCGGGGCTCATGCACGGCATCTACACGTTTGCCACGCAGAGAGCGGCCGCCGGTGAAGGTGTCGCACTCCTCAACGGTGGACTGGTTGGCCTAGTCGGAGCGCTCTTTGGGCTGCTGGGCTACGCCATCTTGCAGTTGCTCTTCAACCCCAGCAGCTGGCTCCAGCTGGCGCAAGCGGGGCTCGTCTTCTTCTTGACGTTCTTGGGATTCCGGATTGGATACCGTAAAGAGAATCTATTCCTGGCGCTCATCAGCGGGGAACCACCTGCGGGGCCACGTCAATCCCCCAAACTCATCGATACCAGTGTGATCATCGACGGCCGCATTGGCGATCTGGTCAAGACCGGCTTCATTGAGGATGGAATCCTCATCCCGCAGTTTGTACTGGATGAGCTGCACGGCATTGCCGATTCTTCCGACAGCTTGAGGCGGCGGAAGGGACGTCGTGGGTTGGATATCTTGGGGGAGCTACGCGAGCATCCGGGGATTCATGCCGAGATCATCAACCGCGATTACCCAGGGATCCAAGGTGTGGACCGCAAGTTGATCCTGCTGGCCAAGGAGCTGGGTGCCAAGATCATCACGACCGACTTCAATCTCAACAAAGTTGCCAAAGTCGAAGGGATTGAAGTACTCAACATCAACGAGCTGGCCAATGCGATCAAGCCGCGCTTCATCCCTGGCGAGGAGCTGGAGGTCGAGGTGATCGATCGCGGAGAGGAGATTGGGCAAGGCGTTGGCTATCTCGACGACGGCACAATGGTGGTGGTCGAGAACGGTCGCCGCTTCATCGGCAAGAAGATCCGAGCCATTGTCTCGAGCTCATTACAAACGGAAGCGGGGAAGATGCTCTTCGTCCGCCCCAAGAGCGAGACCGACGGTCGTGGGGACGAGTGATCCCCCCGTAGGTCAGATGTCCCTTCGGGAGAGTGCAAAAACGATCTACGCCATGTTCACAGCTCACCCTCAACGCCACTAGAAGCAATTACCCTATCTGCCGGGAGCGTATCTCGCATCTTCATGCCCGGAAGGAGTGGGAAGACATGGCGCTCAGTCGGCGACGGTGGCTCCCGTGGGTTGTAGGACTGGAGCTACTCACAGTCATCGTGGGCTTCTTGATAGTTGTCCTCTGACCTGCGACGAGAAACCCTGCTTGTTTTACAAGCCCTAGCACGCTACAACAGGGCTATGAAACCAGAGACCCTGGGCGTGGTCGTGCTGGCAGCGGGCAGGGGAGAGCGCATGGGGGCGTCCATCCCCAAGGCGTATCTGCCGCTTTGTGGTAAACCCATCCTCTGGTATTCCCTCGACAAACTTTCTAGCTGCTCATACATTTCAGAGATCGCCGTTGTGATTCATCCCGAAGATCGCCCTCTTCTAAGAAAAATCTTAGATGCTTTTTCATTTGAGAAGAAGATCCAAGTGACGCTGGGGGGAGAACATCGCCAAGATTCGTCTCATGCCGGGGTGCGAGCGGTTCGCTCGAAGTGGGTTGCCGTGCATGACGGCGCTCGGCCGCTCTTCTCGCTGGAATTATTGAAGGCCGTCTTTGACGCAGCCCGCGCGTATCGGGCGGCAGTCCCTGCGCTACGTGTTCATGAAACAGTCAAATCTATTGATAGCAAGGGATTTGCCGTGGGTGAAGTGGATCGCGAAATGCTGTATCTTGCCCAGACGCCGCAGTGCTTTGAGCGTGATCTGCTTGGATATGCACTGGACGAAGCTCACAAGCAAGGGCGCTATTTCACAGATGAGGCGGGAGCGGTGTCAGCGATGAGCGGTGTCCGAGCCAAGATCGTTCCAGGTGAAGCTCAGAACATCAAGATCACGACACCCTGGGATCTTAAGCTGGCAGAGGCGATACTGAAAAGGGGTTTAGAAGCGTAATGCAGTGAACTCAAATCATCAAAATCGGCTAAGGATAGCTATTATACCCCACTGTGGCATTCATGGCAGCAAGCAATGGTGGTAGGATGATGTGAAGAGGTGGTGCTTGACTAGGGTCTTGCACAAGTTGCAAGCCTGCGCATGGCAAAGCGCCTCCACTCACGGCGCTCACTATCGCCCCCACCAGCAATCCCAGCTCGTTCCCTCTCATCCCGGTGAGCTTGCTAAAGACGAGCACTCCAGCGGCTGCCGTCACTGCGGTTATCGCGACGTATGCATCCGCAAGACGTCCAGCGCTCCGGAGAAAGCCACTACTACACCATTCCTGGAGGTCATGCGGGATAGGCCAAACTCCCAGATAAGTCATGACAGGACCGCTAATGATCCCCATCAGGCTACCGGCAAGGAATTGCAACAGCATATGGCTAGGTTGCCTCTGTGCGTGCGCTGCAACAGGAAATGCTGTGATGATCAAGACCACGCAACTCAAGAGGACAAGTACCTTTATTTTCATATCAACGATCATGATTGGCGGCAACCAATCGGATCCCTAAGCCACTCGGCAGTCGTGCTGCACTCGAGAATAAAGCCTATTCCCACAATGATTGTGACCAATGGAAACAAATCGTTTTCGAATTCGTACAGCATCACCCCATTCAGGGCTAGGGCTCCCGATACGCAATCGGGGCAATGCCATTGAGCTGCAACATTCCCGTTGCTGGAGATGGATGTTACTAATTCTCTGAGGGAAGCGGCCATCTCCTTGAAGACCTCTTTAAGAGAGACTTCTTCCAGCTTGCGAGCTACTTGCATTAGCAGTCTGGGAGCCATAGACAACCAATGATCTACAACGTTCTCATCAAACCACAACTCTTGTACCAGATACTGGACCAAAGAAGGCTCTGGTCCTCGATAAGACAGGATATCCTTGGGCTTGACGGATTGTTGTAGAACCTCGACCAACCCGACCCGCTCCATTTCGTTGACCAATTCTGTTCCACTCTGCACAAATGATGCCACCCATTCGCGTGGAACTAGTCCCCTCTTCTGGTTGAACTGCCTAATTAAAGACTTGAGAGTAGCCTTCAATTTTGGACTGATCTTCGAGGTTGCCTGTAAGGCAGCGGAATGAAGGTCTTCACTTGAATTCTGAAAGGAGTCGGTTTCACTCAAATCCAGAAACTGTGTACACCCCGTCAACCCGCCCAGCGCTACCAACCCGGTCCCGACTCCCATTGCCCGCAGCACCTTTCTGCGCGTGAGTCCTCCCCGACCTTCCTTGACCTCTTCGTATGATTCCTTGCCGCAACACATTGCTTTTACCTCCTTCTTTTGCGGACGTCAAGTCCACCGGTAAGGTAAGGTAAGGTAAGGTAAG
>JBBIPG010000055.1:0-15624 GCA_037442925.1 Candidatus Fraserbacteria bacterium | reverse complement strand
ACGAGTCCTCAAACACTTGATGAAAAAGCACGCTCACGAGCGCCCGCCGGACACGGACGATGCCAAGTACGAGCGGACGCTTCGCGCGCGCGCCTACGACGTGGCACGATACATGCTCCCCATGAGTATCCGCACCGGCCTGGGTCATATCTTGAGTGCACGCACGCTCGAACGGCAGTTGGTGAGACTCTTCTCTCACCCACTCAAGGAGATACAAAACGTGGCTGAGGAACTCAAAGCCGCTGCCGTGGAGCGACCGGCGTTCAACCCGATGGTCGAGCGACTTCGACCGTTACTACAAGAGCTGGAAGAGCGCCTGCCCAAAGATGATCAACGATCTCAAGAGATCCTCCGGCAAGTTCGCTACATCACTTGGTTTGGGGCAGCCGCAACCCCCACGCTCGTCAAGTACGCTCAGCCGAACTCATATCTCATCCAGACGAGACAAGCGGTCCATGAGTTCGCCGCGCAGTATGCCCCCAAACTCGGCCAACCCGACGGGCAGCGAGGCGTGGCGCTCGCGCAGCCCCACGATCAACTGACCGAGCGCGTCTGCACGCTACTCTATCGCGTTCTGCCCCATTCATACGCCCAGATCCAGCAGTTGGTTGACAAGATGAAACCCCAAGAAAAACATAAGATCGTGGAGCTGGTGTATCAGGAGCGCGGCCCGTATGACCCGCCGCTGCGCGAGATGCGCACGGGCTACCAGCTCATCTTCGATCTCTGCCTCGACTGCGGCGCCTGGCGAGACTTCCACCGCCATCGTCGCCTGGTACAGATCAACAAAGACTTCTATGCCAACTATGGCTACGATATCCCCAAAGACATAGAGCAAGCAGGACTCCAAGAGCGCTACTCTAAGCTCATGGAAGAAGCCGGGAAGTTGAGCTCGCAGATCGAGTCGAAGTATTCACTCGTGGGGCAGTACGCACTGCCCTTCGCCTATCGGCGGCGCGCTCTTCTTAAGATGGATGCCGAAGAGCTGCAATACATTGCCGAGCTGCGCACCCGCCCGGACAATCACTTCTCCGTGCGCGAGATCGCCTTCGGGATGTATGAGCAGTTCCAAAGACGCTACCCGGAGTTGGCGCGGCACTTTCGTGCCATCCATCCCACGCACGAGGAGTTCTTCAAGCGATGAGAGGAGGAACGGTCTTTATGCTCGCAAGACGCACGGTCGGCTGTCTCGTCTTTCTATTATTATTGCCGTTGATGTTCATTATCAGTAGTGGTCATGGCCTTATAGCCAACGCCCAAGACCGCGAGGAAGCGGCACTGTTCTCTCTCATCAACGCCTATCGCAACCAAAGCACCCTGTGCTGGAATGACGTGCAATGGGTCGCTTGGCCACGGGGAAGCGCTCGCACGTTGCAGTTCTCAGCCGCCCTTGCGCGCGCCGCAGTAAGCCACAATCTCACCATGATTGCACAAAACTGCTTTGCCCACGTCTGCCCTGGAGAACCGCGCCTCGACCAGCGAGTTGAGGCTGCTGGCTACCCCAGCACGTGGCACTCCCTCTGGGAGAACCTCTCCGCGGGATATGAGACAGCATCGACAGCGTTCGGGGGGTGGCTCGACTCCGAGGAACACAAACAGAATGCCTTGGCGTGCCAAGCACGGGCAGTGGGTATCTCACGCCGCTTTGGAGCACAGACTACATTCCGCTGGTATTGGACGGTGGACTTCGGCGACGTGCTCGACTCTGCACCACCCAACGGAGGACCTTCATCGCTTAAGAGCTTTGACATCAATAACAACGACCGCATAGATGACCCAGAGTTCTTTCTCATCATCGACGCGTGGATCGCGGGGCGACTCGACGATGCCCTGTTTTTCCAAGCGATCGATCTCTGGATTTCTCAAGAGAGCATCTCCACTTAAGGCGGCCGGATCTTCGCTCTCCCTTGCGGCCAGACCCTCTGAAAATCCTCCGGGTAAAGCGTCACCAAGTAATCCACCTCTGCTTTGGCGGCCGCTCGGGCAACAAGGGCCTCTGACACTACCTCGCCGACGCCATCGCCCAGAGAAAGCGCGCGCAAGGCGGTGTAGTATTCTGTCTCGGAGAGCACCACCGCCTCGAAATCCTCGAGGATGTTCTCTTGAATCAGCTGCCAGGCTGTGGCCGCGGGTATACGCACACGCAGAGGCAGAGCTGTCAATATCGCGTATAACTCTGCCAAGCTATGAGCGGCAACGACTCCCTCGACCTCATGGTTCTTGACCCGCTGCAGCCAGGACAAGGCCTGCGCATGATGACGATGTCCCTCGATCATCCCTGCCAGAAGGACAGAAGTGTCCAGCAGAACTCTCATTCTCTAGCCAGCCGGACGCGCTCGATGGCGCAACGCTCTCATGCGCGCCTTCTTCTCACATCCGTCAAGATCTTGAAGAGCTTCGACTTGGGCAACCAGCACGCCTCCCTTGTGCATAAGCGTCGGCCCTTGAGGCTGAGGTCGGAGTATGAGCTCACCTTCCCGTGCCTCAATCAAGAGCGAAGTGCCGGCTGTCAACTCCAGAGCTTCCCGGATCCGACGGGGGATGAGTACTCGTCCAAAGCGATCGATCTTCGACTCCTCTTGCATTTCCATCCTTTTGGCATTTTAGGGCGAATTTTGCCAAAAGGTCAAAATGCGCTCATGGGATCTGTCAGCGGATTTAAAACGGATTAACGGATGGCAGAGAATTGACGAAGATCATGAACTGTGCTATGCTGCTTTAACACCGAGGTCCGCGATGGTGGAAGCCTTGAAAGGAGAGAAGTGCGATGCTGAACGTGACCGCGAAGGCAGCCGAGAGGATGAAGGAAGCTCTCGCACAAGAGGGCAAGCTGGATTATGGGTTGAGGTTGATCGCTCAAGCGGGCGGCTGTAGTTGCTGTGGCCCTTCCTACGGGCTCTTCCCGGAGAAGGAAACCCACCCGGAGGACACGGTGCTCACCCAAGGTGACATTCGTCTCTTCATCGATCCGGCCAGCATGGCACTACTCGAGGGGGCCACGATTGATTTCATCGAGCACCCGCAATATGGCCAAGGCTTTGCCATTCAGAATCCCAATCTACAAGCACAGGCGCACGAGCCGGGTGGGTGTGGTTGTGGTTGTGGCAGCAGCGACAACCACAATGATAATAGTGAAGGTGGTTGCGGGTGCGGGGGCAACTGCGGGTGCCAGCACTGAACTGAGAAGCTGAAATGACTCAGTGATCCAGCGATTCTCCCACTTTCAGATGATACCCCCGAGCGAAGTCCATTCCGCTCATAGAACGCTTGCCTTCAGGCTGAACTTCTGTGAGCTCTAAAGTCCCTTGGCCTGTTTGTACGATGAATCCCATCTGGCCCAAGCCGATCACCTCAGCGGGTATTCCACCCCTAGAAGAATCCTGCACGACTCGACTACGGTGGATTTTGAGGCGCTTCCCTTGATAGAACGTATACGCACCCGGCGCAGGGTGGAGCGCACGGATGAGATTGAAAAGCTCGCGGGCGCTCTTCATCCAATCAATCCTCGCTAACTCTTTATCGATCTTGGGTGCATAGCTTGCCTGTGAATGATCCTGAGGACGAGGTTTCAACGTTCCACATCTCAGCTCTCGGAGCGTATCGAGCATCAACTCCGGTCCTAGCTCTGCTAACTTCTGCTCCAATGTGCCTGCGGTATCTTCATCCGTGATGGGAAGGGAGCGCTGAAGCAAGATGGGACCGGTATCCATGCCCTCATCTAACAAGAAGGTCGTCAGGCCTGTTACGGCCTCCCCATGGATGAGGGCCCATTGAATCGGGGCTGCCCCGCGATAGTGTGGCAAGAGCGAGGCATGTAGATTGATGAATCCGAACCGCGGGATTGTCAAGAGCTTTGAGGAGAGGAACTGACCGTAGGCCACGACGACGGCCACGTCCAGCTGTAATCGCTGGATGGCATCAACTTCGCGGTTGATCTTCTCTGGTTGAAAGATGCGCAGCTTAAGCTCTTGAGCCAGCTGCTTGATGGGTGAAGCCTGAAGTTGCAGGCCGCGCCCGGCGGGACGATCCGGTTGAGTGAAGACAGCAAGTACTTTGTGTTCAGGGGAGTTGGCCAATGCACGGAGCGTCGGCAGCCCCAGCGACCCTGTCCCCAAGAAGACCAACTTCATAGCGCGACTTTCTCTCGCACCCTTGCTTTGGGTTTCTCCTTGAGCTTCTCGTATTCTTTGAGCAGAAGCTGGCGCTTCGCCCGCCCCAGATGATCGATGAAGAGTATGCCGTTCAGGTGATCGATCTCATGCTGGAAGACCCTCGCTAAAAGACCCTCGGCGTCAATCGAGATCCTCTTCTCATCGAGTGATAGCCCCGACACGCGCACCCACTTGGCTCGCTCTACTTCGGCTTCGATCCCTGGAATGCTCAAGCATCCTTCAATTCCCAACACGCGCTCTTCGCTCATCGTGACGATCTCCGGGTTCGCCACTACGTAAAGCTCTTCATCCACATCGACGATGATCAGTCGCCGGGTGACGCCCACTTGAGGTGCGGCGAGTCCATAGCCCACGCGCTTGATGAGCGTCTCGACCATCTCATCGGCCAAGGCGCGAATCTCATCGTCTATCACTTCAATCGGCTCCGAGCGACTGCGGAGCACGGGATCAGGGTACAAGCGAATCTCTAAGCTCATCATCGTCCTCTGGTAGACATCGGCGCTTTGTGCCTGAGGTCGAATCTACTATCATTATTACATTATTATATGGGAAAGCGCAGCGGCGAACGAACATGCCCTCACCGAAAGAGATCAGCGAACGCCTAAGAAAGATCCTTGAGCTCGAGAAACAGACGGGCTACCAGGACACGGCCGTCCTGGGAGGAATCGAAGGCTTTCTGGCCCGAGTAGCGGATCAGCTCACCTCTCCCTCCGTGCCCCTGCTTCTCGAACGCGTGAGCCGTTATGCCACAAAAAACTTGACGGAGCGGCGGGTGATCATACAAGAACTCGAAGACCTTCTGCCGACTTTAGAGCTTGCAGAGCCACTCAGAGAAAAAGAGACTTCACCCTCGTCAGCTCCTTCAGATGATTCGCTCAAGAAGCCCATTCGCTACGCCAAAGGAGTGGGCGAGCAGCGAGCCAAGCTGCTCAAGAAGTTGGGCATCGAGACCATCGAAGATCTCTTGATGTATCTCCCACGGCGCATCGAAGATCGCAGCGTGATTAAGAAGATCGCCCAGCTTCGGCACGGTGAGAAGGCTACTGTGCAAGGGCGGGTGCGCGCGCTCGATGTGATCCGGCCACGCGCCAACCTTGAGATCACCAAGGTCGCCATCCAAGACAACACGGGCGTGCTCTACGCCGTCTGGTTCAACCAGCCGTGGCTCAAGACGCAATTTTCCAAAGGCGAGAGAGTCTCGCTCTATGGCCAAGCCGAGCGCCTCTATGGGAACCTTCAGATGAGCAATCCCGTCTGGGAGCCAGCCGATGCCGGGTTCTTAACCGGAAAACTTGTGCCCATCTATCCCGCGACGCAGGGGATCACTCCTGCTGTGCTCTACCACCTGATCCGCGAGAACCATCAACTCTATCACGCCCAGATCTTCGAGATTCTCCCCGAGGAGATCCGCGCCCGCCATGCACTCCTGCCGCGAGCAGAGGCTCTCAAGGCGATCCACTTCCCTGCGACGACTCGTGAGTTCGAACAAGCGCGAAAGACATTGGCCTTTGAAGAGCTTTTCATCTTTCAGATTGGGGTGGCGCTCGAGCGCCAGAAGATGGTCCATCAACCGGCACGAAAGTTGATCATCTCCGATCACGAGCTAGAGGAGTTCTCGGCAGCTCTTCCCTTTCGGTTGACAACCGCTCAAACGAAAGCTCTTGCGGAGATTCGTAGAGATCTCGCGTCTGGCCACCCGATGAATCGCCTCTTGCAGGGAGATGTGGGCTCGGGCAAGACGGTGGTGGCTGCCGCCGCCGCGTATATCGCCATTCGAGCCAAGACCCAAGCGGCTCTCATGGCTCCCACGGAAATCCTCGCGCAGCAGCATCATGAGCGCCTCGTGCCTCTTTTGGAGCCCTTGGACGTGCGCGTGGCTCTACTCATCGGCAGCCTTTCCCCGCATGTGAAAGAGAGAACCCAGCAAGAAGTGGCTGCCGGCGAAGTGGATCTGGTCGTCGGCACCCATGCCCTGATCAGCGAGGGAGTTCAGTTTTCATCGCTGGGACTGGCGATCATCGATGAGCAGCATCGCTTTGGTGTCATCCAAAGAGCGCAGCTCGAAGAGAAGGGTGATCACGTGCACGTATTGGTGATGAGCGCCACGCCCATTCCACGTACCATCACGCTCACCCTCTACGGCCAATTCGAGATTTCTATTCTCGATGAGATGCCTCATCCCAAAGATATACGCACCTACTGGATCTCGGAGGACAAGCGCGAGGAGGTCTATCGGCTGGTGGCTCATGAACTGGCAAAGGGCGTTCAAGCCTACATTGTCTACCCGTTGATTGAGGAGTCTGAAGAACTGGATCTGCGTGCCGCAGCGCAGATGAAAGAAGAACTGGAGCGGACGTTCTTCAAGGAATTTCGAGTTGGGCTTCTGCATGGACAGATGAGCGATGAAGAGAAGAAGCAAGTCATGGAGCAGGTCCGCCGCAAGGAACTCAACGTGCTGGTGAGCACCACCATCATTGAAGTGGGGATCGATGTGCCGGATGCGTCGCTGATGATCATCGAGCACGCGGAGCGTTTTGGGCTTTCGCAGCTTCACCAGCTTAGGGGGCGAATTGGCAGAATGGGGCAGCGCTCGCTCTGCTTTGCCATTGCCACGGCCAAAACAGAAGAGGCTCGTCAGCGGCTTGAAGCATTTCGGGATCTGAGTGATGGCTTTGCCATTGCCGAAGAAGACCTCAAGATTAGAGGCCCTGGCGAACTGTTGGGACTTTCGCAGCATGGCTTAGATACCACGTTCAAAGTGGCCGATTTGATTAGAGATCTGGCACTGATGAAGGCAGCTCGGGATGAAGCGTTTCAACTCATTCAACGCGAGTCGAGCACGCCACTATTGGAAGAATTTCGGCGTCGCTTTGGAGATCGCTTCGAGCTGGCGCGGGTGTGAGGGTACAGCTATAATGTCGACATCATGGGAATGCTCACCCGCGAAGAAGTGTTGCACATTGCCAAACTCGCGAAGCTCCACCTCAGTGAAGACGAAATCAAAACATATCAAGAGCAACTAGGCCGCATTCTCGAATACTTCAAGAAACTGCAAGAGCTAGACACGTCCCACGTCGAGCCCATGAAGCACGTTCTCGAGGTGCACAACGTCTTTCGAGCCGACGAACCTCGCCCCTCCGTTTCAGCGGAAGAAGCACTCAAGAACGCCCCGAAACGACGGGATGACTTCTTCGAAGTCCCGAAGGTTGTAGAGAAGAGTTCCTAGAAGCGAGGAGGCTGCTACTGATTCACGCAACCAGAGTGCCGATTTCTTGCCCCGCGATCGCTCGCTCAAGATTTCCCGGCGTGAAGACATCAAAGACAACAATGGGAATCCCGTTCTGACGACAGATGTCCACGGCAGAGAGATCCATCACGGCCAAATTCCTGCTGATCACTTCGTCGTAGCTCACACGCTTGAGGCGCTTTGCGCTCTTGCTCTTCTTAGGATCTGCTGTGTATACGCCGGACACATCGGTAGCCTTGAGCAAGAGATCCGCATGAATCTCGGCTGCTCGGATTGCGGCCGCTGTGTCCGTGGTGACAAAGGGGTTTCCGGTTCCTCCAACGAAGAGCACTACATGCCTGGCATCGAGCGCTGCACGAGCACGCTCGGCATCTATGGAATCCACAAAACCCACGGGCACAGCAGACTGCACCATGGCCGGGATCTTCGCTTGCCGAAGCATCTCACCAAGCGCGAGCCCATTGATGATCGTGTTGAGCATTCCCATGCGATCGGCCACAACCCGATCCAAAGACGTCACACGAGCACCACGCACGAGATTGCCTCCCCCCACGACAATCCCCAACTGCACACTCTGTGAATGAACAGGGGCAATCTCCTGCACGAGATAAGCCAAAGATGATTGGGAAAGACCTGCGCCTTCGCTCTTCCCGAAGGCTTCGCCGGAGATCTTGAGGAGTACCCGACGGGGACTCCTGCGTTTCGTGGTCAACTCGTCTTTTAGGAACGTCCCACTTCAAAGCGGGCGAAGCGGCGAATGACGATGTTCTCGCCCACCTTGGCCACCAACTCACCTAAGATATCTTCCACACGCGCCTTACCGGACGAATCGAGGACGTAGTGTTGCTTGAGCAGACAGACTTCGTCGTAAAACTTTTGCAGGCGCCC
Organism: Candidatus Fraserbacteria bacterium; assembly: GCA_037442925.1. GTDB lineage: Bacteria > Bipolaricaulota > Bipolaricaulia > RBG-16-55-9 > RBG-16-55-9 > RBG-16-55-9. The sequence continues at coordinate 7,317 of JBBIPG010000055.1, read as the reverse complement.
CTCCATGATCTTCTCCGCAATTTGGGGAGGCTTGCCCTCTTTCTTGGCCTGAGCCCGATAGATCTCCTTCTCGTTCGCCAGCACCTCTTCCGGGACATCCTCGGGGCTCACGTAGCGCGGCGGCGGTGAGGCGGCGGCGATGTGCATCGCCAGGTTCTTGACAAACTCGCGGAAGTCTCTGCTATTGGCCGTAAAGTCCGTATTGCAGTCGACTTCCAGCAATACGCCCACTTTTCCGGTATGGTGGATGTAGGCCTCGACCCGTCCTTCGGAGGCAGCCCGGCTCCGCAGCTCGGCCAGTGCGGCTTTGCCCTCTTCGCGTAAGATGCGCTTGGCCTTCTCCAGGTCGCCACCGCTCTTCTCCAGAGCGCGTTTGCAATCCATGATGCCCACGCCCGTCTCCTCGCGCAGTTGACGGACGACTTCAGATGAAATGCTCATTCGCTTCCATCCTTCCCTTCTTCGGTTGGAATCTCCTCGCCTCCATCGGGGGCGACGGCAGCTTTGGCGGTCTTCGTCTTCCGCTTGGAGCCCCCTTTCGCTTTGCGGGGAGATTCTTCATCCGCTTTCAGAACGTCCTCTGCGAGGGCTCCTTGCAACTCTGCCTTGATCTCCTCTTCTCCTACGCCTACTTGGGCTGCCAGCAGGGGAGCCGGCATCTCCGCCGTGCGACCCTCGCGACCCTCAATGACCGCATCCGCGATGCGCGAGATGATGAGCTTAGTCGCCTTGATCGCATCGTCATTGCCCGGAATCGGGTAGTCGATGGGATCGGGATCGCAGTTGGTATCGACAATGGACACCACAGGGATTTTGAGTAGCTTGGCCTCCCGAATCGCGTTGACTTCCACTTGTGTGTCCACCACAAACAGAATATCGGGCACACGGGTCATGTTGCGAAGCCCATGCAGATTGCGCTGCAGCTTCAAAAGCTCCTTGCGCAAGCGCATCGCTTCTTTGTTGGGGAGAAGCGCAAGATCACCGCTCTGCTCGTGCGTCTCCAACTCCTTCATGCGCTCAATGCGACCTTTGATCACCGAGAAATTGGTCAGTGTCCCGCCCAACCACCGTTGGCTCACATAGTGAGCTCCGCAGCGCAGCGCCTCCTCCTCAATCGTCTGCTGCACTTGACGCTTGGTACCCACAAAAAGAATCTCTTTCCCTTGTGCGATGGAATCCCGTATGAAATAATAAGCTTCCGCAAAGAACCGGATCGTCTTCTCCAGATCGATGATGTGAATCCCCTTGCGCTCCGTATAAATGTAGTCCTTCATCTTCGGATTCCACTTGCGCACGCGGTGTCCGAAGTGCACCCCCGTCTCCAAGAGCTCCTTGATCGTCAGAAGCCCCACAGTGCTTCCTCCCTTCTCCATCGTCAGACCCGAAACCAGACCGCACTCTTCTCTGATTTCCGGTCGATCACGCTCCTTTCATAAGATATGTGAGTGAGGATTCACTATAGCAAGTCGCAAGAGGGGGGCGCAACTGATCGTCTCGCTATGGAAGATTGTTTTGCTAAGGAACAATGTGCCGCCTCTTTGGGTGGATGGCGCCAGGGTTAGGGTCGGTAAAGCTTGAGCCAGGGTACACGTTGGAAGTCTGAGTCCTTCGCGGCCAGCATGTCCAGTCCGTTTCTCTGCATCACGGCCACATGCAAGGCATCGTTGGAAAGCAGTTGGTGTTTCTGCATCAAGGCTATAGCTTGGGCAAAATCAGTGACTACAACATCAAATACCTGGAGGTTCGGAATAGCAGCGACAGCAGACACCAATTGATACACCTTCAGATCTCTTAGCACGCTGGGGTTGCTGTCGATAAACCCCATGACAACTTCTCGGCTGAGCCCGTGCCTCTGTCGGATCTCAACGATGGCCAATTTGTGTAGCAGTTCATTCAGGGCAATGACGGATGTGAATCCCTCAACATCGTGTTTCTCGATTCTCTGGAGGAAAGTTCTACAGGACTTACCAGAAGCCTTGTTCTTGGTAATGTGGTCATAGAAGATGCTGGCGTCAACAAAAACACGACTGCCGGAGGTGATGTCTATCAAGTGCATGGCTGGCAGCCTCAGATATCCTCAGGGTTGTAGGGGTAGTCGTCGCTTGACACCTCTTCAGCTATTTGGGGGGCAACTTCCAAGGCGCCATAGAGTCTATCCACAACGTCCCTTGCAGGCTTGGACTTGTCGCCTCTCAAAGGCTTGAGCACAAGCTGCTCCCCTGCGCGCTGGAGTTCCACCTCTTCGCCGGGGCAGAGTCCCAGGTCTTTCTGGTAATCCTCGGGGATGTGGACATACCCATGCTGGTTGATCCTCTCTACATATTTCAGCTTCATCTAAGCTCCCTTCGCGCAATGGGAGTATAGGAGTAAATGCTTGCGGGGACAACCCTTTTGGCTCTCTCAAGCGTGGCAGACGAGGCATAGAGATTCAGGCGCGGCGCACCCACGACACCAAAGCCCGGACTGCGTGAGAGCAAGTGAGACAAATCCATGTGGTCTGCATGGGGATGTGTCTGCAAGCAGTACTGCACTCTTGTCAAGTCCACTTGGTGCACTTGCGAAGCGCACATGATGTCTGGCCCAAGGTCAATGAGAAGGTCTTCGTTGATGATAGCGGCTGAACGTTTTCGCAGACTTCTGCCGCCTTCCGCTCTAGCTTTCCGGCAATTCTCGCACCCACAGAATGCTTCGGGATATGCATTTGCCGCTGCGGTGCCTAAGTAAAGTCAACTGCATCATCAATCCCCAAAATGGAGCCAAAGCTGCCACCTAACTGCGATCTAACATACCCCAACAGGGAGTTATAAAGCAACTCTCAGCAATTCGATGGCTAACTGACCGCTTTTCACCCCCCTTTAACCTGGCTTCTATAGAATTTTTATCCCCCGTTCCAGTAACAAGAATCTGCCAAAGGAAGGGAGGCTGCTCATGAGAAGATTGGTTGCCTGAAGGGGAGCGAACAGATGAGATCATCACGCCGTATCTGGAACAATTTCTGCAAGGCGCGATTCCAACAATATAAATACATAACTAGATAACTAGGGGAGGAGCTTCAATCATGAAAAAGCCGATGCCTTCGCGAACTTCACTTAGACTTATAAGACTGTCGCTTTTGTCCTTGAGCCTCGCACTCCTTGGGTGTATCGGCTTGGGAGGCATGCCGGAGTCGATGGCTTCTGAGCAGAGTTCACAACCCGTGCTGCTCTTTACTATAGGAATGCACATCGAGCCGCTGGGCAAGACCGCGCAGGGCTACGGCAGCGGCGGGGCCGATTATCGTCAAGGGCCGCTGTTTGAGCGCCACGTGCAAGACATTCTCGCTGTAACCGGGATCATCGAAGCGCACGGCGGACGCATGACAGTCCAGACGCAAAGCCCCTTCACGCAAGTCGCGATTCAATCAGGCAATGCCATCTTGAAAGAGTTGGAAGCACGCGGCCACGAGATCGGCCTGCATTTTCATGAAGATGCACATCTAGGAAGGAACCCCGATACGCTTCCCGTCGAGACCTGGTGCGCCGTCATGAAAGAGGAGATTAGTTTCATCTATCAGACCGGCGTGAAGAACCCCGTGCGTTACTGGAGCGGCGGCAATCTCTATCCCGGCTTACTGCAAGCGGCATCTTGTGCAGAATTAAACGTCAACAGTGACTGGAAGAACCCCAAAACCCAGACCACGGACGAACAACTCATTGGGATTCATCCCTGGCGTCCTGCCGGTGGTCCCAGTGAGAACAATCTTACAGCATTTGCTCAACATGATCCGCAGGGCAAAGTCGTCTTCTTGCCCGAAGGTCTCTACGACCGCACAGACTTCGCCTCCATGCGCCGCTCCGAGACCAGCGGAGGAGATGAAGCTTACTTTAACTTTCTCAAACAGAGTCTAGATAACTCTGTGGCTGCAGCGGACCCAGATCGAGTCAACGTCTTCCACTTCACGGTTCACCCCGGCGAGTTCCGTGGCGATCCAGCCCGCCCCTTCGCCATCATCGAACAGTTCCTCACGGATGTCGTTGATCCACTCGTGGCCGCTGGAAAAGTCCGCTGGGCCACTTTCTCACAGATGGCCGATGCGTTCGCCGAGTGGGAGAGGACGCATCCGGGAGTCGATCCACGCTCTACAGCGACTATCGCAGCCCCCTCTAACACAAAAACCGAAACTCTCATCACACGCGCAGGCGCTTCACCGACGGGCTATATGACGTTCGCCATCAACGTGCACGATTGGCGACACATTGATGAAAGTGCCGATACCCTTCTACGATTGATCGGCATCTTCGAGAAGTACGGAGTGCGCGGCGACTTCTATCTCACCGCGCCGATGGTCGAACTGTACGCGCAGCAGCGCCCGGATGTGCTCACCCGCCTAAAAGAGAGCGGCATGACGATCAGTTACCACGTTCGTCCTCCGCATCCTCTTTACACCGGGTTTGATCAGCGCTTGCACGGCCTAGATGATCAAGCCCTGACAGCTACTCTCCGCGATTATGAAACCTACCGGCTGGATCTGGCAACGGGTGACCTGGATCGGAGTCAACCTGGCGGGTATACCTACGTGGCTCAGACGTTCGGTCGCGCGCCAGTCGTTGTGGGTGCCCCCAACAACGATCAACGCATCAAGACTGCCGCACTTAGCTTGTACAAAGAGCTGGGTGGGCAGATGGCCGTGATCGTGCTCCTTCCGATTGCTGATCCCAACCAGCCATTTGAGTATCGCGACGGGTTGTTGGTTCGCCCCAGCGACTTCAGCATCACTCGCTGGGCCGTGGATAATAAGCCCGTGGCCTTCTGGTGGAACATGCTCGATTCCCCTCTGGCAGATGAATATGCCCCGATCGGCTATTTGCAAAAGCAGCTCGCCAGCTGGCAAGGCAGCAGGGCACCGTTCATCACCAGCCTGATTCACGAGAACAACTTCTATCGCAGCGGCCCCGAGTCCTGGACACTCATCTATTACGCTGACAAAGAGAAGACAAAGCCACTCTCGCCGCCGTTCGATCTCGGCGCGCCTGATCCGTCTCGCTCAAGGTCTTTGGAAAATCAGCAAGCCATTTGGGAGGCTTATGAGCAATTAGTCGCATATGCGGCAACCAGTCTACGCGTTGTAACGTCAGAAGATATCGTGGCATTGGCCGAGGCTGCACGGAATTCATCCGCCAACGTGCTAGCTAGTCCTGCGGCTCAGCCCTTGAGCACCGCCCAAAGTGGTCGAGTAGATCGCGACGTGACGTACTGCGTGGCTGAGGGTACTGAACTCAAGCTGGACATCTACTACCCACTGAGATCACAAGAAGGCCCTGCACCCGTTGCCGTGTATGTGCACGGCGGCGGCTGGACCAGCGGCGACAAAGCACGAGGCGAAGGCGTGCGAGATATTTCAGAACTTGTGGCCCGCGGCTATATGGTTGCGGCTGTCAATTATCGGCTTGCACCCCGATACAAGTTCCCAGCCCAGATCGAGGACGTAAAATGTGCGATTCGCTTCTTGAGAGCCAACGCGCAAAAATACCATCTCAATCCCGAAAAGATCGGGGCCTGGGGCGGAAGCGCCGGCGGCCATCTGGTGGCGCTCTTGGGTGTGACGGACGCGACGGCGGGCTGGGACGTGGGAGAGTATCTGGAGCAGTCGAGCCGCGTGCAGGCAGTGGTCGACATGTTCGGCCCGACGGATCTTACGGTGCTTTTCGAGGGAGCCAACGCGCATCTATTAGAGCAGGTCTTCGGCACCTCGGATCGCACTTCTGAGGCCATCCGACGCGCCAGCCCCGTGACGTGGGTGACGAGTGATGATTCGCCGTTTCTCATCTTGCACGGCGAGCGCGATACGCTGGTGCCGCCCAGCCAATCACAGATCTTTTATGACCGGCTTGTCGAGACGGGTGTGCCCGCCACGCTGGTGATGGTAAAGAACGCCGGCCACGGGTTTGCTCCCACCGGCGGGCCGATCAGCCCGACTCGCGAGGAACTCACGCGCATGATCGCTGATTTCTTTGATCAACATCTGATGAAATAAGGAGGAGAATGGTCATGACTCGAAAGTTTTCCCTACTTACAGTGATGCTGCTGATTGCAACCCTGGCAAGCAGCAGTAGCAGCATTGGGGGCGGAATTGTGACAGATCGCCCCAACATCGTCTTCATCCTCACCGATGACCAGGATGCGGAGTCTATCGCCTTCATGCCCCAGCTGCAGTCGCTCCTGAAGGAACAAGGCACCACGTTCATGAACTTCTTCGTGAACGTCTCGCTCTGCTGCCCATCGCGAGCTTCCATCCTGCGTGGGCAGTACTCACACAACACGGAGATTCTGACGAACTCCCCACCTCGGGGAGGCTTTGAGACCTTTCATAGCTCTGGCAAAGAGAACTCGACCGTCGCCACGTGGTTGCAAGCCGCCGGCTATCGAACTGTGCTCCTGGGCAAGTATCTCAATGGCTATCCGACGAGGAACAACCTCACCTACGTGCCACCGGGCTGGAGTGAATGGTACAGCCCTGCCGGCGGGAATCCCTATTCCAACTTCAACTACCTGATGAACGAGAACGGAAGACTCGTCGCGTACGGCAGTCGCTCTCAGGACTATATGACCGATGTGCTATCACGCAAAGCAAGTGATTTCATCCGGCGAACGGCTGCCACGGATCAACCTTTCTTTGTCTATCTGGCCACGTACGCGCCACACAGTCCGGCCACACCCGCTCCCAGACACCAGAACACGTTTGCCAATGTGAAGGCTCCCCGCTCACCTTCGTTCAATGAAGCCGATGTGAGTGACAAACCCGAGTACATACGCAGCCGACCCTTGCTTGACGCCAGAGATATCGCGGAGATTGACTCGAGCTACCGCAAGCGCCTGCAATCGCTGCTTGCCGTTGACGATCTAATCGCCCAACTCATCGCCACACTCAAAGCCACTCGTCAGCTGGAGAAGACCTACATCTTTTTCACTTCCGATAACGGCTATCATCTGGGGCAGCACCGCTTGCAGCAAGGCAAACAGACCGCGTATGAAGAGGACATCCGCGTGCCACTCCTCGTGCGTGGGCCGGGAGTGCCGACCGGTCAAGTGTTGGAGCACCTCACGGGCAATATAGATCTGGCTCCCACATTCGTAGAGCTGGCGGGCGCAACTGTGCCGGATTTCGTCGATGGTCGCTCGCTTGTGCCCTTGCTCGGAAGCAACCCGCTGCCGACGGACGGTTGGCGTCAAGCTTTCTTGGTTCAACATTGGGCAGCGAGAACCAGCACACAATCTTCAGAGTCTGCCAGCGGTGTGCTGGAGCCCCCCGATCAACCGACACTGTTTCTGGCGCAAGCG
>JBBIPG010000054.1:0-16107 GCA_037442925.1 Candidatus Fraserbacteria bacterium | reverse complement strand
GCTCGTCTACAGGGCCATGAAACCCACCCTCAGCGCGAGAGCGTCCGACAAAGCCGCTCGTGTACGAGGCAAAGCTCTCGATACGCGCAAATCCCTCTTGGCCCAGCACAACAGCCCCGGCACCCGCCCCATAGCTTAGTTCATAATCCGAGCCGGGCTTGGCGACCAGTTTGTCACTGGCCACAACCAAGCCACACTCTATGCGACCCGATACGATCGCATCCACACAAACCTCAAGAGCCGAAGTGACCGAACGCGTTGAGAGCCCAAGATCGGCCACGGTCACATGGGGGCTTGCCCCGAGAAAGTGGGCCAGCTGCGCCGCCAAGGCATTCTCGGCATAACCACTGGAGACGCTTGCAAAATAGATCGCTCCCAATTTTGGGCCATCGAGATTCGCCTGCGCGAGCGCCGCTTGAGCGGCTTTGACGCCCATGGTGAGCACATCTTCGTCACGAGCGACCACGCCCTTCTCACCCCGGCCTCCTGAACGTCCCCAGGCGCGCTGGATCTCTTCCGCTTTGATGCGGTAGCGGGGCAGATAGACCCCAAAGCCGGCAATGCTCGCCACGATCACTCCAATCTGAAAATTCTGAGCGCGTTCTCCCGGAGATAATTCTGCTCGGCCTCTTCACTCAAGCCCAAACCCTTCACCTGTTCCAATGCTTCTTTGTGATAGAGCACGGGATAATCCGTCCCGAAGAGGACTTTCTGCTTGCCACGGCTGTTCATAAACTGCAAGAGCGTGCCGTAGCCCGGCGTGCCCAGATATTTTGGAGCATGAGCGCTCGTCCCCATGTAAATGTTTGGGTGCTTCCAGGCCAAGGCGATCAGCTCTTCACACCAAGGCCAACCCGTATGAGCCGCCACGATCTTCAACTCGGGGAAATCCAGCGCCACATCATCTAGATATAGAGGTCGCCCCAGCTCGTTGGGCATGAACTCCGCACTGTGTCCGATCTGCATCACGACTGGCACGTTCAATTCCACACACTTCGCATAGAAGGGATAGTATCTGCGATGATTGGGAGCTAGCCCAAAGCCATACGGGTGAAGATGCGCCCCCACGAAACCGTGCTCTTTGACGAAATGCTCTAAACGATGTACGCCCTCCATGCGCTGCTTGGGATTGATCCCTACAAGACCATAGATGCGTTGGGGAAATCTTTTCGCAAGCGGAAGGATCTCTTCTTCGGGTTGAGACATCTCCATGTCTCCCCAAGGATCACCCATCTTGAAGGCCGGAATGAGAATCTTCTCCACGCCCGCATCATCCAGTTCTTTGAGAAATAATTCGGGTGAGTGGCCTGCGCCCTCTGCGATGCGCTCGCCCCGATGAAAAAGCTCAAAAGCATAGCGGAGCATCTTCGAATCCCGAAAGCGGCGAAGACCCGCCTCCGTGAAGAGATTGCACCAGTAGTCGATCGCTAAGACCATCGCGCTACCATACTACTCCGAAGCTTCTTGGCCAGACAAGCTGGAAGGAACTTCTGCACAGAGCTAGCGCGACAGTTCTTTCGATTTCTGCGTGGCGCGATCAACGGCTTTAATCAGGGCCACGCGCACACCCCCGGCCTCCAGCTCCAGAAGTCCGTCTACAGTTGTCCCGGCAGGAGTCGTTACCGCATCTTTGAGTTTGGCCGGGTGCTCACGCGTATCCAATACCATCTGTGCAGCGCCCAGCATCGATTGAGCCGCCAACTTCGTCGCCAAGTCCCGCGGGAGCCCGACTTTCACGCCCCCCTCTGCCAGTGACTCAATGATGATATAGCCGTAGGCCGGCCCGCTTCCCGAGAGCCCCGTGACGGCATCCATCAACTCCTCATTGTCTATGACCTCAACCAATCCCACAGCAGAGAAGATCGCACGAGCCATGTCCACATGAGCACGCTGCGCATGCTTCCCCGGACAGAGCACGGTCATCCCCTCATTCACCAAACAGGGAGTGTTGGGCATCGCGCGCACAACGGGTATTCCATCTCTCTTCCCTCGCTTACCCAGATGCTCCTCTACATAGGGCGTGGTGATAGCCGCTGCCAGGGTGATCACCAACTGCCTCGATGTAATCTGATCGTGTATCTCCTCCAGCACGCGCGGCATATTCTGAGGCTTCACCGCCAAGATGATGATGTCTTTGTCTCGCACCAGTTTGGCGTTGTCTGTGTGCGCGGTAATCCCATAGCGATCTGAAAACTGTTTTGCCGTCTCTGGGTGTGCCGTGCTGCCAGAGAGATTCCTCGCGGAGATGACTCCATTGCGGATCAGGCTGCTGGCCAGCGTCCCGCCGATCTTCCCCAACCCGATAACTGCAATTCGCTTGTCCTCAAGCATAAGGTCCCCCCGTTCTATTTCCCAAGATTCTCCATATTTTGCGTGACGCGTCAAGGTTCAGGAAGCGCCCTAGTTCTTGCCCACCGAGGTGCGTTGGGTGTGAATGTAGCGGGGAATACTTGCAAATACATCCTCAGACTATATACTAGTAAGCAAAGCAGAGCGCTGCGAAAAGGTAAACCTGCCGTGAGGCAGGGGCACAAAGCCAACAGGTCTCAAGAAGAACAATATAGAGACGGCTGGGCTGCCGAAAGCCTCGCTACAGTGAGGAGTGTTGGCAAAGTTGCATCACGTAAAGCGAGGTCTTTCTCTTTTATTGTGCTTGATCTGGCTCATTGCACTCGCCATCACTACGATAGAATCCTCTGCCCAACAGTCGACTACGGGCCCGCTCGGCGACTACGGCGACGCTCCCGATGAGCTATCGGCAGGCTATACGCGCGCCAATCCACAAATGATCGGTTCCTTCCCCTCCACATTCTCTGCTGCCTCCGACCCAAGCTACATTCTGCATCGTTTCCCTCAAGAGCGCGTCTACCTGGGACAGACCGTAACGGTTGAGGACAATGCCCTACTGGTGGATCGTGATCTCGACGACGGCTGGGAGCCCGGAAGCTTCCTCACCTGCAGCCGTGCCCGCTTCTCCGTTCATGTCACGGTTCCCAGAGAAGCCACAGCCGGTCCCATCTATCTGAATGTGTTGTTTGACTGGGACCACGATGGGCGCTGGGCCGATTTCTCCACTTGTACCACTACCACACAACGAGACCAGCAAGCCGCCGAGGAGTGGGCCGTCCGTAACCTGCCTCTGCATCAGCAACCTTACTCTCTAACCCCCGGCTTCAGTGGGACGATTGATCTGCCGGAGATCATCACGGGGCCACTCGAGGGAGAGCTTTGGGTCCGGGTGACCATCTCCACCGAGCCGGTAGATGAGCGCGTCTTCGTTCCCATAGTGTTTGGTGGCCACGGCTGGAACGGGCAAGGCGATTTCCTCTACGGCGAAACAGAAGATTACTTCAGCTGCCTTTTGGTGAGTAGCGATAGGCCATTGCCAGGATGCCCTCGGCCCTTGAGCGACCAGCCCCCGATCGATCCACCGCCAAGCACAAGTCAGAATAACGCGCCCATCGCCCATGACGATACGGCAGTCCTGTCTGAGGGCGCAAGCGCAGTCATCGAAGTCCTCTCCAATGATTCTGACCCGGATAACGACTCATTTAGCATTGTGGATGTCACCCAGCCGGCTCATGGTAGCGTAACGATCAACCCTGACGGTACTGTGACCTACATCCCAGAGCCGGGCTTCTTGGGCACAGACAGCTTTAGCTACACCATTTGTGACACGTCCGGTCTCTGTGACAGCGCCACGGTCACCATCACAGTCGCTGTCAATGCCCAACCCATCAATAACCCACCAGCAGCTGAAGACGATACGGTGACCACAGACGAGGACAGCCCTGTCACAATTGATATAATTGCCAACGACACAGATGTAGACGGTGTTGTCGACCCCAGCACCGTGACAATCATCGCCGGACCCACTAACGGTTCCGTCACTGTCAACGCCGATGGGAGCGTGACGTACACACCAGCACCCGATTTCTACGGCACCGATACGTTCACGTATCAGGTCTGCGACAACGGTTCTCCTGTTCTATGCGACACTGCTACGGTGGCTGTCACGGTAACCCCCGTGAACGATCCGCCCCAACTGACTGACATCTCGGATGAGACAATCAACGAAGGACAGACGCTCACAGTCCGTGTAACTTGCGCGGATCTCGACAGCCCCAGCGTGACCATCACAGCCAGCAATCTGCCACCTGGAGCTACATTCACAGATCACGGCAATGGCACGGGCACCCTGACGTATACGCCGGGATTTGACACCGTACAGCATCCGAGCAGTCAAATTGTCTTTAGCAACCTCAGCATCACCTGTAGCGATGGCTCGGCCACAGACACTGACACCTTCAACCTCACCGTACACGATGTGAACCGCGCGCCAGATGCTGTCGATGACAGCGTCACCACCGATGAAGACACGCCCGTCACGATTAATGTGCTGGCCAATGACTCTGATCCTGATGGCGACCCCCTTACCATTACCAACAATACTCAACCGGCCAAGGGCACCGTTAGCTGCACTGCTACTCAGTGCACCTACATGCCCAACGCCAACTTCTTCGGAACTGACACCTTCAGCTACACCCTCAGCGATGGGAACGGCAGCACAGACACAGCGACCGTCACGATCACCATCAATCCTGTCAACGACCCGCCGGTGGCACTCTCTCAGGCTGTTTCAACAACTCAGAACACCCCAGTAGCTATCACCCTGAGCTGTACCGATGTGGAGAACGATCCGTTGACCTTCAGCATCGTCAGCACGCCTGGCCATGGCACCCTCTCCGGCGCGCCGCCCAACGTCATCTATACGCCTACAGCCAACTTCGTAGGTGACGACAGCTTTACGTTCAGGTGCAACGATGGCCAAGCGGACAGCAATACGGCCACCGTCTCCATCTCCGTCACCGCCGCTCCGAATACGCCGCCGACGGCCAGCTCACAGAGCGTGAGCACCCCTGAAGATACGCCCAAAGCTATTGTGTTGAGTTGCAGTGATCCCGAGGGTAACCCGTTGACCTTTAGCATGGTGAGCTTGCCGGTGAACGGAACACTATCAGGTACACCACCCAACGTGACCTACGCGCCTAACGCCAACTTCAACGGCAGCGATAGCTTCACCTTCAAATGCAATGACGGTCAGCTGGACAGCAACACCGCCACTGTCTCGATCGCCGTCACCCCCATCAACGACGCTCCGCAACTGGCAGCCATCCCCGACCAGACCGTCACCGAGGGCCAGACTCTTACCGTCAACGTCAGCTGCACCGACGTCGACGGCGATACTTTGACTCTGAACACAGCCAATCTGCCACCAGGAGCTGCCTTTACAGACAACGGCAACGGGACCGGCACCCTCAGCTACACACCCGACTTCGACACCGTCCAGCACCCGGCAACTCAAAAGACCTTCAGCGGGGTGCAGATCAACTGCAGCGACGGCTCCCTCACAGACACTAAGAATTTCAAGATCACCGTAAACGACGTCAATCGCGCCCCCGAAGCCTTCCCTCAAAGTGTCACGACGCCAGAAGATACACCCCTTGGTATCACACTGACGGGCTCAGACCCCGACGGCGCCCCGATCACGTTCTCACTAATGAGCAGCCCGGGCAACGGAATACTGAGCGGCTTTAACCCAAACACCGGCACCGTAACGTATACGCCAAACGGAAACTACAATGGCCCAGATTCCTTCACCTTCCGAGTCAATGATGGTTCGTTGAATAGCAACATTGCAACAGTCTCGATTACCGTCACAGCCGTCAACGATCCACCGACTCTTACGTCGATTCCCGACCAGAGCGTGAGCGAGGGCCAGACGCTTACCCTACTCGTTAGCTGTACAGACATTGACGGCCTTAGCCTCACACTGACATCCAGTAACTTGCCAGCAGGAGCGACCTTCGCAGACAACGGCGATGGTACGGGTACCCTAACGTATACGCCAGCATTTGACACCGTGCAGCATCCGAACGAACAGATCATCTTCAGCAACATCAGCATCACTTGTAACGATGGCTCGGCCACAGACACCGACACCTTCAACATCACCGTCAACGATGTCAACCGCAACCCCCTAGCCAACGACGACACTGTGAGCACCGATGAGGATACACCGGTGGTCATCGACGTGCGTGCCAATGACACCGATCCCGATGGTGATACACCCATCATCATTAGCAACACGCAAGGCGTAAATGGCACCGTTGTCTGCACCACCACATGCACCTACACGCCCAATCTCAACTTCAATGGCACAGACACCTTCACCTACACCATCAGCGACGGCAAAGGCGGCACGGACACTGCTACGGTCACTGTCACCGTCAACGACAACGATCAGGACGATGACGGCATCCCCGATGACCACGACAACTGCCCCAATGACCCCGAAGACCACGATGGAGATCACGACGACGACGACGGCTGCCCCGAGAACGAAGAGCCGCAAGCGGACAACCTCGAGCTGACCACACCCCAGGATACGCCCGTTAGCGGCACTCTACCCGTAAGAGACGATGATCCGGGCGACATCGTAACATGCACTTTAACCCAACCAGCTTCCAACGGTACAGCCACCGTGAATCCCGACTGCACCTTCACCTACACTCCGAACCCAGGCTTCACCGGCACGGACCGCTTCGACTATCAAGTGACAGACGGCCAAGCCAGCGATGAAGGCCACGTCGCAATCACCGTCACGTCAGAGTCCACCTGGGATAAGAGCAGCCTTACGTTTACCGGCGCTGGCAAGAACTGTGAGGGAAAGACCGTCTTTGCCACCGTCAAGAACGTGGGCAGCCCCATGCAAGGGCCAACCACGTGGGAGCTCTACTATAGCGCCAGCGGTAACCCACAGAAGAACGGTGTGCTCATCACCACCGGCACGATCCCCGCCCTGGCCAGCGATCAAGAATTCACGATCTTTATGAGCGTGACTCAGAAGGGCAATTATAAATTCCGGGCCATCCAGCGCCCCGGTCACCCCGGCAAAGGCGATCTGTGGTCCGATACCATCACCTTCGACTGCGACTAGCCGGACCGAGTTCCTCTTCCCGGCCATGTATTGGCCGTGACCCTCATTACCGTCTCACCATGCAAAAAGCCCTATAGTCCTTCCGTCGATTTCATGTCTCCAACTTTAGGGGGGGGCAGTGCACGCGGGAGGTGGGGTATGAAGAGAAAGTCCCTCACGGCTAGCCTGGTCATCTTTCTCGCCTTGGTATTCTGGCACAGCTCTACTTGGGCCGATGTGACGGGAAGCCTTGGCCTCAAGGTCACAACCGATGCAATCTCTTGCCAACTGGCCTCGGAGCTGGGGATCCTCGGGTTTCCTGACCAACCGTGTGAGATGACCTTCTTCCGCTTCGACTTTGAAACGGATTTCACTATCAACATGATGATGAGCGGGTTCACCCTGGATCTCCATAGCCACGCCGGAGTCACCGGCTTCGAGGACATCATCCTAAGCTTCCATACCACCCTAGGTGCCGTCGACATTGCCGACAAGTTCGTCTTCGCTCAGCCCTATGGGATCGTTCCGATAGCCTTGGACAACGATGGCGACGGGTCGGTGAATGAAGATCCACTGGATGGTGTAGATAATGATGGAGACGGGCAGATCGATGAAGATCCGACTGAAACCGGCTCGATTCCGGTCTGCTACGAAAGCTCGCCTGACTCCGGCTCATGCCTGACGCTCTTTGTCAAGAAACGCGTAGAGGCGGCCATCACTGTAACCGGACTCACCTTCCGAAATCTGGCCGTCATCGAGGACATCAACTTCCCCATTCCAGGTCAGGTCAAGCCCGCTGGAGCCATCTATACTCAACAGTCGCAAGCCTTCGGATTTGGTGATCTCATCACGATATCCGGTCAGACATCCAGCGGGATCACCATAACGGGGCAGACGAGCTTCTGCCTATCAGAAACGCGATCCAACTTGATCAAGAAGCATAGCTTCAGTTACATCGTCAATCCCGATTGCGTGAGCACTACACAGACCCCTTCCGTCAAACCGCCGGTCCTCTTCGAGTTCGAGGAGATCTCAATCACGGGTATTCCCATCGCCTCCAACTTCACCAGTGCCCTCCTGATCCATTGTACGGGTGCCATCAGTTGCCTATTCGAGAATACCCTGACGATCAGCAACGCCTTGCCTCTCTTCTCCCTCTTCACCGCGAAGATCTCGTTCACGGACGTTCTGGGTGCCTTCGCGTTTAGCAACGTGACCCTGCGCATGCAAAGCGGTACCCTTTCGCTCATCCTCAACCTTAGTCCGCTCTTCACAGTGAGCTCGTTCAGCTTTCTGGGTACCTTCACCATCAATCCGGTCAGCAACCCAGCGAGCTTGAGCATCTCAGCCAGCGGCAGCCCCAATACGGGGCTCAGCGGTATTGTGACTACCTTCCGAGTCAATCGCTTTGGGGCTACGTTCTCGGCTCTTAGCATCTTCGCGGTGGACAGCGGGATACTCAACTTCTCTCAAATCGTCCTGCGTGTAGCAGGAGAAGCGGGTATGTTCCACCTCGAGGGCAATGTGGCTTTCCGGTTGATGGGATTATCGAGCGCCAGCCTGAGATCTACCATCAATTTTTAAGCTCTTTTAACGCATGCCTTCCTTGACTTCCGCTACGGTATATGGGTCCACCGCATCTCGTAGGGCATCGCCCATGAAGTTAAAGGCCAGCACGGCAATGACGATGAAGATCGCCGGGATCAGAAGCCACGCGTGGAACTGGATCTGAAAGTAGAAGCCACTCCCCTGAAAACTGTAGAGCAGGTATCCCCAACTCGTGAGCGGGTGTTGAATCCCATAGCCGAGGTAGCTCAGGATGCTCTCGAGAATGATCATATCCGGCACGGCCAAGGTGGCTGCCACGATGAGATAGCTCATGATATTGGGCATGATGTGACGGAAGATGATGCGGCTGTTGCCGGCTCCTATGGCGCGAGCAGCCTGTGTGTATTCGGATTCCCGTAGCGCCAGAAACTGCCCACGAATGACTCGGGATATGGGAGCCCACGTCACGATGCTCAAGAGCCCTACGATACTCCAGAAGCGCACCATGGCCGGGATGTAGCCCAGGTGCGTGAGGATGCCCGCCAGCGCCAAGAGTAGAGCCAGCCGCGGCAGCGACATGAAGATCTCCGCAACGCGCTGGATGAACGTATCCACTCGGCCACTCAGGTAGCCAGAGAGGCCACCGATCGTCGTGCCCAACAGGAAGCTGACTAAGATCACCAGCGGGGCAATCGCCATCGTCACGCGACCCCCAAAGAGGATCTGCGAGAAGAGATCATGCCCATTGCCATCGGATCCGAAGAGGAAGAACTGTCCCGGGGATCTCGCTGGCTCTCCTGTGCCAAACAAGTGAACATCCGTGGGGATGACGCCGAAGAGATGGTACGGCTCGCCGCGCACGAACAAGCGGATGGGGTACTTCTGAGTTGTGTCTTCCGTGTACTCCCAGACGCCAGGCTGCGGTTGGCATCGGCTGCCGTAGTTGACGCAGCCTTGTTGCTTCTTCACTAAGCCATAGACAAACGGCTGAAGCCCGTCGAAATGGACCCGTGTGATCATGGGGGGGACATAGGGCCAGAGGCTATGCGCTTGCGTATAATTATAAGGACTGATGAACTCTGCGAAGGCAAAGACCACCACCAGAAAGGCGACCACAAAAAAGCCCGTAAACCCCAACCTGTGCCGCGTGAAGCGGCGCCAAATCAAGCGCCCTTGAGAGATCGGCTGATAAGCGAATTCCGCCTTTTGCTTCGGTGCAAGCTCTTCTACGGTTACAGGGGCTACGCTATCAGTCATAGCGGATCTTGGGGTCTGATAGAGCGAGCAGGATGTCCGCAATCAGGTTGCCCACGAGCAGGATGAGGCTGAAGACGAAGAGACCCGTCATGACCACCGTGTTATCCTGATTCTCAATCGCTTCGAGGAAGCTCCTCTCGATCTGCGGCAGGTTGAAGACCCAAGCGATGATCAACGCGCCCTCCAGCATCATCGGGATCCAGAAACCCAGCATGCTGATCAACGGGTTGATCGCATTACGTACTGCGTGCTTGTAGATCACCACTCGCTCCGCCAGACCCTTGGCACGCGCCGTCTGGACGTACTCCATATCCAGCACATCCAGCAGGCTGCCTCGCATATATCGAATGATGGCGGCGGTATTGGCGGCTGTGAGGATGAGCACGGGAGGGATGAAGTGCCATACGAAGTTCAGGCCGCAGTACAGAGTCAGGGGTTTTCCCTGGCATTCCGGATTCCAGAAGCCCCCCACCTGAAAGAACGGGTCGATGCTTCCGACGCGAACGACTCCCACCATCAACCAGAAGAATATCAAGGCGAGGATGAAATTGGGGACGGATAGCCCTAGGAAGCCCAAGAAGGTGAACGAATGGTCCGCTGCAGAATATTTGTGAGTAGCAGAGTAGATCCCGATGGGAACCGCGATGGCCCAGCTGAACAACATGCCGACGCCTACCAGCAACAGGGTGTAGACCCAGCGGCTCTCGCCGATGAGTGCTTGCCAGGCAGGCATCGTTCGCCCCGGCGACCAGCCGAAATCCGGCTCTTTGAACTGCACATAGGGAGATTCTGTAGAGACGGCAATCGGTAAAACTCCAGCGATCCACTTGCCATACTGCTCATACCACGGCCGGTCGAGACCATATTTCTTTTCGAGTTCCGCCCGTAGTTCTTTCGGGCAGCTCAGTCCACACATCTTATCCACGATATTTCCGGGCTGGAAGTACATCAGAAGGAAGATGACCAGCGTGACAATGAAAAGAATGGGTATCATGTAGAGGAATCTTCTCCCCACAAACGCGAACATGCTTCATCTCCCTTCTGCTGCTGAAGCAATGACAGCCCAATGTAAAAACATCTCGATGATAACCGCCTACATTATACCCTGCAAGCTCTCTGGTCTGACACCGGTAAAGCACAAGGGAGCACGTCACTCTCCTCGAGCTTCGCGCTCCCTTGTCTCGTTTCTC
This sequence comes from Candidatus Fraserbacteria bacterium, assembly GCA_037442925.1. Taxonomy (GTDB): domain Bacteria; phylum Bipolaricaulota; class Bipolaricaulia; order RBG-16-55-9; family RBG-16-55-9; genus RBG-16-55-9. Next base: position 5,133 of record JBBIPG010000054.1, on the reverse strand, counting down.
ACTCCTTCCTCATAAGCCCTACGGCCTATGAGGCTTTCGCTGATCGGGTGTTACGGACAAGCGGGCGATTGGCCAGCGAGATCGCAGCGGTACATCACGTCCGTGTTGCCGTTCGTCGCGCGGCCCGTGTTGGCCAGCTGGTCGATCCGCTGCGCATACAGGCCGTTCCCCGCTGCCAAGTGGAAGTAGGGCACAAGCTGCGCAAACAGCTCCTGGTACTGGTCAAAGGCTGCCTGCGCTCCCTCTACATCCACCGCCTGGAAGCCCTGTATCCAGATCTCTTCCAACGCCTTGTCGTCCGCCGTCTGTGCGTTCGGTCCACTCGTCGCGCTCGGATCACACGTCACGTGGTAGAGGTGCAACGCTGTTCCACAGGGCACCACGTTGACCGCTCCCGCCGGGTCTCCTCCCGTCAAGCCGATCAGGATGTTCCCCGTGAAATTGCCTGAGAGCAACTGGTCCACCAGAGTCGGGAACGAAGTCGTCGTCGCCTGACAGCGCACCCCGATCGCGTTCCAGCCGTCGCAGGCGATCTGGCTGAAGGCCTCACGAATGGTGTTCCCCGTGTTGGTCACGATCTGGGTGACGAAGTTGGCACCGGAGCCGCCAATGCTGGCCGGAATGTTGCGCACCCCATCGCCATCGGTGTCCACGACTCCGGCCTCATCCAGCAGGGCCTTGGCCGCTTCCAGACATCCGTCGAAGTCGTCCAGACACTTCAATTGCTGGATCGCCGCGTCGTTCGCCGGCTTAGGCAGGAAGGTAACGTTGTACACTGCCCCAGAGGCCGTAGTCCACGTCGTGCCACTGCAGTTTGCTGATGTTGCGATACCAGCATTGATGAACGCCGTGCAGTCGTTGTTCCGCCCGTTGAAGAAGTTGGTCGGAATCGAGACCGGGTTGTACTGCGGCGTTCCAATTCCCAATAGCACGTTCTGGAACATCGTCGCTCGGTCGAGTGCTAGGTGCAGCGCTCTGCGCACCTTGCTGTTGCGTGCTGCCGCAGCAAGATCGGGGTTGGTGTCCACGAAGTTGGGTGTGATGAAGGTCTCTCCCGTCACCGGAGTGCCATCGTTGATGTCCTCGTTCACCCGGAAGCCACCCTGGGCCGCACGGCTGAAGATGACCGAGATGTCCTGCGGACGAGGTCCATAGACTTGCGTGTTGCCGTTGAGGAACTGGGTCAAGGAGAGGTTGAGTCCGGCCGTCGGGATGATGATGATGCGCACCTCAGCCAGATACGGCAGCTGAGTGCCGTTGGAGTCTGTCTCGTAGAAGAAGGGGTTGGGCGCGTAGGTGGCCAATGAGTCAGAAGCGAAGCTGGTCATCGTGTAGGGTCCCAGGCCGCGGAGCAGGTCAAGCGGAGCGCCCAAGCCCAGGAACTCCTCAGCGGGAACGGGACCAAAGTCGTTCGTCTCGGCGACTGGCACGTTCTGGGCTGCGATCAGATCCAGCGCCATCTGCTTGGAGAGCACCAGCTGCCCGGCCGCAAGGCCGATGTACGTGCGGAATGGCGCTCCTGAACACTGGATTTGGATCTGGTTGGCTGCCGGAGAGGTTACTTGGAAGGGTGTGCCGTCGGTGCAGAGGAACGCGTCCTGGAAACTGTTGGGCAGATTGGGATTCTGCACGACGTTGTTGTACCAGTATAGGACGTCATCAACGGTTACCGGCGAGCCATCGGAGAACTGTAGTCCGTTGCGCAGGGTAGCGGTCACCGTCAAACCGTCTTGACTTAGCTCGATCAAGGAGGCAGCGTTGCCTTCCCCTGCTCCGGTGCCTAGCAAGCTATAAGCCGTAAAGAAGGTGCCCAGGAACTGGTCCTGAATGGAGAGGGATGCCGTATCTTCCGCTGTGACGGGATTCAGGGTGCTCGGGCTGGCGATGATCGCGAAGCTGTAGGTGCCACCCTTGACGGAAGGACAATCGAAAGCGTCCTCGGTGTCAGCACAGTCCAAGGCTACCAGAGGCTCCGCAGGTGGCTGGGCGAAACCGGCTACCCCCAGCAACCCAACCACTAACAAAGCAAGCACGAAAGTTATGAGACGATTCAATCTTATCTCCCCCTTTTATAAGAGATAATTCGATGAATATGCTCCTCTTGCTACCCCTCGCTAGATAAGGAAGGGCAGCTTTTTTGGTCCGCTAGAGCTGGCTACCACCTCCTCTTCTAAGGGACTACAGCTCGTTTTCTGAGCCATTTGCCCTTATTGTACACAGAGGTCTCCCTCCTGTGCAAGTAGTCTGACTTCATTATAAAGCGTGACAGAGAACTCTGACAGACGCGGAGGGTAAAGGGGGAGATGAGAACCCTAAGCGCTTCCCGGCTCTGACGGACAACACGCTCAGCGACCGGAGAACAGAACCTCCAGCTGCTTCTGCCCGGCTTTGATCAAGCCTTCCTTGAGCCTTGCCTCATCAAAGCACACATACGGAACCAGGGTACTCGAGGCCGCATCGAAGTGCTCTGGAATGCACAGTCGAATGGCGAGCTTAGCGACGGTCCGCCCAACGCGGAAGCGTAGGACCAGTTGCTGCTCATCGGCGCTTAGAGCCTCAACTACGCCCAGGCGGATCTTGACCAGTTCCACTTCGGCCGCCCCCTGGTTCTGGCTTACCTTGAACGCCTCATTGAGCGTATCTTGATTCTCCCGCGCTAGGATCTTGTCAGCATCCGTGAGCGGAGCGGCGAAGAAGTCATGCGCCTGGCTTTCCTCGTTGAACTGGAAGAGTGCCGCCATCATGGACGTCTGCGTGTTGCCGTAGATGAGAGCTGCGGTGATGGAGTTCGGCGGTTTATCGTTGAGATCGAGCTTGACTTGGAACCGCCAATCCGGACCGAGCGCGGCCTTGACTTCGCTCTCGTTGATCACCAGTTTTTGCAGCTGAGAGGCAGTGGACGCCGTCTGCTGGCTCCAGGCAGTCAAGGCCAGTGCGCAGAATATACCTACCCCTACAACCCAATAGCCCTTCCTCATGACCACAACACCTCCGCTTGATTTATGAAGCATATACTACTGGTGCAGGACAAAAGTTTCAACCAGCAGCGGCCAGCATCGAATCACTTGACAAGCAAAGAAAAGCATGTTAATATAAGCCCAAAGTATCGCACGAGAGCTATAGACGTAGAGGGGGTGGTTTCAAAAAAAAGCCCAGGGTGCAAGATAAGATCGGACGATAACGTCCAAGACGTATCCAACTCTGACTAAGGAGGTCAAAGAGATGGCACGAAAATATGTGGTATTTGCAGGGTTCATGTTGTTGGCCGTGGCCTTGTTGCTAACTATTCCAGGATCAGCACAAATTCGCTCACTTGCGGACATCGCGTGTCAAGACTTCGACCCGCTCGCTGCCGCCGCCGCCAGCGATGTCCAGTCCGTAATCTGGAAGGCAACTGATCCCTTCCAACGAGTACCTTCCAGTGTCCTCTTCGCCGCTAATGGCGTCCACCCCTGCGGGAATCCCGAGGGCCGCCGGATGGGACTCGAACTCCAGGTGGACCGCATCCTGCGCTCCGGTGACGTCAATCCCGGTGGACTAGGAGCCCTCACTGCTCGGACGGCTCAAGCTTATGCCGATTCCATAGCAAATCCCACGCCCAACCTCACGCCGGAGCGGGCCTACATTCGCGCTCTAGCGCTCATCGTCCAGATCCGCAACGGCTTCACCACCGTGCCCGGTGGAGCAGCGGAAGCCTTCAACAGAATCCAGACCTGCCTCAATGGGAAGATTGTGACCAACCAGGGCAACCGGGTCGAAGGTGTTGCGATTAACTGTGGGAGTCGGGCGATTCGCCTGGCAGTGGCCGATAGCATCGCCACCGGCTTCTACATCGGATTCCGCACTCTGCCTGTCCTGAGGGACTCTCTCACTTGTGATGCCCTGCTCGCACAGGCGGAGAACGGTGCAACGGTCGAGTCCCGCTGGGCTGCTGGCAAGGCCTACGTCTTCCGAAGCGACTGTACGCCTAAGACGGTCGCTGCCCTGAGCGCGGTGGCCTCAAACGGTGGCAGTGCTGAACTCCGACTGGCGGCTGTTCACGATCTAGCTGACCTACTCGCCAAGAGCAGAACCGGGTTATCGACCCTTTTGGCCGCCGCCGACGACAGCACGGAATTGGCTCTGGCCAACGCCTGGGCCGCCGGCCTGCGAATCGAGAAGGAAGTCAAGGCAGATCCCGCAGACTGCGACCCCGTCACCAACACCTTAGGCGATCTAGCAGCCTACTCGCTCGCTAACGCCTTCTTGGACAGTCATGCAGGGGTGGCAGCTATCGCCTCCTGGGCCCGCTACTTCGCTTCTGAGAGCGGAAACACAAAGGATCGTGGGACCAACGTCTGCGTCATAGATCGGAATACGGGCCCGCTCCAGCTGGTCATCGCTGTTCCAGGCTCGTTGCCGCTCATTACATACGTTACGACATTGCCTGAATAACAGACCACCTACACAGTCAGGAATCGACCCACCGGTTGTGTGCAACAGCCGGTGGGTTCTTTTTGTGTTCTCTACTCAGGATGTCTTCAAATGGCAATGAGGGGAATTGCCGTGTCAATTCCGGCTTACCATCGTTCTGGACGCTCCATGGCACCGTGGGCACCGGCTCGACGTAGAATGATTACGTTTTTCTCCATTTGAAAGGTGAAGCGATTTGGAAGGGTCCGCTTCGGCGGATCTTCATGAATTTAGATCACGAATTAAGTCTTCGACATTCTCGAACTCTTTGTAGTCGCCTTGGGCCAGTGCTTCATCGGCTTCCCGCTCCATCTTCTGCCACTCCTCTGACCAGAACCAGGCATCCTCACGGTCAATGATCTGCTTAGGCACGATGACGATCTTTCCGCCCTTAAGATCAACTTCGACGTAATCACCGGGCTTGAGCTTGACCTGCTCGACGATCTCCTTGGGGATGGTCACTTGGTGACGTGCTCCCACTTTCACCAGCGGCATACAAACCTCCCTTCGCCCTAGGTTCGTGCGTCCTTCATACATTCATACTTACAGACTTACCGGCGTTGAACAGTAGGTAGGCACGAGAAAGCAGGTAAAAGGCCCTGCAGAATAGCATTCTCCCGCACTTGACCGGCTGTGGGCGTAGTGTCTACGCCCGGGCGGGCTCGATCCGGGGATAGCGCG
>JBBIPG010000053.1:0-16271 GCA_037442925.1 Candidatus Fraserbacteria bacterium | reverse complement strand
ATGGGGATGGCGCCTGATCCGGATGATCACGGAGGTGAGGGGCTGGCTAGCTCAGCTGAGCCGATTGATCCTGTGGGGCTTGCAGTTTCTCTCTCCCATCTCCGTCCCCAAGCCGCATCAGGAGGCCATCTTGACTCCGTGAAAGACTTGTGGTTGATAGGCTTTGCGTGAGAGTCTGCCAGTCATGCTCCGAGAATTCTTCCCTCAACGCATTATCCAGGTCGATAAGAGGCTGAATAGTCTCTGCAAGTGTTCTGCCGAAAAGCCTGCCTAGATAAATTAAGCCTAGGAGGTAGATCCCCTTGAGTGTTACCAACCTTCTACCGTTTACGAAACAGTCATCCCATACGTTCTTGGGCAAGTGGGACTCTAGGAATTTAAGTTCGTCCTCGCTCACTGCGAGTGCAGAATCCTTGAGCATTTCGAGTCTAGGAGTTGAAAGGTTGAGCGGACTTCCTGTGCTTGATTTGCCCTGTGTCCTGTGATAAGATTTCGTTGTTTTGCCGAGCCCCTTGGACCTTTGGTCGGGACAGGGGGCTTGTCTTTTCTCTTCAATTCAATCACTCCTCCGCACATCGATATCACCCAGAAACTTTATGTGCTTGAATCTTGGCCCGAGGTTGTTATGAAAGCGCTCATCGCCTGTGAGTAGATCGGCACTCAACTTCGCTGCCAATGCCAGATACGCTGCATCATAAGCCGTACATTGATTCTCATGGGCGACCTTGAGGATTTGCTTATCCAAGCCTTTCACAGTTCGTTCCTCTAGCTTGAGACCATCAATCGCGGTGAGGATCTCCTGAGCGTCCTCAAGCGAGAGCTTCTGGCCCCTTTTGAGACCACGAGTAACCCGAGAAAGAACGTTGAGTGCCTCGTATCGTGTCAAGGTAGGCACGATGAGTTTCACCCGACCTGCCACCGCTTCTCCCAAGAACTCCAGCGCCTGAGCTTTATAGGGTTCTGCAGGTAGATAGAATGCCAGCAAGACACTGGCGTCGATGACCACTGACCTGGCTTTGCTTTGGGAGGTCATGCAGTGCGCTCCTCGAGTTCCTGACGAGCCTGACGGACCAATTCAGGGAGATCGAGCTTGATATCTGCGAACTTTTGCGAGAGCCGTAGGGCCTCGAAGTAGGCATGCAGTAGCTCATATCTCTCGTATTCTTCAGGCGAGAGGATAGCTCCAGCCAACTCATCTAAACGTTCGTTGAAAACTAAGATGGGCATCTGCTTTTCACGTGCTTCTCGCAACAGCTGCGTGAAATCCTTTTTCCCTTCCGCGACCGACACTCGTTTGCTCTCCATCGAGCCTCCTATGACCATTGTGATAGTCATATTATAAGACTACGATGGCCCTGATGCAAGGGGTCCCCATTCATCGGGGTGAACTGTCCTTGGGGATCAGATATCGGGTGTCTTCTTGCCCGCTCCACGATGGGCCTCACCGTTCTTCTCTCTGGGTATCCACTCCAGGACTAGATTCTCGAACGCTCCCATAAGCACCCTGGCCTTCGTGTAGAGCGGCTTCAGGTCTGGGCTCTTGACCCTCATGATGTCGTTGAGTTGATCTACAACATGTTTGCAGTCCATGCGGATCGTGACCGGGCGATCGGTCCACTGGTGGGCAATCAAGTGTTCAAGAAGTCTAATCAAGGCATGATATTCCATGACCATCGAACCGAATCCTGGCAAGAGGGATCACGCCAGAATCCTGAGTGATCTGGCGTCCGCCTAGCGCCACACGGAACGCGTATGTATGTAGGCGCTGTGAAGCTGGCATCCACATGGCATACCAGACGACAGTTCTCGCCTCGATTCCGGATTTTCAGACCCGCTTTCTTGCCCAAGCGGGCTACGACCTCTGGCACCCAGCGGGATTTCAATGACTCTCCCTTTCGGTCGATGAAGAGTGTGTCGGAATAGCCGGGCTTAAAGCCTCGTATTTCGAGGTACCGCCGGAGAGCCTTAGTCGTCCTGGCTCCCATGAAGACGATCCGATCTTTAGCCCCTTTGCCGTGCACTTTGAGCGAGCGTTGAGCCAGTGACACGTCTGCAAGCCGAAGCCGGATCAGCTCATTGAGCCTAAGCCCGCAGTCTAAGATGCCGTCTAAGGGATCGTGCTTTATCAAGCCCTCACGGACGACCCAGACAAAGAAGGCGTGCCAGACGCGATAATGCATTCCTACACTGGCCATCCGATAGTTGCGCTCGATAAGAGATGAGAAATAACCTCGAAGCTTTAAGGTGAGGGTAGACTCCGTGTAGTGCGGCCGCCTAGGGTCATTTTGCGCCAGTTTCACAGTTGGGGAGTTACGGCGCACCAGCTGAGTTTTTCGCTGAATGGAAGAGCTTTTTAGTGCTTCTGGAGCCGGCGGTCGGGATCGAACCGACGACCTGCCGCTTACGAAGCGGCTGCTCTACCAGCTGAGCTACGCCGGCCGGGGATAGCTCATCTTAGCTGACGGCAAGCCCTCGGTCAAGCAGAGGATCTGTCATCTCAACCCCAGACGCGCCTCTAGAGTGTGACGAACTCCTCGAATCAACTCCTCAGAGAATTTCAGCTCTCCCTTCATCCAGATGCGCAGCGACTCAAGAGCTTGATAGATCAGCATATCAAGCCCAGCTATGGCTTGAGCGCCCCGCTTCTCTGCCTCCTTGAGGAGCCGAGTCTTCTGCGGGTTATAGATGAGATCATACACCAGCAAATCTTCATGCAAACAAGAGGGATCACTCACAGGGCAGCCACCCACCTGCGGGTGCATTCCCACCGGCGTGGCATTCACCAAGAGCTTCGCCTGACGAATCGCTTCCAGAGTGTGCAGATCATGCAACATGAGACAATGTATGTTCTTATAGCCGGTCCTCGTGGCCACTTGCATGGCCAATTGTTCCGCTCTCGGAAGAGTTCGATTCCCTAAGACGATCTCATGAATTCCCAAGTCTATCAGAGCGTAGACTACGGCCTTGGCTGCTCCACCAGCTCCCAGAACCACCGCTCGTTCACCCGCAAGCGGGAGCCCTCGCGCTGGCAAGGATCGAGTAAATCCCAGCACGTCCGTGTTGTAACCGATCAGTCGACCTCCCTCACTGGCCACCGTGTTGACGACTCCCAGCTTCTCCGCTTGCGAATCCAGTGCATCCAGCAGGGGAACCACACGCTCCTTGTGTGGAATCGTGACGTTGACGCCCGCGATACCTTCCGCCCTCGCTTTTTGAAGAAAGTCTCTCAGCTCATTCGCCCTCACGTGGAATGCTCGATAGCGATAGGGCAGCTCTAGTTCTCTTAGCACATACTCAAAAAGCGCCGGAGAAAGTGAGTGCTCAATCGGATCTCCAATGACCCCGAACAGTTTTTCACCCATGCGCAATTCCCTCAAGAAGCTCGAAGAAGCCTGGGAACGAGATGTCCACCCACTCCGCTCCCTCAATCGTTGTGACCCCTTCCGCGATTAAGCCAGCTACTGAAAAGGCCATCGCGATGCGATGGTCTCCGTAGCTCTCGATTTGGGCACCCGTCAACGCTTGGGGACCCGCGATGACCAAACCATCAGCTTGTTCTTCGAGTTGGGCACCCATGCGCCTCAAGTTCTCTGCTACTGCCCGCAGCCGATCCGTCTCTTTGACACGAAGCTCGTGAGCATCTCGAATAATGGTCGTGCCCTCGGCTTGCGTAGCCAACACGGCCAGCAGCGGGATCTCATCGATGAGTCGCGGGATGAGTCTCCCCGCGATCTCAGCTGCTTGCAATGCGGGAGCAGATCGAATGAGAAGATCTGCCACGGGCTCCCCACTCTCCTCCCGCACATGCAAGCGTTGCACATATCCTCCCATCGCTTGCAGGCATTCGAGAAACCCTGCGCGCGTCGGATTGACGCCCACATTGCGAATCACAAGCTCGCTTCCGGGGATCAACGTCGCTGCCGCGATGAAGAATGCTGCTGAAGAAAGATCTCCAGGAATGAAGAACTCACAACTCGCAAGCTCACGCCCACCGCGCACGGCGAGCGCCTGGCCATTCGCTTGAAAGTCCGCTCCCATGAGCTGGAGCATCCGCTCGGTGTGGTCGCGGCTCCCTTGAGATTCGATAACGGTTGTCGTGCCATGAGCATATAGACCAGCCAACAACAGACAGGACTTCACTTGAGCGCTCGCCACGGGAAGCTCGTATCGAATGCCCGTGAGTTTTCTACCTTCGATGCGGAGTGGAGCATAGCCGTTCTGGCTCTTGATCTTGGCGCCCATCTGCTCCAACGGCTCAATGATGCGACCCATCGGACGCTTCTGAAGAGACTCGTCGCCCGTAATTGCGCTGTGAAAAGACTGTCCCGCTAAGAGTCCCGTAAGTAGTCGCATAGTCGTTCCGGAGTTACCCGCATTGAGGATTTCTTTGGGCGCTTGAAGTCCTCCTAGCCCACGTCCTTGAACCCGAATCACTGCCGTTCCATGGCTCGTATCTCGACTTTCGAGCTGAGCCCCCAGAGCGCGCAAGCAACTCGCGGTGCTCTTCACATCGGCACCGGGAGCTAGACCCCGGACGAGGCTTTCTCCGCGAGCAATGGCAGCAAGCATGAGCGCCCGATGGGAGATCGATTTGTCACCGGGAACCGTGATCTCGCCTGGAAGTCTTCGCACAGGGTGAATGATTCGCTCCATCTCTTTAGTTCCTTGCAGTAGAGAAAGGCTTTGGCTTGGAGATGGCGCGTCCGATTGCCTGAGCGATGACGGCCATTTCGTGCACCATCTGAGCGAACTGCTCCGGCGTCAGAGCTTGCGTCCCATCACTTAGGGCTTTCTCCGGCTGATGATGGACTTCTACGATCAAGCCATCGGCTCCTGCAGCAATGCCCGCCAATGCCAGTGGAATGACTCGATGGCGAATCCCAGCGGCATGGCTTGGGTCCACAATAATGGGCAGATGTGAGACTTCTTTGACCACGGGGATCACACCCACATCGAGAGTGAAACGCATGTGATCCGCAAAGGTGCGGATGCCCCGCTCACAGAGCACCACCCGATGATTCCCCTCGGACATGATGTATTCCGCCGCCATGAGGAATTCCTCAAGTGTTGCGGCCAGTCCTCGTTTGAGAAGCACGGGCTTTTCACTCTGCCCGACAGCCTTGAGCAGAGTGTAGTTCTGCATGTTGCGCGCCCCGATCTGAAGAATATCGGCATATCGAGCGACGAGTTCCACCTGCGAGGCGTCCATCACTTCCGTAACCGTAAGAAGCCCATACTGATCTGCGGCTTCACGTAAGAGCTCAAGGCCGCGCTCGCCCAGCCCCTGGAAGCTATAGGGAGAGGTGCGAGGTTTGAAAGCCCCTCCTCGCAACACTTTCGCTCCCTGCTCTGCGACAAGCTTCGCGATGTGTCGGATCTGCTCAGGATTCTCCACCGAGCAGGGTCCAGCCATGAGCACCAGCTCCTCTCCCCCAATGGCCACACCGTCCAGTCGGATGACGGAATCCTCGGCTTTGAACTCCCGGCTGGCCAATTTGTAGGGTTTTGTAATTTCCACGACCTCGCGGACACCAGGCAGAATTGCCAATTGACGAGGATCGATTCCTCGCTTATCCCCAATGGCCCCCAGTATCGTCTGATTGACTCCATCGACGCGGTGAACGCGAAAGCCAAGCGATTCTAACTTCTTGTTGGCTTGCTGGATCTGTTCTTCTTTGGCGTGTGGCTGCATGACGATGACCATTTTCCCAACCTCCCTTGCGTAGCACAGCGGAAAGGTTTTTTGCTTTTGGAACGCAGGAACGGCCTATGAATGAGTGAAGTGTTTAAGCCCCTTTAAGGGGCTCAAAGATGGGGAAGATGAAGAGCAGGCGGAGGACGCTATCGCTGAGGCCTTGTGTAATGCTCTTCTGCTGCGCCATTTTTCTCAGTCTCTCTTCCGGGTTTTGTACTGTAGCAGAAGGTGTGAACTTTGTCAAGTAGCGACCCTTGTTGCCCTATTCGCATGCCATGGTCTATGTTACGTTAGTCCAAAGAACGGAGCGGACATGGAAAGCGATTTCTTTCAAACGACAGCTGAAGTGCTGATCATCCTCGTCTCCGCTAAGGCTATGGGAGAACTCTTCGAGCGCTTTCGCCAGCCGGCCGTCTTGGGCGAACTTCTGGTCGGCATCGTGCTGGGGCCAACTCTGCTGGGCGTGATTCACCCTCATGAGAATCCGGTGATTTCATATCTTGCAGAGCTTGGGATCATCATCCTGCTCTTCCAGGTAGGCGCCGAATCGGACCTAAGTGCGCTCTTGGGTCAGTGGAGACGCTCCGTGGTCGTGGCGTTCTTGGGCGTTTTGCTCCCCTTAGGTCTTGGCTATGGGTACGGGATGCTCACCGGACAAGCCACACTAGCGGCGCTCTTTATCGGCGCTACGCTGGCGGCCACCAGCATCGGCATCACCATTCGCGTGCTGGCGGATCTAGGCAAAGTCCACTCCCCCGAGGGAATGATCATTTTGGGAGCGGCCATCTTGGACGACATCCTCGCGCTCGTCCTGCTCTCGATTCTGGGAGAGACCTCGCGGACGGGCTCGCTCTCCCTGCTCTCCCTAGGCCAGACTCTGGTATTGGTGGCTCTCTTCTTGCTGCTCAGCATTACGATGGGTATTCGCTTTGCTCCGTTCCTCTTTAGCGTCATCCATCGTATGCAAGTTCAAGGAGTCTTGATCGTGGCCGCGCTGGTTTTCTGTTTGGGGCTGGCACTCCTCTCGATGGAGATTGGGCTGGCAGCGATTGTCGGGGCTTTCGCGGCCGGCTTGATGCTCGAACGCGTGGAAGCCAAAGAACATATCACACAGAGAGTTACCCCTCTCGCCGATCTCTTTGTGCCTTTCTTCTTTGTGCAAGCCGGAGCACTCTTCGACTTCGGAGTGCTGGCTCGAGGCGATATTCTGCTAGATATTGCTATTCTCGGTCTCATCGCTGTGGTCGGAAAGCTCGCGAGCGGACTGGGAACACACGGTTCCGCAGCGAGTTCTCTGGTTGTGGGTCTGGGCATGCTGCCGCGAGGTGAGGTAGGCCTGATCTTCGCCGCCTTCGGCTTAGAGCGCGCGATCTTGACAGGAGAGATCTATTCGGTGCTGTTGGCGGTGATCATGATCACGACCTTTCTGGCTCCTGTGCTCCTAAGACCTGCGCTCAAGCGATAGTCTGCCTTAGGCGTTAGCAAGAACCATCGTTTGAAGCACGCCTTGACGAGCAGGAGGCACCGTGTTATAATTACATGGCAAGTAATTACTCCGTGTAGAAATAAAGGAGCACTTCATGGCAACGGCAACCGAGACCGTGGAACTACAGCAGGATGAGTGGTCGTCCCTGGAAGTGTGCAAAGCGTTGCGCATCACCTATCGACAATTAGATCTTTGGATCCGCTCTGGGCTGATGGCGCCCAGCATAGCACGCGCGAAGGGCTATGGAAGCGCCAGGCGCTTCAGCTTTGAAGATCTCGTTGCCATCGAACTCATCCGCCAGCTGATTGACTCCCATGTGCCCTTGCAGAGTGTCAAGAAGGCCTTACGACATCTGCGGTCTCATGAGCTCAGTTTGCAGGAGCTGGAACACGCGTATCTCGTGACGGACGCCGAAGACTACTTTGTGCTCTATTATTCCGACCGCGATTTGGATAAAGCCCTCCAAGAAGCGATGCAGCGCGGACGGCCCATTTTGAGCGTCTCTCTGTGCAACGTGCTCGCAGCTACTCAGGAGCGAATCGGCATGTCTCGTTCTCTTAGCCGCGGGCGAAAGAGCACTGTTCAAACGGTCGTGGATCAAATGGCGGAAGCCATTACTCAGTCACTCGGGCGGATGAAGAATCGAGCTTTAGATCACGAGAAGTTCTTATGCACCGTCCTCGAGCGAACGGGAGCTCAATTCGGGGAGATCTTCCTCCTCGATCGTTCTGGCAGAAAGCTCGTACTACAAGCGTTCGTTGGCCTCGATGATGAGCCGATTCAGGACAAGCGCGAATATGAGCTGGGAGAAGGATTGCCTGGGCTCGCGGCACAGACCGGAGAGCCTATCATCCGGACCTATCTGGGAGGCGAGCCCCGCTTCATGAAACGGGCACAACGCAAGGGAATCCGTTTCTTCGCCTGTGTCCCCTTGAAGGTCGGCCCCATCGTGGTAGGCACCATCGATATCGCCAGTATGCACCCAACGTTACCCACAAACGGGTAGCCATCCCTCAGCTCAAGCGGCAGGAGGTGATCGTCATGCGGAAGCACTTGGTCATCGCGGGTGCACTGGGTGAAGATGCTCATGTGGCAGGTGTGGCAAGTTTCTTGCGGATGGCCCAGGAAGTGGGTTGGGAGACCGTCTATCTCGGGGCGGCTGTGCCCATCGAGAGTTTTGTGCAAGCCATTACGAAGCATGACCCTGGACTCGTCGCCGTGAGTTATCGCCTCACGCCCGAGACTGGCGAAGCCCTCTTACGACAATTCATCGCGGCTGTGAAGCGCGCCGGCTTAACAGATCGACGCTATGTGTTTGGTGGGACACCCCCGGTGGCTGACCACGCTAAGACTCTGAAATTCTTTGAACGCTGTTTCTCCGGACAGGAGACGCTGGACGAGGTGATGGCCTACCTGCGTGGGCAACTGTTGGAACAAGCCCACGAGGGCGACTACCCGCAGTCGTTCGTCGAGCGACTGAAGTGGAAAGCCCCGTACCCACTCATTCGACATCATTTCGGCCGCCCCACTCTCGAAGAGACGGAAGAAGGCATTCGAAGGATCGCAGAAGCGATGGTCATTGACGTCATCTCGTTGGGCATCGATCAAGATGCGCAAGAGAATTTCTTCCACCCGGAAAGACAAGATGAGCGGCGCAAAGGGGCAGGCGGTGTGCCGGTTCGTTCAGCAGAAGACTACAGAAGACTCTATCAGGCCAGCCGTCGGGGTAACTTCCCACTCCTGCGCGTCTACTCCGGCACCGATGATCATCTGAAACTGGCTCAGCTCTACCTCGATACCATCCAGAACGCTTGGTGTGCCACATCGCTCTTCTGGTTCAACCAATTGGATCGTCGTGGCCCGTTGGGACTGGAAGAGTCGATTCGAGTGCATCAAGAGCTGATGCGCTGGCACGCAGAGCGCACCATTCCTGTCGAGGTGAACGAGCCTCACCATTGGGGAATGCGCGATGCTCCGGATGTCATCTACGTCGTGGCCAGTTTTCTATCGGCGTATAACGCGAAGGCGATGGGTGTTGAAGACTATATCGCGCAGTACATGTTCAACTGCCCCGGTGGGCTCTCGGATCGCATGGATCTTGCGAAGGTTCTCGCGTGCATCGAGCTGACTGAGCCCTTAGCCAGCAAGGATTTCCGGATCTACCGCCAGACCCGCACGGGGTTGTTAAGCCATCCGGTAGACCCTGATCTTGCGAAGGGGCATCTGGGGGCTTCCGTCTACTTGCAGATGGCTGTAAAGCCCCACATCGTGCACGTCGTGGGTTTCCCAGAGGCCCATCACGCCACCACCGCAGATGAGCTGATTCAAAGCTGCAAGATCGCCCGGCGGGTCATTGAGAACGCTCTGGGCGGTGCACCGGATATGACCGCGGACCCCGTTGTACAGCAACGCAAACACGAGCTCATCTCCGAAGCCAGGGTCACCCTAGCGGCAGTTCAAGAGATCGCCGCTCCCAGGGCGAAAGATCCTTGGGCAGATCCCGTGACTCTGGCACGTGCCGTGCGGTTGGGCATTCTCGACGCGCCTCACCTCAAGGGGCATCCACTGGCCAAGGGTCAGATCATGACTCGCATAGTTGACGGAGCATGCCAGGCAGTTGATCCAATGACGGGCAAACCCCTGAGCGAGGCCGATCGGCTCCGCACAATTCTGTTACGTAGTCGCTCAGTGAAGTAGAGGGGAACGCTCTATGTGTGGCCTGGTAGGTAGTTTTCAACTGGAGAGGAGACCCCGCGAACCCGCAGTTCCCATTGAAAGGCTGCTGCGGAAGATTCGTCATCGCGGACCCGATGAGAGGGACATTCGCTACTGTAAGAGAGGGGCACTCGGCCACACGCGCCTTTCCATCATCGATGTGGCCTACGGCCACCAGCCCATGACCAATGAGGACGGCCGACTCTGGATCGCGTATAACGGCGAAATCTACAACTTTCGAGAGTTACGCGAGTCTCTTAAGGGTCATCACCTGAAGACTCACAGCGACACGGAAGTCGTGCTGCATCTGTATGAAGACGAGGGCCCGGAGTGCGTCCAGCGTTTTGACGGTATGTTTGCCTTCGCGCTTCTCGACGGCGACGAACTCGTGTTGGCTCGGGATCCATTGGGGGTGAAGCCGCTCTACTACGCCGAGCGAGATGGTCGCCTCTATTTCGCCTCAGAGATGAAAGCCCTGTTGCCCCTACGGGCGCGAATCCACGAGTTCCCTGCGGGGCACTGGTTCCACAGCCGCGAGGGTTTCCGTAAGTATTTCGACCTGGAACGCTGGATCACTACATCAGAAGTCCCGGCTGATCCCCTACGCGCGCTGCAAGTGTCTTTACGAAGGGCTGTGGAGAAACGCTTGGTAGCGGATGTGCCCGTGGGCGTCTTCCTCAGCGGTGGACTCGATAGCAGTCTCGCCGCTGCGCTGATGCGTCCCCATGTTGAGAGTTTGCATTCCTTCTCTGTTGGAATGGTGGACAGCTCAGATCTGGCATATGCGCGTCTTGTAGCTGAATCTCTAGGGACACAGCATCATGAACGCGTTTTCACGGAGCAGGAGATGCGAAGAATCCTCCCCAGAGTGATTTGGCACCTAGAGTCGTTTGATTTCGCCCTTGTGCGCAGTGCCATAGCCAATTACTTTGTCGCCCAGCTGGCCAGCGAATACGTGAAAGTCGTGCTGGTAGGCGAAGGTTCGGATGAACTCTTCGGTGGGTATCACTATCTGAAAGACTTAAGCCAACCAGAACGCGCACGCGAACTCATACGCATCACTACGGCTCTGCACAACTCCAATCTGCAACGGGTGGATCGCATGACGATGGCCCATGGCCTGGAAGGGCGTGAACCCTATCTGGATCTCGATTTGCTCAAGATCGCATTCAACTTGCCGCTGGAATTCAAGCAGCGGGATGGCGTGGAGAAGTGGGCGCTACGAACGGCCTTTGAGGGTATGCTGTCTGAGGAAGTGCTGTGGCGTACGAAAGAGAAATTCTCCCGCGGAGCCGGATCAGCGCTCGTCTTCGAACAGATAGCGGAACGCGAGATGTCCGATCGCGAATTCGAAGAGGAGCGGACCCTTCCTCACGGCGTCACACTGCGCTCGAAAGAAGAGTTATACTATTACCGCATGTGGCGGAAGTATTTCCCGGATTCCCTCTTGAGTTGTCTTGGCTGGACGGCCAGCCCAGCAGCAAAGTAAGTGGTGCCCTTTGCCAGGGGATGAGTGAATATTCTCCATGAGTGTCTGCACGGAACTCCCCGAAGTGGAGGTGAACACATCCGATATGGAAAAGACGAAGACTCGATTTACGGTGATGGGGGCAGGTCATGGCGGCAAAGCCATGGCTGCCCATCTGGCATTGATGGGCTATGAGACAGCACTGTATAATCGCACGGCTGCCCACATCGAGACCATCCGCGCTCGCCGTGGCATCGAACTGGATAGTTACCCCGGTGGTCCGCGAGGTTTTGGCAAACTTGCACTCGTTACATCCGACATCCAAAAGGCAGTTCAGTTCGCCGATGTGCTCATGGTCGTACTGCCTTCATCCGCTCACCGCGACATCGCCCAGGCTTGCGCTGCTTATCTGCGAGACGGTCAGATCGTGATTCTGCACCCAGGGCGGACGTGCGGAGCGATTGAATTCGCAAAAGTGCTGAAAGACCACAACGGCGCCGCAAATGTGACCGTAGCGGAAGCGCAGACCTTCATCTATGCCAGCCGTTCCACTGGTCCAGCCCAAGCCCACATCTTCAGCATCAAAGATGCTGTCCCACTGGCCGCTTTGCCCTCCACACGCACACAAGCCGTACTGGATGTCATCCATGAGGCCTATCCACAGTTTGTCGATGGGGGAAATGTGCTTCAGACAGGGTTGGACAACATGGGCGCGATCTTCCATCCTGCGTTGACGATTCTCAACGCCGGTTGGATCGAAGCCACTCGCGGCGATTTTCAATTCTACATCGATGGTGTGACGCCCTCGACGGCACGCGTATTGGAGGTCCTCGACCGCGAGCGAGTCACGATTGCCGCGGCCTTGGGGATTCGAGCCATGACGGCAATGGAATGGCTCAAGATGGCGTACGATGCCAGTGGAGCAGATCTCTACGAGGCCGTTCATGCCAACCCCGGCTATTATGGAATCAGTGCTCCGAACCGCCTAGAACACCGCTACATCTTTGAAGACGTCCCGATGAGCTTAGTGCCGATGGCGTCGTTGGGTAAGCGCTACGGCGTCTCCACGCGCGGGATCGAGGCTTTGATTCATCTCTCCTGCATCATTCATCGGACGGATTACTGGCGGCGCGGCAGGACATTAGACAAGCTGGGCATCGAGAACCTCAGCGTAAGCGAGCTGACGAGGTACGTGAACGAGGGCCGCTTACCCTAGAATCGCTCTCCCCAGCGTGTGGCAAAGAAAAGATCAGTGGCCCTCTTTTTGTTGGATCTTCGCTCTACCCAGAGGGCCCGGGCTGTCTTTGAGAAACACGGTGCGGACAGGGAATGGGATCTCAATGCCCTCCTGCTGGAAGCGCTTGAAGATCCGCTTATGGATCTCGCCCCAGACGTCAAACTGCACATCAAAATTTTCCACCCGAACAATCAGTGTGAAATTGAGCGAGAAGTCACCAAAAGATTGGAAGCGAACGATGGGCTCAAAATCTCTTATAAAACCGGGCAGTTGCTGGATCATCTTGTTTGCTTCGTCTTTTAGCACTTGCTCGACGTGCTCGGGATCGGAGTCGTAACTCACTCCCACGGGTATGACGATATTGACGGGCGGATCCGGCATGTTGTAATTGGTGACGATGCTGCCTGCCAGCTTCGTGTTGGGGATGATGACCAAGTGATTCGACGGAGTGCGCAGCGTGGTGCTTCTCCAGCCGATGTCAACGACGTAGCCCTCCTCACCGGAGTCGAGCCGGATGCGCTGGCCGGGATGGATCTGTCGGGCGAGGATCACGTGCAAGCCCGCAAAGAGATTGGAGAGAGTGTCTTGCAACGCCAGGGCCACGGCTAGGCCTCCGATGCCCAAAGCCGTGAGCAGCGGAGTGATGTTGACGCCCAGTGTGCTAAGCAGAATGAGAACTCCGATGATGATCACAGCCCACTGGGTGAGGGTCTGAGTAAGGCCCGTCATAGGCAGGGCCGACTCGACCGGCAGGCGCGATGCATACTGTTGAATCACAGCCACCAACAACCGTGCTGCCACCAGGGTCAAGGAGAGAATCAGCAGGGCTACCAGTAGTTTATCGATGATTAGGTCCAAGCGCTCAGGGATTTCCACCGTCTGTAACGTGATCAAAGCACCGAGGATGAGGATCCAAAGAAGCGAGGGCAGCTTTGTCGTCGCGATGATGATGTCGTCCAGCTGCGTCGCGCTCTTCTGCGCCCAGCGGGTCAGCAGCCGATATAGGGCGGCTCGAACGAGATAGCCCACCACGAGCACGGCGACGAAGATGGCAAGCGGGATGAGCCATACAGCCATTTCTACCAGTTGGGCCATCGCTTTTCTAGGCACCTCTTCCCTTCACTGATTCTGACAGGGCTGTCTTTGTTCTGCAACTGTCTGGCGGCCTGTACAGCCGCTCTTCGGTGCGATGGTTGGGGACCAGGTGGCGGCCGATCAGAAGAAGATAGAGCACTCCGGTGGCGAAGATCATCAAGCCAATTTTGGAAAACTCGAACATGCCGAAGGCACCCAACCCGAGCTTCTGCGCCAGCGAGCTTGCGAGGATGTTCGTAGATGTGCCAATGAGGGTGATGACTCCGGCCAGTTGTGACGTGTACGAGAGGGGAATGAGCAATTTCGAGGAAGCCCTCTTCTTCTCGCGGGCCAGACTAATTACCATTGGGATGAGAATGGCCACTGCCGCCGTGTTGTTGATGAACGCCGAGATCGGCCCCACGATGAGCATCACAGTGAGAAGCTGTCGGATCTCGCTGTCGCCTGCCAAGCGAGTGACTCGTCGAGCCAAGAGATGGATGGCTCCGGAGCGATAGATGCCTCCGCTTAAGATGAACATGGCCAAGACCGTGATCGTGGCCGGGTTACTGAAGCCGGAGAGGACATCCTGCATGTCGAGGGGAAGGATGTGGGCGGACGCCAGAGCCAGGAAGAGCGCCATGATCCCAAACGCCACAAAATCCACTGAAAAGAGTTCTAAAGCAAAGATCACCAGAGCCAGAACGATGATGGCAAACACCAGCGCGATTTCCAGAGTCATCTGTCAATCTTTGTGAAAGATTACGATGCTCTCGCGGGCAGGGTTGCGCCCATACCTCTTCATCTGCTGAGCACTGTTACCCCGATACCGCGCTACCAGAAGTTTTTCGCAAGTTAATCCTGCTTGTTCTCCGACTTCCGCTGTAAGCTTATCAACTAAGATGGGCTCGCCACCGTACTGTGCGTTTCCTACTACAAAGGCGACCTTTGCGCCAGCTTTACATACTCTTCTCACTTCACAAAGACAGAGGTACATATCAAGGAAGTAACCTTGAAGCTATCTCAAAATTGACGGTGGGGTAGAGATGAAGGTATGCTCTCGGCATGAACCGCGATCTGACCGACGAGCAATGGGCACTCCTCCAACCCCTTCTGCCTCCTCCCAAGCGCCGGGGTCGGCCCCGCGCTGACGACCGCCGGGTCCTCAATGGCATCCTCTACGTGCTGCGCACCGGCATTCCCTGGAACGATCTGCCGGAGCGCTATGGCGACGACTCCACCTGCTGGCGACGCCTGGCTGCCTGGGAAGCGGACGGCACTTGGGAGCAGATCTGGCGCGCCTTCTTGAGCACCCTGGATAGACAAGGAAAGCTCGAATGGGCGCAAGCGTTTCTCGATGGCAGCTTCGTTCCGGCAAAAAAGGGGGAGATGCCGTCGGCTACGGGCATAAGGGCAAGGGAAGCCAGCGCCACTTGATCGTCGATGGAGCGGGTCGGCCTCTGGCTTTCACCCTCACCGGCGCTCAGGTAAACGAGAAGAAAGTGGCCTTGCAGACGGTGGATCGGATCTGGGTGAAACGAGGCAGAGGGCGTCCCAAGCAACGACCGAAGCAGTTGGCGGCAGATGTGGGGTATGATTCGCGTCCGCTGCGCCGTCAGCTGAGGAAGCGTGGGATCACCCCTTCCATTCCGGAACGCCAGCAGCGGAAGCGCAAGCGGCGTCGACGGGGCAGACCGGCCAAGGTGCACCCGGTGAGCCGGCAGAGATGGAAGGTAGAGCGGGCCTTTGCCTGGGTGAACAACTGGCGGAGGTTAGCCACCCGCTATGAGCGCAGAGCACACATCTACCGGGCGTTCCTGACGATTGCCTGCTTTATGGTGTGCCTCAACGGAATTTTGAGATGAGTTCCGCTCTATCCAAGGGGATCCGGACGCGACGATCATAGTCCATTACCACCCTCCTGGCCTCTTCGTAAGCTGAATTCTCTGTCGTGCGCACTCCTTATGGAACTTGTCGAAGACGTACTGGGCTGTACCCCTGTCCTCTGCGGTGTTGATCAGCACAACTTGGGCATAGCGGATCTCAAAGTCCTCAAACTTGCATCTGTGCAGCGGGAACCTTGCGATCTTACCCGAGGCCCACTCTTTAGGATCTTCGTGTGGCACCAGGAAGCATTCCCCAATTACCTCCTCCGAGCCCACCTGGAATCGCCGCGAGCGGGGAGACGGCAAAAACGTTGGGAAATTCACCACATCGATGATAACACTACAGGCATGAGCAATGTGGAGCTTCCTCGCGATTTCTCCTACTTCATCTGCCTGATCCTCAGGAATGTAATAGGGATCTCCCAGAATGCGTTTTCGAACTCCTGCCGTAAGTGCTCCCAAGCCTTAGTACGTTCTCCCGCCTCATGCTTAAAGGACTTAAACAGCTCTTGCATCCTATTCGCCCACGTCCGTGCCTGCTCATCCACTAAGGGGGATCCTTTGATCTCATTGATCATAGCTAGGTAGTCTCCCTGATGTGTGCAGTTAAGGGTGAGGTAAGCTAAGATGGTTACGGTGATCTATCATGCGGATCTTCAAGAAACGCCCTTGCCTCAACCCAGACTGCCCCAACTATGGTTCCTTTTCTC